>JAITGX010000015.1 GCA_031280275.1 Synergistaceae bacterium
CCTTTCTTTAAGTTTTCGCTTATTCTTTCTAAAGTTTCAATTGTTGTTTGCATTCAAGATTTTCCTCCTAATCAACTTCAACTTTAGTTGCACAATAACTACGCCCCTTCGCCATGTAACTAGGGCATCCCCAGTCAGCAATTTGTGTAGGTAAATGCGGATTGCCGGTTTCGCTTCGTTACCACGAGTTCTCTCACAGATTATCAGAAGCTTGCGTTCGGTAAACCCAACTTAAACCCCATGTCCGCTTAATATTGAGGTTCAGTCGCTCCAAACTGTTTTTAGGAGACCTGCCATCTTACGGGGCAGCACCTGCGCTGCTCCACACAATGCCCTATCTGGGCGTACAGACCTGAGACTTATTTATACCAAATTAAATCAAAGTATACATCCGTAAAATTCACAGTATTCAATTTCCTTGATCGAGATAATTTGCATTATTTTATAACAATATCATCCTCACTTTGGCGGGAGGAGCATGTTAAGGAAGCTCTGATTAACCTCTTGCGGGGCTCTGCTTAGGGGCTTGAGGCCCCTAAGAACCCCCATTAATCAGTGCTTTCTTAAGTATTTTAAACAACCTTTTTAAAAAAGCAAGAGGAGAAATTCAACTCTTCAGGGTAAACACATCAAGTTAGGACTTTGACTCTCACCATAAGATACTATACAATACCAGTAACAATTTCATCAGTAAAAAGAGAAAGTGATTATCCGCCGAAAGCTAATGAGTCAGGGGCCTTTGACACTTTGCGGCGGAGTTCCCCAAATTTTTCACAAAGGAAGTGAACGCGCGTGGACGCTGAACCTGGTGCTAATTTACCCCAAAGTCATTATCAGCAGTTCGAATCTTACCGGTGGTGCACGCGCATGACGAAACCTAGGTGAAGCCCTTCATTTTTCGGGATCGTCGTGTCGTGTTGCCTCCGCACCGTAAGGAGGTATTTCGGCATGGAGACGGTGAGTATTATCCAACTGATCGAGAGCAAACAGCACAAAGAACTCAAAGAGCACCTGGCGGACGCTAACGCCTTCGACTTGGCCGAGGAATTCGAGAATTTAAACCGGGAGCAGCAGGCCATCTTGTTTCGCTCTCTGCCCAAGGACGCGGCGGCGAACGTGTTTTCTCACCTGCCCGCGGAGACTAAGGAGAACCTCATCGGGCTTTTGACTGACCCGGAACTCTCCCACATCGTCAACGACCTTTTTCTAGACGACGCTGTGGACTTTATCGAGGAGATGCCGGCCAACGTGGTAAAGCGCGTGCTGAAAAACGCCAGCGAGGATACGCGCAAACAGATCAACCAGCTTCTTCAGTACCATGAGGACTCCGCGGGCAGCATCATGACCACGGAGTACGTGGACCTGAGGGAAGAAATGACCGTGGAAGAGGCCTTCGCGCGCATCCGTCGAGTGGGCATGGACAAAGAGACCATCTACACCTGCTACGTGGTGGATGGTAAACGCGTCTTGGACGGGGTTGTGACGGTACGTACCCTTCTGCTCGCCAACGCGGCAGATCGAGTGGGGGACGTTATGAGCACAAACGTCCTCTGCGCGGCAACCGGCGACGACCGCGAGGCCGTAGCCGCTATATTCCAGAAATACGATCTCATCGCCCTGCCCGTGGTGGATACAGGGGGGCATCTGGTGGGAATCATCACGGTGGACGACGTGATGGAAGTCTTGGAAGAAGAGAACACGGAAGATTTCTATAAAATGGCGGCTATCGAGCCCTCCGACGACCCTTATCTCACGTCGGGGGTACTTGAGATCGCAAAGAAACGCATTTTTTGGCTCCTGGTCTTGATGATTTCCGGCATCTGCACGGGCGGGATCATCACCCACTACGAGGAGGTACTCCAAAACCTGCCCGCTTTGATCGCCTCGATCCCCATGCTGATGGACACCGGCGGGAACGCCGGAGCCCAGTCCTCAACCGTCATCATCCGTGGAATGGCCATAGGCGAACTCCACCTCTCCGACGGGCTCCGCATCCTCTGGAAGGAACTTCGGGTCAGCGCCCTCGTTGGGATCGTGCTGGGCATGTTTAACGTGGCGTATAAGTGGCTCGTGAGCGGAGATCCGCGACTCGCCGTCGCCATTGGTGTGAGCCTTTTCACCACCGTTATCTTGGCGAAAACCATCGGCAGCATGCTCCCGCTTTTGGCCAAATGGCTGAAAGCCGACCCCGCTCTAATGGCTGCACCCATCATCACCACCCTCGTTGACGCCGGCGGGCTCATCGTTTACTTCTCCATCGCCTCTCTCATTTTATAGCGCTGTGCGGTTAGCAAATCGCTGCCAGGCCAAAGTGGGTGTGCTTAGGACTTGCTCGGCTTTAGAGTTTGCCGACCTTGGGATGTAGACAATAAGGCAAGTAAAGGAAACGCTGATTAACCCCTTGTGGGGCTCCGCCCCACGCCCCCAGGGCAAACGCCCCGCTTAGAGGTTGACAAGCAGAGAAAGAAAGTTTAGAATTTCCTGTTATTACAATTTGTTCAGACGTGACGCACAAAGTAATGAACGAGTTTAGGAAGTGCTGATACAGGAGGGATTTTACGTGTCGAACAAGACAGCATGGGGAGTCTGGGCAGTGGCTTTTGTGTGGTTCACCACGCATTTCGGCGGAGGGTTTGCCAGTGGCAGGCAGTTGTTGGATTTTTACGTGCAGTACGGGTGGTACGCGGTGTTCACGCCGCTCATTTCTGTGGGAATCATTACCCTGATGCTCTACTGCGCCTGGACTTTTTCTGTGCGGGAGAGGCTTTACGACTACAGAAACTGGAGCGTCGCCTACTTCAAGCCCTTGGGGGTGCTCGAACCCTTTTTCTCGGCCGCCGTCGAGGTCATGTACTTGATCATCCTGCTATTGGCCACGGGGGTGGCCTTCGCCACGGGCGGCACGCTCCTTGTCCAGCAGGTCCCGGCGATCCCCTACAGCGTCGCCACGGTGGGACTCGCTGCGCTGATCTTCGTCCTGACGATCTGGGGCGCGGAGACGGTCCGTAAAGCGGCTACGGTCATGGCAATTCTGATCATTTCAGGAATGCTTGTGATCTACACGTCGAACCTGGTCGTGAATTTCCCGAAGCTGCTGGCGGTGGTTGAGAGCCTGCCCTCGTCAAATGGGGGTTTTTGGGCCGCGATGTGGCAGAGCGTCAAATACGCGGGGCTTCAGTGTTCCTTAATTGGAGCCTACACCGCCGTGGCCGACGCCCTGCGTACCCAGGCCGACGTGAGGAAAGCGGCCTTCGCGGGATTTACCGTCAACGCCGGCGTGATGGTCTTGGCCACGACGGGCGTGCTGACCCATTATCCCGCAGTCTTGGACGAAGAAACGCCCATCACTTACATTACCCAGCACGGCGGAGGCGGCAGCGTGGGGGTGGCCCTGGTCTCCATGATCATCCTGTTAGCGGTGATCTCCACGGGCGTCGGGCTCATCTACGGCGGCGCGCGGCGCATCTCGGCCTGGTGGATGAAGCACACCGGCGCGGCTTCCCGCAAGACGGACATCATCTCGTCGGCAGTGTACGTGGCGGTCTCCTGGTGCGTTGCGAGCTTTGGTTTGATCCAGCTGATCAGCCAGGGCTATACCTGGGTAGGCTACGTTTCCACGCCGCTGGTGGTCGTGCCGATCCTTTTGGTCGCGGCCATTCGCAGCAGGCACGCCCGCGCCGTGGCCGCAAAACCCGCGCCTGATGCGTAAAACCTTCGAGCTAAACCCTCTGCTTGATCGTTGCGCGGACTCCCCAGGGGAGATCTCCGTCAACATTACCGAAAAAAGCGCGGGGAGTACCCGAATTTTCGTGTGACGCCAAAAGCTGGAGCAGCAGAAAGTCCCCCTGCTCCAGCACGGCCTCAAAGCTCTTTTCATCCCCCTCCCGAACCCGTGCCAGTACGCCGGGGCGCAGGCAGTAGACGGCCTCAATAATTTGAGAGAAGAGTTTTCTTTCTTCGTCCAAGGGGGCGAAAAGGTCGAAGGCCGCTTCACCTGGGACGGGCGGGAGCGCCGTGAGACGCCCCTCACACCCCGGCGCCGTCATTAGGTTGAAATCGACGCAGCGACCCCGCGAGATCGTCGTCCAATCGCCCTCGAACTCGTCCTGACCAAAGGGTCCTAAGACTGCCTTGCGGCGTCCTTTATAAGTCAGGCGCACCTCGCCCTCCAAAATCATCAAAAATCGGTGAAAGCCGGGTAGATACGTAAAGACGCTTTCCTTCAAGTCCACGCGGGCCGTGCTCACGCGCCACAGAAAATCGCGCCGCTTGTAGTCCGACTCCGGAGGCCATATTGCCAGTTGCGTCGTCGTCCCGCCCGCCCACATGCCGGCGGATTGTTCCTCTTTTCGCAGCAGTTTGATGTTCATGTTTACCTCCATTAGGAAGGGACTCTGCCCCCAACCTCGCTTGAGGGGCGTGAATCTTTAAAAACTCGTTTGTTTAGCATTTCCAGGAATTCGGCCTCGTTGATGATCCGGATTCCCAGTTTTTTTGCCTTTTCCAGTTTGGTACCGGCTTTTTCGCCCGCCACCACCAAGGACGTCTTCGCGCTGACGCTGCCCGTCGCTTTGCCTCCCAGCTCTTTGACGCGGAGCACCGCCTCGTCCCGCGCGACGGAGGTCAGCTCCCCCGTGAAAACCACCGTCATGCCTGAAAAAACCCACCCTTGCTGAATTTTTACCTCTCCGATCATGTTGACGCCATTTTTTTCGAGACGCTTCAAGAGTTCCTGGTTAGCCTTATCGCGAAAGAAGGCCGCTGCCGACGAGGCGATCACGGGGCCGATACCATCGACCAGGGCCAGCTCCTCCTCCGACACGCCCCGCAACGCCTTCATCGAGCCGAAATGCCCGGCCAGAATGTCCGCCACCTTGTCTCCCACAAAGCGAATTCCCAACGCCGTCAGCAGCGCCGAAAGGGGGCGCTTCTTCGATTTTTCTATGGCCTCCGCCAGGTTCTTCGCGGACTTCTCTCCCATACGCTCCAAACTCTTCAGGGTCTCCGCAGTCAGCGCGTAGATGTCGGCCAGGTTCCCGATGATTTTTTTCTCGATAAGCTGCTCCGCCAGCTTGCCGCCGAGCCCTCGGATGTCCATGCCGCCCCGGGAGGCGAAGTAGCGAAGACTTTCCTTTAACTGAGCGGGACATGAACCCCGGTTGAGACACCGTACGGCCACTTCTCCCGGCAGGCGCACGGCCGGTGAGCCGCAGGCGGGGCACTTCTCCGGCATTTCGAAGGGAACCTCCGCGCCTGTCCGCGCGTCCAGGTCCACGCCGACGACCTCCGGGATGATTTCCCCTGCTTTGTGAACCCTCACCCTGTCCCCAACGCGAACGTCCTTACGGCGCGCTTCATCCTCATTGTGAAGCCCGGCGCGCTGCACCGTCGTCCCGCCGAGGCGCACCGGCTCCAAGTTCGCCACGGGCGTCAGTACCCCCGTGCGCCCCACGGAGACGTCGATGCTCAAAACGCGCGTGAACACCTCCTCCGGCGGGTACTTAAAGGCCACGGCCCACCGGGGCGCGTGGGAGGTGGCCCCCAGCTTCTCCCAAAGGAAAATGTCATCTAGCTTGACGACGACGCCGTCCGTGACGTAGTTCAGTCCATAGCGCTTCTCCCGCCATTTTTCGATAAAAGCTTCCACCTCTTCTAAGGTCTCGCAGCGCGCCCAGGCCTCCTGGACGGGCAGCCCCCGCACGGCCAGCCAAGAGAGCGCGTCGCTGTGCCGGTGAATCCCCAGCTTTTCGGCGTCCGCGAGGTAGTAAAGAAATATCCCCAAGCCCCGCGCCGCGGCGATTTTGGAGTCTAACTGCCGCAGGCTTCCCGCCGCCGCGCTGCGCGGGTTAGCGAAAAGGGACTCCTCATTTTCTTCCCGCGTTCGGTTCAGTTCGGCGAACTGGTCCCGCGGAATCAGCACCTCGCCGCGCACCTCCAGCCTGCCGGGAACAGGGGGCTCAAGACGCAAAGGCAGGTTCTTTACCGTGCGCAGGTTCTCCGTCACGTCCTCCCCCACGCGTCCGTCCCCGCGGGTGGCCCCCCGGACAAACACCCCGTCCTCGTAGAGCAGGGACACGGCCAGTCCGTCAATCTTCATCTCGCAGACGAAGGCCTCACCTGCCGCCTCCACGCGATCGGCGAAGCCCTTCAGTTCCTCCGCGCCGAAGACGTTGTCCAGGGACAGCATGGGACGCTCGTGCTCCACCTTCTCGAACTTCTCCAGCACCGCGCCCCCCACTCGTTTGGTCGGGGAATCAAGCCGCGCCAGGTCGGGGCGCTCCCGTTCCAGTTTCAGCAGCTCCTGCAGGAGGGCGTCGTACTCCGCGTCGGAGATGATGGGGGCGTCCTTCTCGTAATAGAGCCGTGAGTGGCGCGCCAGCTCCCCGTAAAGTTCACCCATGCGGCGTTCGATTTCGTTCATTCCAATCTCCCCAAATCCAAAAAAATTTTCGCGGCCTCCGCCGCACAAAGTGTACCACGCGGCCTCCGCTGAATTGCTGGTATAATTAGGAAACGCTGATTAACCCTTTGTGGGGCTTCGCCCGCACCCCGCTTGGGGGTTTCGGACCCCAAGGGGCCTGAGGCTCCTAAGAACCCCATTAATCAGCGCTTCCTTAAGTTTTTTATCTTTCTTAAATTTTATACCAGGAGGTAACACGATATTGAAAACTTTATGGACGTTTCGGGCGGTTTATGGCGTAAAAAAGTATAGCTCTTCCCTTTGCAAAGCGTGCTTTTTTATCGTTTTCGCGTTTTTAGCGGGCTTGTCAGCCCTGCCGCCCATGCCCGCAGGGGCGGCGACTAACGTACCCTACCTGGACGCAGCCGGAGAGCCGCAAATCGCACCCGCGGCGGCCGACTTGACCAGCACGGGCTACCGGGTGCTGGCCCCTGGCTGGTACTTGGCAAGCGGCGCGCTTGGCTGCGGCTATATCGAGGCACGCGGCGGCGACGTCCACCTGATACTTGGAGACGGGGCGGACATGTCTGCCGAGAGTATTGTCATGAGCAAGGGGAGCAGCCTGACGCTATACGCCCAGTCCACTAGTGAGTCAGAAGGTAAGCTGAGTGTCGACCCCAAAGGAGCGAGAGGGCTTTTTACCATTGGCGGTCCCGGCGACCTCACTATCAACGGCGGCACGGTGCATGCCGTCAGCGGAAGCCTTTCTGATATGAATATTAGTATTGGCTCCCACCGCGAAAGCGGAGCCATCACCATCAACGGCGGCACAGTGCATGCCGTCGTCAGCCCTAGCCGAGGCGGTATTGGTATTGGCGCCATTGAAGGGGGCGGAACCGTCACCATCAACGGCGGCACGGTGAACGCCACCGGCGGCGCCTTCATGAGGAATGGTGTTGGTATTGGCTCCTACTACAAAAGCGGAACCATTACCATTAACGGCGGCACGGTGAACGCCACCGGCGGCGGCTCCATGGGGCACGGTGTTGGTATTGGCAACCTCGAAGGGGGCGGCGGAGCTATCATCATTAACGGCGGCACGGTGAACGCCGTAGGCTCGTTTGGTATTGGCGCTCTCAAAAGGGACGGGACCATCACCATCAACGACGGCATGGTAACTGCCCTAGGCGGTGGTGGTGATGGAATTAGCGACGGTGCTGTCACCATCAACGGCGGCACGGTGAACGCCACCGCCACCAGCGGCGGCCGAAATTACCGCGGCGGCGCTGGTATCAGCGGCGCCATCACCATCAAAGGCGGCATGGTAACCGCCACAGGCGGCAGCGACCTCCGCGGCGGCGGTGCTGGCATTGGCGGCGGCCAAGGCAGCGCTGGCGGCGTCATCACCATCAGCGGCGGTACGGTAACCGCCACAGGCGGCAATAGCGGATTCCATTATGGCAACTATGGCATAATGACCGCCGGCGGCGGTGGAGCCGGGATTGGCGGCGGCGGCGGCGAAGGCGCGTCGGGGGCGTCCGGCGCCATTACCATCACCGGCGACGCCAGAGTCACAGCCAGAGGCGGCGACGCGGCATGGGGCGGCGGCGGAGCGGGCATCGGCAGCGGTGGCGCGGTTGGTTCGGCGGGCGAGGCGACAACGATTGTCATCGACCCCACCGCCGTGGTAAACGCCACAGGCGGCAAAGGCAAGGACGGAAACCCCGAATACAGAGGCGCGGATATCGGTTACGGCGGCACTACCACAGGAGGCGGAGCTGGCGGAGGCGGCGAGGGCGAAGGCGAAAGAAGAGGCAGAGGCGGCGGCGGGTGCAGCACCGGAACGGTAAGCGGTTTGTGCGCGCTGGCAGCAGCGATTTTGATCGGTTTGGCCGGAAGGAAACAGAACGCGGGCAAATAAAGAAAGCCGCAGGGCTCTGCCCCACGCCCCAGGGTCTCGGACCCCGAGGAGCCTCAGGCCGAACCCATTAATCAGCGCTTCCTCAAATATTGACAAGCCGCAAAATCGTGGTATAGTACCACGATATAATTCATACTAAATAAATCAATTTTGTGAATCATATGTGTTTATCGTGATGGCGTGTTTTTTAGAGGAAGTGTTGAACAGAGACTTTGGGGCCTTATTCTATAATTTTAGGAGGTGAGAAATATGAACGGAAATATAAGCGGGCACGGGAAAACACGTTTTGTTTGTTTGGGCATGCGAATGTCGATGATGCGCTTCCAAGATGCCTGCAGCGCACGATGCCGCGCGCCCGGTGACGGGTTTCGCCTTTGAGGGCGGGAAACGCGTGGTTTCGTGACGAGACGCGGGCATCTTTGGGAGCTTCCAAGCGGGGCTTCCAAATTTTTTTGCCTTTTTACCTTTTACCGAAAAACAATTGCTCTGGGGATGGCTAAAGATGATCGTACTGGAAAACGTCAGCAAAGCCTTCGAGGCGGAGGGGAATTCCGTGGAGGCTATCAAGAATGTGAGTTTGAAAATCGGGCGAGGGGAGGTGTATGGCATTATCGGCTTCTCCGGCGCGGGAAAATCGACGCTGGTGCGTTGCATTAACCTGTTGGAGCGTCCCACCAACGGCAAAGTGTTCGTGGACGGCGTAGAACTCACCGCGCTTTCTGGACGGGAGCTGCGCGGTACCCGCAAAAAAATCGGGATGATCTTCCAGCAATTCAACCTCTTCGCCTCCCGCACCGCGGCAGGAAATATCGCCTACCCCCTGAAATACAGCGGCCTGAGTAAAAAGCAGACAGCCGATAAGGTGAGAGACCTGCTGACTCTGGTGGGATTGGAGGATAAAAAAAACTCTTATCCCTCGCAGCTCAGCGGGGGGCAGCAGCAGCGTGTGGCAATCGCCAGGGCCTTGGCTAATGACCCAGGAATCCTGCTTTGCGATGAGGCAACCAGCGCCCTGGACCCTCAAACCACGTTGTCCATACTAAAGCTCCTGAAGGACCTGAACTCGAAGCTGGGGCTCACCATCGTTGTCATTACCCACGAGATGCAGGTGGTCAAGGAAATATGCGACCGGGTCGCCGTCATGGAAAACGGGGAGGTGGTGGAGGAAGGGGACGTGTTTTCGGTGTTTGCGGCGCCCAAGAGGCGGATTACCCGCGACTTCATCGACACCACCTCGAACCTCTCGAAAATTTACGCGCTGCTCGCCGAAGACAACCCTCTCGTTAGGCTCTTGCCGGGCGAGTGCATTGTCAAGCTGAAATATCTCGAAAAGGACGTCTCAGAGGCCCTGGTTTCAACGATTTCGAGGCGTTTCGACATCGAGGCCAACATCATTTTCGGAGACGTGGAATTTCTGGGGAACGCGCCGATTGGCGGACTCGTCCTCATCGTCAGCGGGAAGGGCAGGGACATCGAGGCTGCCCTCACCTTCCTGCGAGGCAAAAACGTTGGAGTGGAGGTGATCGCCAGTGGAGGCCCTGCTGAAACTGCTGAACGAATTGACGCCCAACGTGGCGTCGAAGTGGCCGGTGTTTTTTAGATCAATTGAGGAAACGCTGGTCATGGTGGGATGTTCGGGGGTTTTGGCCTTCACGCTGGGACTTTTCCTTGGTATCGTCGTGACAGCAACCAAGAAGGGGGGTGTGATTCCGCGCCCGGCAGTATATCAAACTCTGGACAAAACCGTGAACTTCTTCCGCTCGATTCCCTTCATCATTTTGTTGGCGGGGCTTATTCCCCTGACACGGTGGATCATGGGATCGGCGATAGGCGTGAAAGGGGCAATTGTTCCGCTGGTGTTTGGCACGGTGCCGTTTTTCACCCGTCAGGTGGAGGCAGCCCTTGCGCAGGTTGACCGGGGACTGGTGGAAGCCGCGCAGTCCATGGGTTCCGGCCCGGTGGAGATCATCTTCCGCGTCTACCTGAGGGAAAGCCTGCCAGGAATCGCCCGCGGCGCCACCATCACGGCGATCAACCTGATTGGCCTCAGCGCTATGGCCGGCGCGGTGGGAGCCGGGGGCCTGGGTGATTTCGCGATACGCTACGGCCACCAGCGCAACCAGCTCGACGTTACCTACGTGACAGTGCTCACCCTTGTGGTGATTGTGAACGTGATTCAAATCATCGGCAACCTCATCGCCAAAAAACACACACATTAGGGGCAAGCCCCTAGAGGCAAGCTCCTTAAAAGATGGAGGGAAAAATCATGAGAAAAATTTCGCTGTTTTTTATCTTGGGAAGTGCGCTGCTTTTTTCGGCCATTTCGAGTGAGGCCGCCGAGAGAATCAAGCTCAAAGTGGGCATTGTGGGGGAAAGCTACGAGGTGATATGGGCGCCGGTCATCAAAAGACTGGCGGGCGAGGGCATCGATATCGAGTTGGTGAACTTCGCCGACTACACGCTGCCGAACGCGGCTCTGGACGCCGGGGAAATCGACCTGAACGCCTTTCAGCACCACACTTATTTGAACAATGAAATCAAGACCAAGGGATACAGGATCACCGCGATTGCCGATACGTTTCTTTCCGCTATGTGCTTGTATTCCAAAAAAATCAAGAATGTGAAAGACTTGAAAAAAGGGGATAAAATAGCGTTCCCTAACGACCTGATCAACCAGGGACGCGCGCTGACGGTGCTGCAAGGCGCGGGGATCATCAAACTCGACCCCGCCGCCGGCAAGACCCCTGAGGTGACAAATGTGGCGGAGAACCCGCTCGAGATTGAGTTTGTTCCGGTGGACGCCGCCCAGGTTCCATCGATACTTCCCGACGTGGCGGCGGGGGTCATCAACGGCAACTATGCCTTAGACTTCGGGCTGAGTCCCGCCAAGGACTCTATCTTTTACGACGATCTGAGTTTTTACAAGGATAACGGTTACATCAACGTGATCGCTGCCAGAATACAAGACGCCGACAAGGACGTTTTCAAGAAAGTTGCCGCGGCGTATCAGACGAACGAGGTCAAGAAGGTTTTTCAGGAGTACTTTGAAGGTTCTTATCTGCCGGCATGGAGGGAAAAATAATGAAATTTTTGAAAACGCTTTTCGCGTTATTCGCGGTGCTGATTCTGTCAGTCGGTTTTGGTGAGACGGCGGAAAAGGTCAAGGTGGGAATAGTGGGTGAGAGCGACGAGGAAATATGGGCGCCCGTGGTCAAGAAACTGGCGGCGGAGGGTATTGAGATTGAATTAGTGAATTTTTCCGACTATACTCTGCCCAACGCGGCGCTGGACGCGGGCGAGATTGACTTGAACGCCTTCCAGCATTACAACTACCTGAACAACGAAAGCAAGACGCATGGCTACAGGATTTCAGCGATCGGCGACACGTACCTTTCCGCCATGTGCGTGTATTCGAAGAAGATCAAGAGCGTGAAGGACCTGAAAAAAGGCGACAAGGTGGCCATTCCCAACGACGCGGTGAACACGGGACGGGCTCTTGTGGTGCTGCAGGGCACTGGGCTTATCGGTCTGAGGGCGGTGGAAAACAGGCTGTACGAGACGACGGACATCGCGTCGAACCCGTTGGAAATCGAAATCGTGCCGGTGGACGCCGCCCAGGTTCCATCGATACTTCCCGACGTAGCGGCGGGAGTCATCAACGGCAACTACGCCCTGGACTTTGGTTTGAGCCCCGCCAAGGACTCTATCTTCTACGACGACTTGAGCTTCTATAAAGACAAAGGCTACGTAAACGTCATCGCCGCCCGGACAAAAGACCTGGACAGCGAACTCTGCAAGCGGGTTGTCCGGGCCTACCAGTCGGACGAGGTTAAGAAGGTCTACCAAGAGTACTTCGAGGGCTCTTACTTGCCCGCGTGGCGGTAAGGCCCCCTGCGAAAGAACCGCCGGCTCAGCCGGCGGTTTTACTTTTAGAGCGGCTTTTTCGGCGCGCGGAAGGATTTACTTGAAGTAGCGTTTCAGCAGACCCTCGAAGGCGCAGCCGTGACGCGCCTCGTCCTTGCACATCTCGTGCACCGTGTCGTGAATGGCATCGTAGCCCAATTCCTTCGCGCGGGAGGCGAGTTTCTTCTTCCCTGCCGTCGCGCCGTTCTCCGCCTCCAGCCGAAGCGAGAGGTTCTTCTTGGTGTCGGCGTGAACGACCTCGCCCAGCAGCTCCGCGAACTTCGCCGCGTGTTCGGCTTCCTCGAAAGCGATCCTCTTATAGGCCTCGGCTACCTCCGGGTACCCCTCCCTGTCGGCCTGACGGCTCATCGCCAGGTACATGCCCACCTCGGTGCATTCGCCCGTGAAGTTGGCGCGAAGTCCTTCCACAACCTCCGGGTCAACGCCCTTGGCCACGCTGATGCGATGCTCGTCGGCCCAGGTCCACTCCCCAGCCTTCTGCTCCGCGAACTTCGCCGCCGGAGCCTTACACTGCGGGCAGTTCGCCGGTGGTTCATTCCCCTCGTGTACATACCCGCAAATCTCACACACAAACTTCTTCATTAAGCTTTTACCCCCTTGATATAGACGTAAGAGCACGACGCTCACGCAAAGAGTACACTCCCCCGCCGCAGATTGTCAACATTATTTTACCGTTTTCCATCATTCACCCATTCACCGTTTTTTTGCGGACGCCTTTTCACAATTCATTTTGATTTTTTCTCTGTAAGATGGGATTAGTCGTGATAAAATGATTAATATTACCTTATTCGTTTATGAGGAGGATGGTGGAAGTGGAATTTAAGGAGATTTGGGATTTTTTCAGTGTTAAGCAGCCGGTGGACGTCGCCACAGGGCTTTTGACGGTCGTGGCGCTGGCCTACGCCATCGGGGATTACGTCTCGAACAAGACGAAGGCAATTTTCTCCATGATATTCGTCACGGGCGTGATTTTCTTGGTGGCGTTTTGGTTCGGGCTCCCGAAGGACATCTTCACGAAAACGTCGCTGGATCCCTATTTTAGGTTCGTCATGCCGTTCATCCTGGTCCACATGGGAACCCTGATGAAGGTGCGCAAGCTTATCAGCGAATGGAAGACCGTGTTTATCGCGTTTATGGGGCTGGTGGGTCTGTCCTTTGGGCTTTACTACGTGGCGGGGCCCATCATCGGGCACCTCATGGCTCTCACGGCGGCGGGACCCATCTCCGGCGGAATCGTGGCGACTCTCATGGTCAATGACGCCGCTAAACTGAAGGGGCTTACCGATCTGGCCGTCTTCGCCTCCCTGCTTCTGATCCTCCAGACCTTCGTGGGGCTTCCTGTGGCGTCCTACTGCCTCAAAGTAGAGGGCCGCCGTCTTTTGAAGGTCAAGAGTTCCGGGGGAGTCTTCAGCGGCAAAGCCGCGCTTCAAATCGACCCTGAAATCCCCGCCGTCCGCCTCTTCCCCGCGCTCCCCAAAAATCTGCAAACGACGTTTATTCTGATGTTCAAAACTTTTTTGGTGGGTTACATCGCGGTGTGGTCCGCCCCGTTTTATCCTTGGATCACCGGTAAAATGGGATACGCTGTCAAGATCCACGCGTTGGTTCTGGCTCTTATCTACGGGATAATTTTCTACGAGGTGGGCTTTCTGGAGCACGACATCTTCACCAAGGCCAACGTGGGGGGTTACGCCATGTTTTTCTGCCTCATTCCCGTCTGGGCGGGCCTCACCGACGCCGCCCCTGAAACAGTCGCCAGACTGGCCTGGCCCCTTGTCCTCTCCTTTGGCGTCTCGCTGGCGTGTCTGGCGATAACGTCGCTGATACTGGGGATAATCCTGCGTTACTCCTGGGCCATCTCCATGGCGATCAGCGTGACCTGCCTCTTCGGCTTCCCCGCCACCTACATTCTCTCCGACGAGGTCAGCACGGCCATCACCAACAACGAGGAAGACAAGAAGTACGTATTCAACAGTATACTGCCCAAGATGTTGATCGGTGGGTTCACCACGGTCACGATCGGCTCCGTCGTCCTGGCCGGTCAATTGGTTGAACTTATCTCAAAGTCATAACCTTAATCGAGGAAGGCAGAGGAAGGCGACCGAAAATGCTTGAGAAAATCAAGGCGCTGGCTAAGGAATACGAGAGGGAAATCGTTGAGCGGCGGCGGTACTTCCACATGAACCCGGAGACCTCGTGGAACGAGGTGGAGACCACGAAGGTTATCGCGGAGGAGCTGAAAAAGCTGGGCTGCGAGAACGTCAAGACCGGTTTCGGGGAGACACGGTGCGGTGTGACTGCCGACATCGGCGGAGGGAGTAAATGCGTGGGACTGCGGGCGGACATCGACGCTCTGCCTCTGAACGACGAGAAGGACGTCCCATATAAATCCCAGAAGCCTGGGGTGATGCACGCCTGCGGGCATGACAGCCACGCCGCTATGCTGTTGGGCGCGGCAAAGATTTTGACGCGAATCAAGTCTGACCTGAAGGGAAAGGTGCGTCTTCTCTTTCAGCCCGCTGAGGAGCATGGACTGAAGCCCGGCGCTCAGGCCCTTATCGACGGCGGGGCGCTGGAGGGCGTGAGCGCCGTGTTCGGCATTCACTCGATGTCCACGGTGCCGGCGGGCGAACTTCAGTACCGCTCCGGCCCCTTTATGGCCGCGGCGGACGCCTGGGAGCTGGTTATAACGGGCAGGGGCGGGCATGGCTCCACGCCGGAGACCTCGTTCGACTCGAACGCGGCGGCCTTTCAGGTGGGGAGCGCGCTGCAAAACATAGTCTCCCGCGAAATTTCCCCTAAAGATGCTGCGGTTTTGAGCATTGGGGGCGTGAAATCCTCCTCCTATGTGTTCAACATCATCCCGGAGCGGGTGGAGATGGTGGGATCTGTCCGAACCTTCCGCGCCGAGGTTCAGGATCACGTGGAGGAGGCGATGAAGCGCGTGGTTAAGGGCGTCAGTGAGGCCATGCGCTGCAAGGCGGATATCAAATACAATCGGGTGATTCCCGCCACGGTCAACGACTCGGAGAGCACGGAGCTGGTCAAGTCGGTGGCCGAGAGCCTGCTGGGCGCGGACAAGGTCAAGGAGTCAGAACTCATCATGGGCTCGGAGGACTTCAGCTACTTCGGGCGCGTGGTTCCCTCCGTGTTCGCCAACCTGGGCGTGGGGAACGCCGCCAAGAAATGCGATTTCCCCCACCACTCAGCCAAGTTCGACGTGGATGAATCCGTGCTTTACCTGGGGGCGGCCCTGCACGCCGCTTTCGCCTGGAGCTGGCTGGGGAAACACTGATCACCCCGAAACTCCCCTCGGCGAAAGCGAGGGGAGTTTGTTCAGCAGCACAAGGCTCGGATAACTCTTACCGCCCCGTCGACGCCGGTATGACTGGTGTTGACCGAGAGGTCATAGGAGTGCGCGGCGCCCCACGCCTCGTCCGTGTAGTGTTGGTGGTAGTTGGCGCGGGCTCTGTCCATTTTCGCCATCTTCGCCTCGGCTTCCCTTGCGGGAACACCGTACTCTTCCACGATTCGACGCAGCCGATCCTTCGTCTCCCCGTAGACGAACACCCGCAGACGCCCTGGAACGTTCCGCAGGATGTAAGTGGAGCACCGCCCGATGACGACGCAGCCGCCTCGCGCCCCAATCTCCTCAATGGCCTTCGTTTGGGCAAAAAAAACCTGATCGCTGATGGGAACGCTGACGTGGGGAAAACCTCCCGCCGAGACGCAGCTCCCTATCGTTAGGTTGAACAGGAACTTACTGGCTGCCTCCTCTTCCGCCTTCTCAAACGTAACGGGGTCGAAGCCGCTCTTGGCCACTGCCAGGTGGATCAAAGCCTTGTCGTAAAACGCCACTCCAAGTTCCTGGGCAAGCCGCTCTCCCACCTGCCTGCCGCCGCTCCCGAATTCTCTGCTGATGGCGATTACCAAGCCGCTCATACCGTTATCCCCCTTTCCCCTCCGGAGCGCTCCTCTTCTAAGAACATCAAGACGCCCTTCACGCTGTTACGGATGAAGATGTTCTCCCGCTTTTTCACGTCCTCCGGCAGGCTGGCGTAGCCGGACAAAAGGGCGTCTTCCGCGATCAGGCGCTTCATGACGGCCTCTTCCGGCTGATCTTTCATTTGGGAGGCGATGGCCAGCCAATTCGCAAGCTGTTTTTCCGCCTGGGCGAGCCTGGACTTCGCGTCCCGCGCCGCGCCCCAGTGGGCATAGCACAGCGTGTCTCCCTCCTGAAGGGTCTCTGCGAGGAGCCGAAGGGTCTGCCGCGCCGCCGCGCCATCGAACTTTGGGGGCGTTGTGGGGCGGAAATAGGGCTTGGGGAGGGGGATGGAAAGCCCTGCTGACTCCCCCGCAAAAAAGAGCCGTCCGTCCTGGAACGGCACGATGTAGGTGACGTGATGCGGCGCGTGACCCGGCGTTTCGAGAACCGTCACGCCTGGAAGCTCCTTCCAGTCCAGCAGGCGGGCGGGGTTTAGGGGCATGGGTTCGCCGTACATAGCTACCAGGTCTCCCAGCACGCCGAGGGAGTGCCGCCAGAGTTTTCCAGGATCGATCAGGTGCCGCGCGCCCTTGGGATGCACCACCACTTTGGCGTCCGGGAACCGCTCGCAGAACTGCCCGATTCCCCCGGAGTGGTCCAGGTGGATGTGGGTTATGAGAACCAAGTCCACGCCGTTCGTGAGAGGGGAGAGTTTTTCGAAAAGCAGGGGAATGGTGGAAGCAGGGCCTGGATCCACCACCACCCGCCGCCCCATGCCGTCAACGAAAAACCAGGACGAGATAAACTGCCGGAACCCCGCCCTGGGCTGGGGCAGGTCAAAAAGGTTCAAGCCCTTGGGAAGCCCTGCCAGACAGCGCGCTACCCCCTCTTCATAGTCTCCGTGTTTTGCCGGTCGTGTATCCGTCAATCCTCAATCACCACTTTCATACCGCGAAACGCGATTTTTTTCAGCTCTTCCAGCTCGTCGTTCAACATGCGGACGCAGCCCTCCGAGACCATGGTTCCCCGCGAGTCCGGGTCATGGGTGCCGTGTATGCCGATGCCCTTCCACTTCGTGCGGAGCCGGATGAACCAGGGCCCGTATGCGCCCTCGATGACGCCTTTGCCGTCGCGGAAGTCGTGTGTCCACGCTCTGGAGTTCTCAATGGACTGCACCGTGAATATCCCGTTCGGCGTTCTGTTGTCCCCCGCCTTCAGCTTGTCGCCGGAGTTCTTGCCCACCCCTACCCTGTAGCGCTTCTCGGTCTTGATCCCGCGGTACAAGTAGAGCGCGAAGTCCTTCTTGACGATGCGCACCCAGTACTCACCTTCCTTCACGGAGACCTCCTGGGGAATGGGTTCCGGGTCGGGAGGCGCGGGCAAAATCCCCGGCGCCTGGTCGGCAGAAACCGCCTGATCGGAGGAGGCCACCCAAATCGCCCAATCGAAGGAAACCGTTTGGTCGAAAGAAAGCGCCTGATCGGGTCTCCAGTCGGAGGAAAGGACGAGGGGAGGCGTCAGGGTCTCCTGCGCTGGGCGTCTCGGTGCGACGAGAAAGGACGTCACGCCCCGGTACGCGCCGTACGCGCCGTACAAACCGAACAGCAGCGCTGCGATAACCGCCGCTTGCAGGACAGGGTGGTAGCGCCGCCGCTTCACCCACCTCCCCTGCCCTTTGTCTATCCACACCACCTCGACGTGGAACACTCCCGCCAGCCAGCGGAATATTTTTTCCATCATATCAGGCCATCACTTCTCCGAATACAGCATTTTACAGCATGAGAGCCCTGGGCTCTTTTATTTGCCAAAAGCGACGACGGTGACGCCATATCCCCCTTCTCCTGCATCACCGAGGCGGTAGCTGGAGACGTAGTTCAGCCGTGAACAGAGGGCGTGAACCTCCCGGCGCAGAATCCCCTCCCCGCGTCCGTGGATGACGAGAACGCTGGAGTAGCCCGCCCGGTAGGCCTTGTCCAGGTAGGTGCTGGTCAGCGGCAGGGCCTCGTCCACGCTCATTCCCCGCACCATAATGGAACTCGGCACGTGCTCTTTCACGATCAGGGTCGAGGTGTCCACCGGCAGGGCCGCGGCTTTCGCCTTTTTTTCGGTGGCCATTAACTGATCCACAGGGACCTCCAGGTACATGGGGCCCGCAACGAGCCTGACCCTGCCGTTCTTGACGGACTCGATAACCCCTATGATACCGCTGCCCGCCACTTGGGCCGTCACGCCTTCTTTGGGAACAAAGGTCTTGCCGTGCAGCTCCCTTTCCACGCGTTTCGCGTGGCGCGCCTCCAAGTCCTTGCGTATCTTCTGGATGTCCTGCCGCCGTGCGCCCAGTTCTCTGTGCGCAGCCGACCGCGCCGTCTCTTCCAAGCTCCGAATGAGACCTCGGGACGCAGCCTCTGCTTTCGTTAACAAATCTGCCGCGCGCTTGTCCGCCGCCTCCAGGATTTTGTCTTTTTGGTATTCAATCTCCGCCGCACGATCTTCGTACACCTTTTTCAGCCGCTCCGCCTCCGCGCGTTCGTCCGCAGTACGGCGCTCCAACAAATTGAGGGCCGCCCTCCGCTCGTTGAGCTGGGTCATGAACTCCTCGGCGGTGACGCCGCGCGCTTCCAGCGAAGAGCGGGCCAGCTTCAGCACGTCCTCCGGCATTCCCCACCGCTTCGCGATCAAAAGGGCGTTGCTCTTGCCCGGCACGCCCATCAAAAGGCGGTAAGTGGGGGCCAGCCGGTCCGCGTCGAACTCCATGCTGGCGGTCTCCACGAGAGGGGTAGTCAGGGCGTACTGCTTTATGGGGTTATGGTGCGTGGAGGCCAGGGTCAGAACTTGGGCCTTTCTGAGGGTTTCCAAAATCGCGATACCTAACGCCGCGCCCTCGTGGGGGTCGGTTCCCGCGCCCAACTCGTCCAGCAGCGCCAAAGAGCGCGGCGTTGCGCCCTTCAGGATGCTCACGATGTTCCTCAGGTGGGCGCTGAAAGTGGACAGGTTCTGCTCAATGCTCTGCTCATCGCCGATGTCCGCGTACACTGCGTCGATGTCCCCCACAAAAGACCCGTCGCGGGCTGGCAGGGGCAGGCCCGCCCAGGCCATGGCCACGCAGAGCCCCGCAGTTTTCAGCGCCACCGTCTTGCCCCCTGTGTTGGGTCCAGTGATGACGAGAGTCGTAAAGGAGTCCGGTCCGTTTTGGGAGACGGCGGCTCCGCAGCGAACGCTCACGGGAACGGCGGCGTCCTTCAAGAGGGGATGGCGGGATTCCACCAGGCTGAACCCCACCCGGCGGGAGAGTTCCGGCAGAGTCCACCGCCGTTTGCGCATGACCTCCCCGCAGGCGTAAAGCAGGTCGATCTCGCCCAGAACCGTCTCTGCCTCAGCCACGGCCCGCTGACGGGCCAGGATTTTTCCCGTGATCTCCATCAGCACGCGGGTTTCCTCCTCCCGCTCGTCCCGCGCCTTCAGCACCATGCCGTTGTTGACGGTGGAGAGCATGCGCGGTTCCATGTAGACGGAGTTCCCGGAGGCTGAACGGTCCACCAGCAGGCCAGGGAAACGGTTGACGTATTCCTGCCGTACCAGCAGCAGGAAGCGCCCGTCTCGGTAGGTCAAGGCCCGCTCTTGCAACATGTTCAAGATGGCCCCATCCTCCATGAGGCGGACGGCGGTCTTCCGTCCTGCCCGTTTCAGGACCTCCAGGCCATTTCGTATCTCTTGGAGCTTGGGTGAGGCGGAGTCCGCCACGCGCCCAGAGTCCTCGATCACCGCCAGGACCTCCAGCTCCGGGGCGAAGTCACGAATTCGCCGCGCCAGGGTTCCAAACGCGGGGTAGTCTCCCTCCAGTTCCGCCAGGGCCTCCCGCACCCGCGCCGCCAAGATCAGCAGAGTTTTGACCCTCAGCAGCTCCTCCCCCAGGAGAAGGCCGCTTTTTTCCGCCAGGGGGAAGAGTCCCGTGACGCGGACGACGCCCGCGTTCCAGGGCACCGCCTTGTCCCCCCGCCGGTCGGTGCAGTCCAGCCACGCCAGTAAAAGCTCCCGCCGTACCTGAAGCTGAGCCATCGTCTTGCAGGGCGTCAGGGAAGCGAGGGCGCTCTCCCCCAGCTCTCCCCTCACGTTTTCCACGAAGGGGAAAAGCGACTTTTCAAACTCCAGCAGGTTCAGGACGGGTTCGGATATGAACATTGCGCTCCTCAGCCGTCAACGGGAGCGCTCCTTGGCGTGGGAGCGCCCGGTTCGGCGTCCTCGTCCGGCGGCGTCAGGTGGGAGACGTCAAGCCACCCGTTGGCCGTCAGGAATTTCAGCACCGGGGGCCACACGACGGCGGCGCCCTTCATGGCCACGCTCTCCTGCATCCACGCGCCGGGAAGAAGGGGGGAAAAAACGGAGACCACCCCGTAAATGAAAATAAACAGAAGAAACGTGCGCAGGGCCCCCAAGAACACCCCCATGAAATGGTCCATCATGGTTAGGTCCGCCGCTCGAACCAGAGCCTGCAAAAGCCTTCCTACCGCCGTGAAGGCCAGCGAAACAGCGATAAAAAGGGCGGCGGCGCAAAGCAGCTCCGCCAGCGTGGAGTCCACTGATGGAAAGTAGTGCAACGCCAAGGCCGCCAGGGGCTGGGCAAAAGTCCAACTGCAGGCGACCCCGACCACAAACCCCAGCATGGACACGATCTCCATCGTCATGCCGCGCAGGGCTCCCCTCACAATGAAAAACGCAAACACGCACGCCGCGCCGATGTCGAACACGCGAGCGAAAGTCATCCGGATTCTCCCTCTCCTTTCACCAAGGCCACCCGGTCTGGAAAACCAGGGGAAAATATTGGAAGCGCAGCCCAATGACACCCAAGAGCCAGGGGCCGAACAAAAGCGTCAGGAATCCCCCAGCAGACAGATAGGGAACCAACGCAAACGCGTCGTGACGCCCCCATCTCACTTTACCTCGGAACAAGAGCCAGAGGCTCCCCACGCCCCCGCACATGATTCCCATGTAGAAGGCCAGAAGCGTCATCTTCCATCCGTAGACAGCGCCCATGCCGCCCATGAAACAGGCATCACCCCAACCCATGCCGTCCTGCCCCATAATCAAGCGGCTCGAAAGGATGATCGCGGCGAAAAGACCCCACCCCGCGACGACCCCTACAAGTCCGTCGAGGAGGGCGCCCCACCCCCCCGCCAGGCGTATCGCCAGGCCGGCAAGTCCCGTCATGAGCGCGAAAGCATCGAAAACGTCCCCGCTTTCGTAGTCAGTCAGAGAGTTGATCAGGAACCCGCAGACGGCCGTCATGGAGAGCACGTAAGCCCACGAAAGCCCCCAGCGCCACGCCATGAGCCCCGCCGCCGCCGCGCCCACGACCTCCACAACCAGGTAGCGGAGGGATATACGGGCCCCGCAACTCCGGCAGCGCCCCCTTTGAAGCACCCATGACACCAGCGGCACCAGCTCCCAGGCGGAGAGTTCCTTCCCGCAGGACTCGCAGACGGAGCGCTCTCTTCCCCACCAGGGGCGGCCTGTCACGCTGCGGTGGGCAGCCACGTTGAAAAAAGAACCCAGCGACGCGCCCAGGATTGCGGAGAACACGACCTGCAAAACACCCCCCACGCGTGGTCCTACTTTTTCTTGTTGAGTTCGCCGTAGCGCTGCTGCCCGTAGGAGGCGGCGTTCTGTGCTCTCTGAGCCGCGCTTTCCTGCATCTGCTTCAGGGAGCTTTCGAACTCCTGGGCCAGCTTCTGCCGGTTCAGCGTTTCGGGGTCGGCACGCCTGTCGATGTCCCGGTCAAGGTATCCCATGTCCACCAACGCCTGAATGTCCCGAACGTCCGTCTCCAGCTCGTTGGCGAGGGTATCCACGTTGAAGTCCGTCTTCGGGTTGTCGCGGAGGTGCTCGCGTACCTTGGGGTAGAGCCCGTCGAGGCGCGTATGGCAGTCAGGGCACGTTCTGCCGCCTGATGATGTAAAAATTTTCCCGCATAATTTGCATGTCAGTAAAGGCATAACTTTCCCTCCAACAAATCAAGATAGCCCTATTGTAACATCATTCTCAGTTCGTAAGTATCCGAATCAATCTCAGGGCAAACACATGAAAATCATAAAGCAATATTATAGTAAGGAAGCACTGATTAATGGGGTAGGAGCGTGGGAGTATGTCAATGACCATACCGCGTTTTGACAAATTCCTGCATAGCAGCGATGTTTTCGTCGGATATGGGGTGGAAGGTTCCACTCATCGAGCGGATAAGTTGAAGGACGTGCGCGGTCATTTCCAAGACCGCCGCCGTCCGAAAGCACGCGCTCAGGTCTTTGCCCACGCAGACCGCTCCGTGAGATTTCAGCAGGCAGGCGTTGGCCCTTCGCCCCAGAGCGGCGACGCAGTTCCGGGCCAGTTCCGGCGAACCCGGCAGAGCGTACCCAGCCGTCCGCACCACGTCGCCCAGGGCCTGGGCCGCCTCGTCAATGAACAGAGGAATGTCCTCGCCCATGCAGGAAAACACGGTGGAGTAGATGGGGTGCGTGTGAAGCACCGCGCCCACGTCCGGCCTGGCGTTGTACACGGCCACGTGAAGCGGCGTCTCCGTGGAGGGCTGCCGGCGCCCTTCCAAGACGCGCCCCTCCAGTCCCACCACCGCCACGTCCTCTTCGGTAAGGTCGTCATAGGGCATACCGCTGGGCGTGATGTAGATCCGATCGCGGCCGCGAACGCTGATGTTCCCCCACGTCTCCATAGTCAGCCCCGAGTGAAGCATTTTTTTCCCCGCCTCCACCACCGCTCGCCTGTAACCCATCGTCATAACTCCAGCGACGGGTCCGGGGTGAGATGGGGGTCGGGGCGAACACCGCGGGTCCAGGCATTGTATCCGGCCAAGGCAACCATGACGGCGTTGTCAGTGCAACGCGGCAAGGGCGGGAGGCAGGCACCGTGGGCTTCAGTCAAGGCGCGGCGCAGGGCACTGTTGGCCGCCACGCCCCCAGAGGCGGTCACGGTCTTTATGCCCGTCAGCCGGACGGCCAGAGCGGTTTTGACGAGCAGCGCCTCAATAACGGCCCGTTGGAACGACGCGCAAAGATGAGGCAAAAACTGAGGGGGTAGGGCGCCCCCATTTTCCTTTTTTATTTTCTCGACTTGTTGGAGCAGGGCCGTTTTGAGTCCGCTGAAGCTGAACTCGACGCGGGCCGTGTTTTTCAGCGGCACGGGGAAGGCGAAAGCGTTGGGATCTCCCTTCTGCGCGAGCTGGTCGATCTCCGGCCCCCCTGGATATCCCAGTCCCATTACTTTTGCCGCCTTATCGTAGGCCTCGCCGGCGGCGTCGTCTCGCGTGGCCCCCAGCAGGGTATAGCGTCCGAAACCGTTCACCAGGACGATCTCCGTGTGCCCGCCGGAGACGATCAGGGATAAGAACGGGGGAACCGGCCCGGATTCGGATAGGGACGCGAACAAATGGCCCTCCAGGTGGTTGACCCCAAGGACGGGCACACCCCACGCCTGCGAAAGTGCTCGCGCCGCCTCCACCCCCACCAGCAGGGAACCCATTAGCCCTGGCCCTCGCGTCACAGCGATGAGGCTTAACTCCTCGCCCGAAACCCCTGCCCCTCTTAATGCGGCGTCCACCAGGGGCAGAAGACTTTCCAAATGAAGCCGGGCGGCGAACTCCGGGACGACACCCCCAAAGAGCGCGTGGTCTCTCACCTGGCTCGACAGGAACTCCGATAGAACCTCCCAGCCGTCCCTCACCACGGCGACGGCGGTGTCGTCACAGCTCGTTTCGATGCCCAGCGTGAGGAAACTCACCTGTGCGGGACCTTGAACTCCGCCAGTGCGTCATCGTAGCGGATCTCCACTTTCTGCCCCGGTTTGAGGGAAGGCGCGGCAATCGCTACAGCGCTCTGGCTTCCTGGAGCAAGCTCTCTCTTCCAATAGTCCTTCCTCGTCAGCACGTCGTCGGACGTGAGCCGGTACCCATCGATGACCACCTGCGTCAAGTCGAAATCCCAGCGCTTCAACGCCCGGTAGTGCAACAGGAACACGTCGCGCCCTTTCAGCTTCGCCTGCGTTTCCTTGCGGCTGCTGGAATAGTAGCTCAAATTCGTGACGAGCCATTCCTCCGCGTCCCGGTCCTCGCCCAGCCGGCGGGTCAGCCCGCGCTCCAACCATGTGACCTGCAACACGCCTCTGGAGTTGAGAACAAGTTCCTCCCCCAGCACTTGACCCTCAACCCACAACGTGGCCGTGCGCGCGTCGAGCCGCTCCTTCCATGCCTTAGAGCTGTGCGCCTCGGCGAACCCAACAGCCCAGACCAGCGCGAAAACCAGCGCCGCGCTGAACCATCCCCGCCTTGGCGTCTTAGTCAGTGTTTTTCGGAAGTTTTTTTTCATTGTCTCACCCTTACCTCAGCATGGCCTCAACCTTGACGATGAAGGCCTCCACGTCAGGATTGGGGTAAAACCCCAGGCTTTCCTTGTACTTGACCAGAGCTTCTTTATATTTCTTCGACTTGTAAAGGATATTCCCCTCCTGCACCAGCTTGTTGGCCCTCTCCACGTTGTCCAGCGTCGCCTCGAGCTGATTCGCGAACTCCAGAAGCTTCTGACTCTGGCTGAATTTGTAACTCTCCCTGTACTTCGCCAGGGCCTCGCGGTACTTTTTCTGCTTATAAAGGGCGTTGCCTTCCTTGTAAAGGACGTCCGCCTGAGCCAGGTCCCGCGTGCCGTTCTCACTGCCGTCCGCGTAGGGGTCTTCCGGCAGCGCGTCGTCGGACAGCGGCGAATCAGAGACAGAAGGGCCTAGGGTCATCTCCAGCTTCTGTATCTCCTTGATCAGCGCGTCGCTGTCTGGAGTCTCCCTCAGGGCCTGCCGATAGCGCTTTAAGGCCTCCTCTGGCTTCTTCGCCTTGATGAGGGCTTCCGCTTCCTTGCTCAGGGCATCGGCGCGTTTTTTCGCCGCCGCGTCATCGGCTTTTTTCACGTACTCCGCCGCCTCGTCGTCATGGGCATATTTCAGGCTTTCCCTGTACTTCGCCAGAGCCTGATCCGGTTTTTTGCCCTTGATGAGGGCCTCCGCCTCCTTGCGAAGCCGGGCGGCCGTGGCCTGAGTGATCTTGTCCTCCTCTTTCTTCACAAAGGCGGCCAGTTCCACGTCTCTCCAGACCTCCAGGCTTTCCCTGTATTTGGCCAGGGCCTGGGTTGTCTTTTTATCCTTCATGAGGGCGTCGCCGTCGGCGCGCAGCTTCGCGGCGGCCGTGCGGAGTGCCTTTTCCTTCGTAGCCCTTTCCCGCAGCAACTCAATGTAGGCCGCCAAGTGCTCGTCGGGAAGGATTTGCAGGCTGCGCTCGAAGTACTCAATGGCCTCGCCATAGTGCCGGACGTCGGCCAAAGAGTTGCCCTTTTCCCGCAGTTCCCGCGCCTTCTCCAGGTTCGCCTTTTCCGCCGCAATCTCCTGCTTCAAGCGCGCAATGTCCTTGCTCACCACGTCGTTTTTGGAGATGAGGAAACTGTCCTGGAAACGGAGCAGGGCCTCGGCCTTCGCGCCTCGAGCCAGAAGGGCCTCACCCTCGGCGCGGAAACTGGCTGCCAGGACGTCATTCCTGCGAGTCCGCTCGGCGGCCTCCCACACGGCGTATCTCATGTCTCGGCTCCTATCGTCGGACCACAGTTTCTCGGCCTCGCCGATCTTTCTCGCGGCTTCCTCCGCGTCCCCTTTCGTCAGCAGCATGGAGGCCTCGGCCAAAAGCCGCGAGGCCTGTTCCATCTTCCCCAGGTCTTCCCTCATTCGAGCGAGTCCGTGGGTGATGTCGGGGTCGGAGGCGTCGAGAGCGGAGGCCTCTATGGCCTTGTCCACGGCCTCCAGCCGCTTGCCTTCCTCCCAGAGGACCCTGGCCGCCAGCCATTTTTCCCAGGCCTGGGCGCGCCGGATGTCCCGGTTTACGTCTTCTTTGTCGATGCCGATGATGAAGTTGAGCCGCCCCGTGCCCAGCTCAATGCCCCGTGCGTCCCTGGCCGTGACGTCCACGCGGCTCGTTCCCGGCTTGATCCGGCGCACGACGGCCCGGCTGCCGGAGGAAGAGGCCAGAGCGGTGGCCGCGTCCACGCTCCAGGCGTAGGAGACCGCGCCCTCGGGCAGAGGGGAAATTTCCGCGCGGACCTTCACGTCTGTGGAGGTCGGGAACTCCTTGATCTCCTCCAGCCGCTTCAGGGAAGCGTTCCAGACGTTCGCCCTCTTGGTGTCCTCGTTCAGGGTCAGCCAAACCGACCGGGGTCTGGCGATGACGGAGACCATCCGCGCCGCCAGCTCCCGCCCCGCACCAGCCCGCAGCACGGTTAACCTCACCGTCACGGGCTGCTCGTCGGCAATGTGGAAGGCGTAGGCGTGACCGCCGTCCAAGGGGGCGTTGTCCTTCGCGTTGCCCAGCAGCTCCCACCGGTACGCCAGCCTTTCGTCCTCGGTCCAGGCGCCGCCCTCGATCCGCACCACCGTCCGGTCTCCCGTGTAGGGAAGAAGCGGAGCGTAGCGCAGGTTCAGGGGCTGGTTCAACAGGGAGGCGAGCCAACTTTTCTCGCCTATCCGGTTGCGTACCTCCGCCAAAAGCGTCTGAGCCTCAGGCGTCGCCCTGAGGGTCAAGGAGGACACCAGTTTTTCTTCAGCCGCCTCGAAGGCCGACTCTCTGTCCAGCACCACGGCCTCCTTGTACAAGCTGGCCGCCCGCTCCTTCGAGTCGCGGCTCTCACTTAGGAGGCTGCTGAGGGAGCGGATTGCCTGCGATACCTCCTCGTCATGCCAGACGTTTTCACTTTCCATAAAGAGGTCCAGGGCTTTTTCTGGATTGGACTCCGCACGCGCCTGCCTCGCCAGTTCGGCGGCCCGGGTGATCTTGCCGTTCCGTGCCTCTACAGCGTTTTCCAGGCGCTTGACGGCCGCGGCGGCCGAGCCGTCGGGTTCCCCCAGCGAGAGATCTTCAAGCCCTTTGGAAACGAGCAGTTTCTCCCCTATGCGGGCGTTTTCCAGCGCCTCGTCCAGCTTCTCCTGCACCTCCAGCTCCCTTGCGCGGGCGAAGTACTCCCTGGCCTCCGCGATGGTCTTTTCCCGCACCTCAATCAGTTGGACGAGGTCCGTAATTTTTTTCTCCACGCCCTGATCCCATCGAAGCTCCTGGGCGCGGCGATACTTGCTCAAAGCCTCCCGGAGGCGCACTTCCTCCTCCAGGATGCCCGCCTCCTTCACGGCGGCGGCAGCCTGGGCGATCTCGTCGTTGATGCGGGCAACGTGCGCCGAGACGCGCTCCACAGCCCGCTCGACGGACACGTCCCTCCACGCTGCCAGGGACTCCCGGTATTTCTCAAACGCCTGAATCAGAATCGCGGGGCTTCCCTGCCCTTCGATCCCGCGGGCCTCCAATGCCGCGCCTTCCCTTGCCAGGCGTGCCGCCTTCTCCTGGTTGTTCCGCTGAGCGGCTATTTCCGACTGGACGCGGGCAATATCGGCGTCGATCTCAGGCAGAAGCCAAACTTCCTTGGATTCGTTCAGCTTTTCCAGGGCCGCCTCCAAGTCCCCCTGAGATTCGAGGGTCAAGGCCACGTCCCGCACCGCCCGTGCCACCTCCATCTTCCGATCCGAGGCGTTCCGGTGGGCTTGAACCCCGGCCTGAGCAGCGCGGGTTCCGACGTCGGGATAGAGTCTCAGGCTTTCTTTGTACTTCTCCAAGGCGCCATCCAAGTCCTGACCCTGGGCCAAAAGCCCCGCTTCCCTGGCGAGAGCCGCGGCGCGGTCCCTTATCTCTTTGTTCCGCGCCAGGGTGTTCTCTATCTCCGCGGCGCTCCTGTCGATGGAGGGGTGAGCGTAGAACGTCCGGGCCTCACGGTACTGCGCCAGGGCCTCCTCCAGTCGTCCGTCGCGCCACAGAGTGGCCGCGATGGCCGCCAGCTCTAACGCGCGGAAGTAGTTGTTCCGCGCCTGAGTGAAGCGGGACAGCTCCTCCCGCAGGTCTTCTTCCTTCATGCCCGCGCCGATCATCTCCTCGGCGGCTTGCCGGGCCTGAGCTAGGGCGGTCTCCACCTCACCCTTTTCGCGCAGGGCCATGGCGTTTTGCCACCGCTCCCACCCCTCGCTCAAACGGCGGCTCCGCTCCAGGGCCTCAGAGGAGACGTCCACGTTAAAGCTGATCTCCGCCGTTCCCAAAAGCAGGTTGTCCATGGTGAACACCTGAAGGGAAACGGAGGCGGTTCCTGGCAGCTCCCGGTAGACGGCGCACCGGTTTCCTTCCTGCATGGCCAGGGTCGTTCCCTCGTTCGGTGTCCAGAGGCAGCGATAGGGAATTGAGGGCGCGGGCTCTATGGACGCCTCCAAGAGAACCCGCGTTTTGACGGCCCTGCCCTGTTGGTCCTTCATGGTTTTCGTCTCAATATTCCACAGGCGGACGGTTTCCTCCGTCGTCAGGATACGGACGGCAAGGGCGTAACTCTGAGGCGTAACGGTGATGGAGGCCGCCGCTAGGTCGTCGCCGTCAACGCGATCCCAGAGCGTGGCCTTCAGGGCTGCCGCGCTTCCCCATGCCTCGTAGGCGACCACGTCACCGCTTACCGGCTTGAGTCCTTGTCCCTCCCAACGGATACCCTGCCGAGCCGCGTCATAACGGGGAGTAACCCTGGCCCGCACTCTCACCGTCTCACCCGGATAGGGCGCCTCCGGGGCGGCCTCCAGAGAAATCTGCGGCGGCTCGCTGGCAGCCCTGGCGGCAAAAGCTGCCCTTAGCGGGAACAGCGACAAGAACAGCAAGGGAAGCGTCAAAAGAAACCAAGTGTTTACTTTTCTCGTATTTTTCATATTTTTCATAGGGTTTGCTCCTTTCACTTGTCAGAAAGGTCTTTACCGGGCGGAGGTCACAAGGCCACCGGAATTTCCCGCGGGTCCGTTTTTTTTCAAGTTTTCCTCAACAAACCTGATGAAGTTCTCCACCTCGTCATTGCGGTGAATGGCGAGGCTTTCCCTGTACTTTGCCAGCGCTTCGCGGGCGCGGCCCTCACTGTAAAGCCGGTTGCCCTCCTTAATTAGGACGTTGGCCTGGAGAACGGCTTCGTACTCCTTAAGCGATGCCTCGACCCTGCCGATCCAGGCGGCCAGACGCTCGTCCTTGGAAATAGCGTAGCTCTTGCGGTATATCTCCAGGGCCTCCCTGAACTTGCCCTGCTTGTAGAGGGCATGGGCCTCCTGAAAAAGGCGTGCCGCGTCGGCTTGGGTTCCGATGCCAAAGTCCTCCGCGGAACGCATGGCCAGCCGCGGCACGGTGACGGTTTTTTCCAGGTCGGCTATGCGCTTCGCCAAGTCGGGATCGGGCCACAGGGCCTGACTTTCCCTGTAGCGCAAGAGGGCTTCAGCGTCGTTGTTCCTCTTCTGGAGCTCGGCGGCCTCGCGGCGCAGGACGCCTGCCCGCGCCCTGCGCTCCTTAATGGTCTCCTCCAGCTCCTTCATGTGTGTTGACAGTTCCTCGCTGGGGTTGAAGTTCAGGCTTTCCTTGTACTTCACCACGGCGTCCAGAAGCTGCCCCGCCGACTCCAACTTGCGCCCCTCCTCGGCGAGGAGTCTGGCCTGAGCGATGGCGGCGAGGCGCTTTTCAATGCGCTCGGCGCGCTGGGTCACGGCCTCGTCCGGCATCAGGGCAAGGGTCTGCCGGTAATATTTCAGGGCGTCATCGAAAAAGCCCTCCTGGTCATAGGCCGAGGCGGTATCCTTCAGCCACTCCGCCCGCTGACGATTAACACGGATGTTGTCGATCTCCGCCTCCAGGCTCCTGATGGAGTCCTCAATGCCGGGAAGCGCCCACACCACTTGGGCGCGCCTGTAGGTTTTCAGGGCGTCGGTCAGCTTTTCTTTTTTGTACAGGCTTTCGGCCTCGGCGCTCAGCTTGCGTGAGCGCTCCACGCGGGCGTAGTTAGCGCGCAGCACCTGGAGGCCCTCCGCGACTTCGAGGGTGTCCGGGTCGATCTCCGATGCCGCGGCAGCGTTGCTTACGGCCTCATCGAATTTCTTAGCCTCCCAGAGGGAAGACGCGTCGAGCCACTGTTTCCATGCGCTTCTGCGGCGGGCGGACTCCTCGGCCGCGGCGCGCGCTATGGGCACGGTGACACTTTTGCGCCCGCGCCCCAGCACCACGCCGTTTGTGTCCGTCACCACTACGGTGACTTCGGCGTCGCCGATCTCGTTGCGGGAAACCGTGACCTGGGGTTCCTCTCCGCCGACGCGTATGGCGGTAGCCGCGTCGGTGGTCCAGCGGCAGTGAATCCTGTTTTTGTATTCAGGGATGAGTCTCAGGCTCAAACGGATGGGTTCCCCTGCGATGAGGCCCTCGGCGGGAACGTCCCGCTTCGCGTTGGGGTCCCACAGCATGAAGGGCTCTTCCTTCACGAGGGAGATATCGACCGTGAACTCCTTGGCGGTCAGGGAAACGCTGGCGGAGGACAAGGGTCCAGCCGGTCCGATGGCGGAGACGGAGATGGAGACGGGCTCCGTGTCGTAGGGGGTAAAGCGGCACTCCAAGCCGTTCCTGCCAAAACGTATGGGCTTCACGTTGCCCGCAAGCGACCACTCATAGGAAACGCCCGGCGTTTCGGCCTCGTCCCCGCCCAGCGAGAGCACCACCTCGCAGCCGATGTAAGCATCGGCCTCCTGTTTGATGTGGAAAGCGGCGCCTTCAGCCGGCGAGAACGCCGTCAGAAGCAACGCCGCCAGGCAAACCGCACCCCCCCAAGGCGCGTTTTTTGCCCGCCGTTTTTTCTTTTGAACGCAATTTAGGGTTCTCCGTTGCGCAACGTCGTACAATGTCACTCCTCCCCTCCCTTCCAGGCAATTGAAGGGCCTGAATAACGGAAAACATTATATCGCTTCTTGGTAAAAAGTTTCAACCTGCGCGCTCTATAAAAGAAGGCGCTCCATGCTCACTTGGTCGTCTACTTTCCGACCTCGACTAACAACGTTGAATTATAGCCTGAAATCTTGTAAACTCTTGTGCGGAATATTCAATTACTCATACTCATAAGGATATGGAAAAAATGCTGCTGACGATAACGTATCGAGGGGATAACGCGGCCGATCTGGGGTACCTGCTTCATAAGAACCCAGACCGTCCGCAGGAGTTTGAACTCAGCTTCGGGCGCGCTTACGTCTTCTATCCCGAAGTCTCGGACAGGCTGTGCACCGCCGCGCTCCTGCTGGACATCGACCCCATCGACTTGGCCAGAGGCAAAGAAGGCGCGAAGGGAGGAGGTCTGTTCGACTACGTCAACGACCGCCCCTACGTGAGTTCATCCTTCATGAGCACCGCTATTTCCCGTGTCTTTGGGTCGGCCCTCGCCGGACGGTGCGATAAAAACCCCGGACTCGCTTCCTCTGAACTTGATTTGAGAGCGGAGGTTTCGGCGCTGCCGTGCCGCGGTGACGTCGAAATGATTGACCGCGTGTTCGCGCCCCTTGGATACGAAGTTCACTACGCAAGGGAGGCCCTCGACGAAAAATTTCCGGAGTGGGGGGAGGGGTGCTATGTGAACCTTTTGCTTTCCCGCCGCTGCCTCTTGAAGGACGTGCTCACCCACCTGTACGTTCTCATGCCGGTGTTTGACCGCAGGAAGCACTACTGGGTTGGCCCGGACGAGATCGACAAGCTGCTGGAAAAAGGCGCGGGCTGGCTCGAGAATCACCCGGAGCGGGACTTCATCGTCCGGCGGTACCTGGCGGGCAGAAAACGCTTGGCGCGGATAGCCCTAGAGCGAATCGACAACGGTGAGTCCGGGGCCACCGAGGACGCTGACCTTGAGTCAGCGGAAAAAGCAAAAAATCTGAACACACGACGCCTGGAAGCGGTGGTGGCGGCGCTGTCAGCTAGGGGTGCGTCCAGCGTCATCGACCTGGGGTGCGGGGAGGGGAATCTGCTGCGCCTGCTGCTGCGAGAAAAGTCCTTTGTGCGGGTCGCGGGCGCTGACGCGTCGATTTTCGCCCTCGAAAAGGCAAAAAGGCGCCTCAAAGTCGATACAATGCCCGAACCGCGGGCTTCAAGGCTTACGCTTTTTCAGGGCTCGCTCACGTACCGCGACGAGCGTTTTTCTGGGTACGACGCGGCAGTCTGTGTGGAGGTTATTGAACACATCGACAAAAACCGCCTTGCTGCTTTTGAAGACGTGCTGTTTACCCACGCGCGCCCGCGGACCGTCGTGATCACCACGCCGAACGCTGAGTACAACGAAAATTTCGAAAAACTATCCGGTCCCTTGCGCCACGGAGATCATAGGTTCGAGTGGAGCCGCGGGGAATTTCACTCCTGGGGCAGCGAAGCCGCACGCCGTTATGGGTACGAAGTCCTGTACAGCGACGTCGGAGACCTCGACGAGAAACGCGGAAGCCAGACGCAGATGGGGGTTTTTACGAGATGCGAATAGAAATACCGGACCTCTCCGTCGTGACCCTCGTCGGCGCGTCGGGAAGCGGAAAATCCACCTTTGCCGCGCGCTTTTTTAAACCCACCGAGGTTCTGAGTTCCGACTTTTTCCGCGGGATGGTCTCCGACGACGAGAGCGACCAAAACGCGACTAAAGACGCTTTCGACGTGCTCTATTACGCGGCGGACAAGCGTTTGAGCGCGGGAAAACTCGTCGTTATCGACGCCACAAACGTTCAAAAAGAAGCCCGCGCCCCCACGCTGGAACTCGCGCGGAGACAAGACGTCCACGCCGTCGCCATCGTGCTCGACGTCCCAGAGGAACTCTGTCAGGAGCGAAACAAGGCGAACCCGGCGCGCAACTACCCGCCTCACGTCATCCGCAATCACTCGAGGGCGCTCCGGCAATCCATCAAACACCTGCGAAAAGAGGGGTTCCGTTATATCCACGTCCTGAAATCGCCAGAGGAACTCGACGCGGTGGAGGTCGTCCGCGTTCCCCTTTGGAACGACAAGCGGGAAGAAAAAGGGCCCTTTGACATTATCGGGGACGTTCACGGCTGTTTCGACGAGCTGTGTGAACTCCTCGAAAAACTTGGCTACACGGTGGACGCGAACGGCCGCATGGCTTTATGGGAGGGGGAACCCCGGCGCAAGGCCGTCTTTTTAGGGGATTTCTGCGATCGCGGGGAGAAGAACGCGGATGTGCTGCGGCTGGTGATGAACATGGCTGCCCTCGGTCTGGCGTTCTGCCTTCCAGGAAACCATGACGTAAAGCTGCTGAAATACCTTGAGGGCGCGAAGGTGGAACCCGCTCACGGCCTCGGCAAGACCATCGCGGAGCTTGAGGGCGAAACGCCGGAGTTTCGTGAGAACGTGAGAAAGTTTCTGGACTCTCTCGTCAGCCACTACGTACTGGACGGAGGGAAGCTGGTCGTCGCGCACGCTGGACTGCGAGAGAAGTTCCAGGGGAGGGCGTCGGGGCGCGTGCGGTCCTTTTGCCTCTACGGCGAGACCACGGGTGATCGGGACGAGTTCGGCCTGCCCGAGCGGATGGACTGGACGGAGGAGTACCGCGGGCGCGCGGCGGTGGTCTACGGCCATGTCGCTTCGGAGGACGTCAGAGTACTGAACGGCACGTTCGGTATCGACACAGGCTGCGTTTTTGGAGGGCGGCTCACGGCCATGCGCTGGCCGGAGAGGGATATTATCGCCGTCGAGGCCAAGCGGGAGTATTACGCACCAGCGAAGCCCCTAGTGGTCCTCGATGAGCGGGGGTATTTTCTGGACGCGAAAGACGTCGCCGGAAAACGCCGAATCAGCACGAGCCTCTTCGGCGGCGTTCTTGTAAAAGAAGAAAACGCAGCCGCGGCTTTCGAGATAATGAGCAGGTTCGCGGCGGACCCCAGGTGGCTCGTCTACCTGCCTCCTACCATGTCGCCCTGTGCGGCCAGCCCCTTGGAGGACTGCCTGGAGCAGCCCGCTGAGGCGTTTGAGTACTTTCGCTCCAACGGCATCGAAAACGTGATATGTGAGGAAAAGCACATGGGCAGCCGTGCCGTTATCATAGTTTGTCGCAGCGAGAAAGCGGCCGCCTCCCGCTTCGGCGTCGGCGACGGCTCCCGCGGCATCGTCTACTCCCGGACAGGCCGGCATTTTTTCGAAGCGGAGAACGAAGGCCGCGAGGGGGAGTTACTGGCGCGGCTCGGCGATGTCCTGAGCGAAACCAACTTCTGGGAAGATTTTTCCACAGACTGGGTTTGTCTTGACGCGGAGCTGATGCCTTGGTCGGCTAAGGCGCAGAAGCTGCTCTCCGAGCAGTACGCCGCTGCGGGGGAGGCCGGGCGCCTTGGGCTGTCCTCCGCGCTCAGGGCGCTCGAACGGGCAAAGGAAAGAGGCGTGGTACCCCTCGGCGTAAAAGACGTAAAAAAGGGAACGTCGGGGATGAACGTCGACGTGGGCAAGCTTCTGGAGAAGTACAGGGCGCGTGAGGCGGCGCTGACGCGCTACACGGAGGCATACCGCCGCTACTGCTGGCCGTCTCCCTCCTTGGACGACCTGCGCGTCGCGCCCTTTCACGTTTTGGCCACCGAGGATCATGTATGGAAGGACACGGACCACGCCGAACACATGCGAGTTGTGGAAAAATACGCGGCCGGACGCGATCCCATTTTCATCGCGACGAATCACCTGCTTGTCACCCTGGGCGACGAGAGGAGCGTCCAAACCGGGGTATCCTGGTGGACCCGGCTCACGGAGTCCGGCGGCGAGGGAATGGTGGTCAAGCCGTTGGGTTTCGCGGCAAAACGCGGCTCGAAGCTGCTCCAGCCGGCGGTCAAATGCAGGGGGCGCGAGTACCTGCGCATCATCTACGGCCCAGAGTACACGGAATCCCATCACATGACGCGCCTCAAAAAACGTTCCCTTGGGAAGAAAGGACGCCTGGCTCTTGACGAGTTCGCCCTGGGCATGGAGGCGTTGGATCGGTTCGTAAGGAGGGAACCGCTCTACCGCGTGCACGAATGCGTCTTTGGCGTGCTGGCGCTGGAAAGCGAGCCCGTGGACCCAAGATTATAGCGCATGAAACTGAAAAGCGTTGTAAAGGCACAGCCACTCTTCGCCGGAGAGGTCCTCGGCGCGGGTTCGAAGGTCGATGGCGGCGGCGTCTAGGAGAGAGCGCCAGTCCTCCGCGCCGGCAAAGCCCTTCAGGTTGTTGAGAAGCGTCTTGCGGCGCTGACGGAATCCGGCGTGGAGCAGGGCGGGCCAAAAGGGGTCATCCATCAGGTAAAAACCGCGTTCCAGCACGATCTCCACCAGGGCGGATTCGACGCGCGGCGCGGGCCGGAAGCACTGGGACGGCACCTTGCGAACGAGAGTCGTCTTGCCCATAACCTCCAGGGCCGCGCCCAGAGGGTAGCGCTCCTTGGTGTCGCGGGGCGCGGTCAGCCGGTCGGCCGCCTCCTTCTGAACCATGTATAGGTGATAGGTGAGTCCGCGGGAGGCGAAGGTCAGCAGACGCCAGATCAGGGGCGTCGTGATGTTGTAGGGAATGTTCGCCACGGCCTTGTTGGGAAATGGCTCAAACAGCCCGTAATCAACGCACACGGCGTCTCCCCAGATGAGTTCCAGCTGAGGGCAGCGGGCGCGGAGGGGTTCCAGACGGTCTTGCAGGCGGAGGTCCACCTCGACGGCGTAGAGCCGCGCGCAGCCCGCGCGAAGCAGTTCCTCCGTCAGCACGCCCCGACCCGGCCCCACCTCCAGCAGCACGTCGTTCGGCATCACGGCGGCGCGCTCCACGATGGCCGACAAGACGCCCCGATCAACAAGGAAGTTCTGCCCAAAACGCTTCCTGGGTCGGAATATTTTTTCTGGGCCTCGCGAGGTTTCCAGTCTGTCAGGCATCAACCACCACCCCGCTTTTCTTGACTTTTCTTGAGGCGAACCTTAACCCCACCGGTCAGTTTCAGGAGCCGTTCCGGCTCTATGGGGAAAAAGGCGTGATCTGTGCCCGCCGCGGCCCAAACCACGGGGTGAAGGAAAAGGTCCTCGTCCAGGAGTGCGGGCATTGGAACGGGATAGCCCGTCGGGGGAACCCCGCCCGCTCGGAATCCGAAGTTCTCGAACGTGTAGTCCGGCGGGGCCATCCTCACCTTCTTGGCCTTCGCCTCGCGGGCCACGGCACGGAGGTCCGCTCGGTTCGCGCCGCTCATCAGCACCAGCATGGGGCGGTCCTCCGCCAGGAACAAGAGGCTCTTCAATATCTCCTCGGCAGGAGCGCCCACGGCCTTAGCGGCGTCCTCCACCGTGAAGATAGTTGCCTTTGTCGTCTTGATCGTGATGTCCGCACACCCGTTCGCGTTGAGCGCGTCCCGTACCTTTTCAACGGAACCCTCGCTCGGTTCCGTGTGAAGGGTGATGAGGGCATTCCGGCCGAGGAGGTTTTCCAGTTCTGTTTCGAGGTTAGAGGCGATGTCGTGGGCGCGCTTCAAGCTCATGCGGCCGTCCAGGACGATGTGAGCCTCCACTGCCACGTAGAAGCCGATCCTCCGCGTTCTGACCTTGTGAATGTCGCGAATATCCGGGAACTTCAGGGCTGCCGCCTTGATGGCGTCCACCTGAGACGGAGCCAGAGAGGTGTCCAGGACCTCCCCGATGCTGTGCCAGAAAATGGTGACGGCGGCGTGGAGGATAAAGACGCTGACCACGACGGCCGCCACAGGGTCGAGAACCGCCCAGTCCGGTCCGCCCAGAAGACTCCCTCCGATGCCCAGCAGCGCACCCACGGAGGATAGGGCATCCGTGCGGTGGTGCCAGGCGTTGGCTTTCATGGAGGGGCTTTGCAGCTCATGTCCCACCGCGAGGGTATAGCGGTACAGCCCTTCCTTAAAGAGAATCGAGATCAGGGCCGCCCATAGGGCTACGGCTCTTGGAGCGAGAAGCTCGCGGCCCCGTACAACGTCCAGGATGCTGGCGCTCCCCTCAAAAAAGATTCCCAGCCCCACCACCAGCAGCACCAGCCCGCAGAAGGCCGCCGCCAGCGTCTCGATCCTGCCGTGCCCGTAGGCGTGGTCTTCGTCTGCGGGTATGTTGGTGTAGCGCAGTCCCAAGAGCACGGCAAAGTCCGTCAGCAGGTCCGAAAGGGAGTGCGTCGCGTCGGCGATCATGGCGTCGCTGCGCCCCAAAAACCCCGCCGCGTACTTCGCCGCCGTGAGGGCCGCGTTAATCCACATCCCCACCAGCGTTGCCTTGACGCCCTCTTTTGTCCTTTGTTCCTGCGCGTCTGTCATTTCTCATCCTCCCCTTTAGGGTTCCTGTCCCCTTCTCTGATTGTATCAGGCTGTACCCGCCAGCTCCAGCGCGGCGCCCAGCCGCGACGCCAACGCCTGAGCCAGGAGAGGCTCACTTTTCAGCTCTGGGTCCCGATCGATGAGGTGCGCGGCCTCGCGCCGGGCCAGTTCCAGTATCTTATGGTCGCGAACCAAATCGGCCACGCGGAAGTCGGTGACGCCATGCTGGCGGACGCCGCATATCTCGCCGGGCCCCCTCTGCCGAAGGTCCAGCTCCGCGATCTTAAACCCGTCAGAGGAAGAGAGCATGGCCGAGAGCCGCGCCTCTCCCTCCGGCGTGGTCTTCCCGCTCAGAAGAACACAGTGACTCTCTCCCTCGCCCCTGCCCACCCTGCCCCGGAGCTGGTGGAGCTGGGCGATGCCGAAGTGGGCGGCGTCCTCGATCACCATGACGGTAGCGTTGGGTACGTCCACCCCTACCTCGATGACGGAGGTGGCCACGAGAAGGTTGGTCTCACCCCCAGCGAAGGCTGCCATGACCGATTCCTTCTCACCCGTGGGCAGCTGGCCGCTGATGAGCGCCACGCGCAGTCCTGGCAGGGCCTTTGCCAGCTCCTCGCGGCGGGAGAGGGCGGAGGACAAATCTAATTTCTCGCTCTCCTCGATCAGAGGGCAAACCCAGTAAGCCTGATGACCCCTCCGCGCCTCCTCTTGTATGAAATTCAGGAGGCGCGCCATCTGCTGAGGAGAGTTCCCCACGCGATGGGTTTTGACGGGTTGACGACCCGCCGGAAGTTCATCCAGCAAGGACACGTCCAAGTCCCCGTAGATAGAGAGTGTCAAGGTGCGCGGAATGGGCGTTGCCGTCATCACCAGCACGTGAGGAGAATCCGTCTTTGCCAGAAGCGCGTTTTTTTGGAGCACGCCGAACCGATGCTGCTCGTCCACCACGGCCAGCCCCAGCCGTTTGAACACCACCTTACCGCCGAAGAGCGCGTGAGTCCCCACCACGATCCCCGCCTCCCCAGAGGCGATCGCCGCCAACACCCGTCCCCGCTCCTTCCGTGAAAGGGCGCCGGTCAGCAGCTCGACTTGAACGTCCAGTCCCGCCAGCAGGTTCTGGAGTCGAAGAAAATGCTGCTGGGCCAAGATTTCCGTGGGAGCCATGAAGGCCGCCTGAGCCTCGCCGTCCACGGCGACAACCAGCGCCGCCAGGGCCACAGCCGTCTTGCCGGAGCCCACGTCGCCTTGAAGCAGGCGGTTCATGGGAACTTCCGAGCGCATATCTGCCACCACTTCACCGATGGCACGGGTTTGAGCCCTGGTCAGGCGAAAGGGGAGGGCTTTCAGGAAAGCAGCGTATTTTTCTCCAGGTTTTAGGGGACCGGTACAAGCCCGTGACGAAGTGCGTCTCTTCTTGCGCAGCAAAAGCCCTGTTTGCAGCAGGAAAAGTTCGTTAAAGGCCAAGCGGTTGCGCGCCCTCAGCCAGCTTTCATGTTTCTGGGGATGGTGCAGCTCGGCCACGGCCTGACGGAGATCTGAAAATTTGTACTTTTGGCGTATCGTTGACGGAGTGAAGTCCTGAACTTCAGAGAGGCAGGTGTCCAGCACGGTGGACACGATACGCCGGACCCACTTGGAGGGGAGTCCTGCCGTGGCGGGATAAATGGGGACGATGCGCCCCACGGATTGGGGATCGGACTCGTCGAGCACCTCGAATTCCGGGTTGGTTAGTTGAAGCCCCTCCCGCGCCTCTACCCTGCCATAGAGCGCGACGCGGACTCCGGGGGTGAGCGCGTCCCCCAGTTTGGGGACGTTGAACCACACTGCCCGCGCCATGTCCTTGCCGTCGCCCAGCAGAGCTATTGAGATCTCCAGCCCCCGGTGGGAGGTTCGCCGATCGAAGGCCAGCACCTCCGCCACCACGGAAGCCATCTGCCCAGCAACCAAGGTTGAGAGCGAAGTGATGTTCCGGCGATCTTCGTAGCGGCGCGGGAAAAAAAACAAAAGGTCCTCCACCGTTCTGACGCCCAGGCGCAGAAACGCACGTTCTCTCGCTTCGCCCACGCCTTTGACGAACCGTACCGGGGAAGACAGACTCATAAAAACCGCCAGAGGAGGTGGTGGGTCAGGAAATGGCCACCTCGTCCTCCTGGTCGTCCAAGACGGGGGTGAAGGACAAGGTCATTCCCCCGACCTCCTGTTTCTTGGTTCCTGGGTCGCGCTCGGGGGGCGGGGTACCCTTATCTATCTTCTGTCCCGCCTCCGCGATGATCTGGGAAAATGCGGACACCAGGTCGATGGAGTTCCGCAGGAGGCGGTGCCTTGCCATCTGGAGGGTGGTGAGTTCGCGCTTGCTTTCCTCAATTTCGTGTCTGACCTTGCCGGCCACGCGGCGCGCCTCCAACCGGGCCGCGGCCGTAATGTCGCTGGCTCGGTCGTTGGCCTCGGTCATGCGCTTGGCGATCTCCGCGTCCACGTTGTCGAACCGCCGCCGTGTCTCTTTTTGCAGGTCTTCGGCCTCGGAAAGGATACGCGCCGCCTCCACCCGGGCCGCAGCCACAATCTCGTCAGCTTCGCTCTCCGCCTCCTCCCTCCGCCGGCGCGCCTCCAACTCGATTTCGTCGAGCTGCGCCCGCGCCTTGTCCAGGATCAGTTCCGCGTGGTGCTTCGCCTCATCCTCCTTATCCTTGGCGCTTTTTTGGGCCAGGATCAGAGCGTCTTTGATGGTGTCCTTCATGGCCTCGTGGCGCTTCAACGTCTCCTCGAGGTCGTAAATCCTCCTTTGAAGTTCGCCCTGGCGCGCCGCGTAAGCCTCCAAGTCCTCGGCGATTTGGTCCAAAAACTCCTCCACGTCGGGGATAGAGTACCCCCCGAAGGACGCTTTTTTGAAGATTTTCATCTCTACGTCTTTAGCGGTCAAAAGCTCCGTCATCGGCTATTCCCTCCTCACTCCACCCCTGGAACATTCCTTCGCGCGGGGTTATGACAAAAAGAGACGACCCTATCTGCGTGCTTTGCCCCTTGTGCGCGAACGCGACCCCCCGCATGAAGTTGATGTAGTCGCGCGCGTCATGGATGCGATCTGCTCCCGCTCCCTGAAGGCTAAGTACCAGCATGGCCCCGTCCAGCAAAACGTCGCGCAGCCGCAGTTTCATCTCCTCCGAGGGGATACCCTGAAAAAAAACCAACCTTGGAGAGGAGGGTTTTCCGCGCGGTTCTTCCTTCCGCGCGGGCCTGGTTTTCTTTGCCGGCTTAGGCTGCTCCTCGTAACTCGAATATTCGTCCTCGTCCTCCTCGTAGTCGTCCCCGTAAAACCCCAAAAGCTGCAATAGCTTCTGCACCCAGCAATCCCTCCTCCGAGAACAGGAAGTCGCTTTTATTTTATCCACATAAGGCAAATAAAGCAAGAAAAACCCCCTAGCGCGCAGGGCAAACGCATCAAGAAAGGATAAGCCTTTGTCAATGCTCAATTAGCCATTCCGCATGTAAAATTTATCAATTAAGTGATATTATGGATTTATGCTCTTTAAAACTATATATTGCTTAAATTATCACTATATGATAATATAAATAAATCATTAGCAAAAGGATGTAGGTTACGGGATATGTATAGGATACGAAGGAAAGGAGCCGCAAATTGCTTGCTTCGATTTGATGTATTAGTCCTGAAAGCATCGTTTTAGCGTGATCAAATGAAATATTTCGATTATGAAAATGTTTTGTCTCCCAGGAATCTGAAGCTCCCCTTGGACCTGAAGCGGCTTTTCGGAGGACTGCCGAAAGTTGCCTTGGAGATTGGTTTTGGCAACGGTGAATATACGGTAAAGTGGGCGGCGGCCAACCCGGACACGCTCTTGATTGGTTTGGAGGTCTCTTTCGCCTCCGTGACGCGGTGCGCGCGCCGGATAGCGGATATAGAGCTGTCCAACCTGAAAATCCTTTGTGCCGACGCCCGTTTTATGATGAAAGAACTGTTCGCGGACGAGACCCTTGACCGGGTAATGATGAACTTCCCCTGCCCCTGGCCGAAAACACGCCACGCCAAGCGCCGCGTTACGGCAAAGGCCTTTGCTGACAGCCTCGCAGCCGTGCTGAAAATCGGCGGGGTTTTCGAACTCGTTACGGATGAAGGGTGGTACGCTAAGGAGGCCCTCCAAGCGCTCTCCAGGCATAAGACGTTTCCCTCGGCGGCTATCGAAGAAGGTTTTTCCCGGCCTGTAACCACCAAATACGAGCGCAAATGGCTGGAAATGGGGAAGGATATTTTTCGCCTGACCGCCGTGAAAGAGAAAAAGTTCACCGTGCGCAGGGAAACTTGGGGGTTTGATTGGGGTGAGAGGGACATGCCGCTGCATATGAAGACAGGAAAACCCGCGCCCAAAGAAGAAGAACTGGCCTTCCTGCTCGGTGCGTCGGGGGCGCGCGGGGACGCGCGTTGGGTGTTCAAGGAACATTACGTGGCGGGTGGGGACGGCAAAAAATTTCTTGTGAAGACAGTCTCCATTGACGACGAGTTTGAGCAGCGTTACTACCTGCAAGTGACGGAGCGCGGCGACAACGCTCTCGTGAAGCCGGACGACACGGCGAAAATTTTCCTGACGCCCTCGGTACGCCTCGCCGTGGAAGACCTGACTCGCCGCCTGGCTGAGGTCGTACCATGAAAGACGTCCGACCCACATCCAGCAGGGTACTTTTGGCCTTGTTCAGCATTTTAGGCGGGGTGGAGGGACTTTCGTTTCTCGACCTTTTTGCCGGGACCGGGCGCGTAGGGTTTGAGGCGCTGAAGCGGAGGGCGTTCCCTGTAGTTATGGTCGAGGTTCTAAAAGATCGCGCGCTTGCCATTGAGCGCGCGATACCTAAAGAACATATGGAAAGGACTTCAGTTATCTCTTTGGAATTAAGGCGGGCCATGGCTTGGCTGATTCGGCGCGGGAACGTCTTTGACGTGGTCTTTGCCGATCCCCCCTACAATCAGGGTTGGGGAAAAACTCTGCTTCACACAAAGAACCTGGAAAAAATTCTGAAACGGGACGGGGTGCTGATCGTTGAACACGCCACGCGGGAGGCTCTCGACGTTCCCCTAACCTGGGCCGTAACAAACACCCATACTTACGGCGAGACCATGTTGTCCTTCTTTAAAGGCATCATGCGCTGATTATATAGGACGAACCCATGAAAATAATAAAAATCGCTTAATTAAGGAAACGCTGATTAAGCCCTTGTGGGGCTCTGCCCCACGCCCCGCTTAGGGGCCTCAGGCCCCTAAGAACTCCATTAATCAGCGCTTCCCTGAAGGTAAAGTTTTGATTTGAACAGACGGGAGAGGAAGTAAATGCGTAAGGCATATGACAGTGATGTAAGCAGAGAACAGTTTAACCAAATCTCACGAGATTTGGAATTCTTGAAAAAGAAGACGCGTCCGCGAGAAGTGGATCTTTATAACGTATTCTGCGCCATACTTTATTTGTTAAAAAATGCTTGTTCATGGCGTAATTTGCCCCATGATTTCCCAAATTGGAAACCAATGCCAACAACTTAACCAACGCGGCCATACGAAAGAAACGTGTCGGCAAAGATAACAAATACGTGTACGCTGCCAATTTAAACCAGATTATCGCGGCACTCCGGGCTCATCCAGCGGCAGCCTGTTTCTTGACCTCAACAGA
>JAITGX010000039.1 GCA_031280275.1 Synergistaceae bacterium
TCCTCAACAGTAAACTGTTTTTCCGTAGGTTTTGTTTGAAAAATAGCTATTCCCCAACAAAAAACCGCCGTTTTCAGGCACTTTTTTGAATACATTTACAGTCAAAATAGGAGTTTTAAAACACACCCTAAGTATATCAAGGTATGATTTTAGAAAAACCGCAAGGGGGCATGAAATTTAAATTAAACGATTTCTTCGGAGGCGCACTACAATGACTTTTTGGATAATGTCAATTAATCTACGCTATCAACCGCGCTACTCTGACATTAAAATACAGAAAATCATAACTCGTATTTGCATGATAATATATAATTTTTCAAATTATTTATATCGCATCCCTTTCTGAGAAAAGGAACTGAGTGACTGACACAATGTTGTCAAGCTAAAGTGGTGCAGTATGCTGCATCCTCGAAAAGGCTTTGGGGTGCTTTGCGTTTCCGACGCCGCGCAGACTCCTTTCGAGTTAGTGTTGCAGGTAAGGGGCCGTTCCCAGCAAACGCCCTGCAAATTCTTGCATTGTTTGGCTCAATTGCTTCAGTATCCACCGCCAGCCGAGCTCGAAAAAGCTTAATCCTCGTCTTTGATGAGCATCCACGTCTTCTCTTTCGTTACGGGCAGTCACACATAATCCTTCGCTCGCCGCCGCAGCCAAAATCATACGCTCCAGCGCCTCGCTGTCCCTCAATCGGCTGTCCTCAAGCCTGAACCCACCGCTTTTCTCATCTCCAAACTCCTCTTCAATATCGAAGCGCGGAACATAATCCGCAAAAACCCCGACACCGGCCGGCCTATTGCTCAGGATAAACCACGGTTCGCTTTCTTCTTTTGCCTAATCCGCTTAAAAACTGAGATTCATAAACTCCATGCCGAAATGGATACTTCTATCGAAAAGAATTGCTTTGCCTGCCCGCGGACCCAGCATCCGGGATGTTATACGCTTGCTTCTTCACTGCATTACCCTCGCAAGCGATATAAACCAAAGCGGTTTCGACTGGACGCCCATAGCAGCCGCTCCTCGTACCCGTTCCCAGCAACGGTGTTTTCTGCTGGAGCAGTTAGTTTTCAAACAAACCCTATTGCTTTTTCGTGCTCTCGGTGTATAATTCCCTTGGAAGAAAATTTGACCGATCGGTCGAACCTGTCATCCAGTCGCGTAGGAAGGGGGATTGGTTTTTATAATCAGGCGGGAGCGGTTGGACGGCGCCAAACGGACGCGGCTGATGGAGGCCGCGATGGAGGAATTTGCCGAGCGCGGGGTCGAACTGGCCTCTTACAATAAAATCATTGAGAGGTCGGGGCTCAGTAAGGGCACGGTTTACTATTACTTCGACAACAAGGACAGCCTTCTTCTGACGGTGCTGGACGAGATATGCGAGCGTTTCGGGAACGCCATCGGCAATTTGGGACTTCCAAAGACCAAAGAGGAGTATTGGGAGACGGCCTGGGAGTACCACAGCAGAGTGATTCGGTTTTTCGTCGAAAACCCCCTTTGGGGGCGTGTGCTCTTTGGGCTGTTCAAGGATGTTCCTTGGAGCGAAGGGTACTTGGAGGCCTTTCACGACAGGACCACGCGCTTCCTGGACGATCTGATCGCCAGGGGACAGGAGATCGGGGCCGTGCGGGGCGACTTCCCGCCGAAAACGGTGCAGCACCTGATGCACACCGTCGCAAAGGTGCTTTGCGCCGACATATTGGGACACTACGGCCTTTCCGGCGGCGAATTCCCGGATGGGAAACAGGCGAACATGGAGAAGTTCATGTTCATGATTCACGACCTGAGCAGGAGGATATTGACCCCTGAGGAGGATTTGATATGCTGCAGGCACTTTTAAGGAAGCTGAACAAGGTCAGGGTTTTATTCTGGCTGGTGGTGATGGGGCTTGGCATCGCGCTGCTGGCGATGCAGGTTCAGGCGAAACTGAAGGAGGCTGCGGCGAACGTGGCGTCCCTGGCCCAGACGGAGGAAATCCGCTACCCCGTCACCCTCGCCGCGGTGATGCCCAGCACATGGGAGTCCTGGCGGAGCTACTACGGTCAGGCCAAGGCCGCCCGTACCCAGGACGTGACCTCCTACGTGCGGGAGGTGGTTCAGAACGTTCACGTGCAGGTGGGGGACATGGTCAAGGCGGGAGACGTAGTGGTGACGCTCCTGAAGGCCGACTACGCCGTCAAGGCCCAGGCGAGCAGCACCAGTTACGCCGAGGCGAGGATGAACTACAACCGCCTGCTGGAACTCAGCAAAAAAGGCGGCGTAGCCCACTCCGAGGTGGACAGGGCCTACACCGTTATGAGAAACGAGGAGGCCAACGCTCAGGCGTCCCGCTCCACCTTGCAGAGGACGGCTCTGAAGTCCAGTATCGACGGCGTGGTGGCGGCCCGTAACGTGGAGCCTGGCGAGGTGGCCGAGGTGGGGAGATCCTTGGTCTCCATTGTCGATCCCTCTGATATGGAAGCCCAGCTCATGGTCTCAAAAAAAGACATCCACCACATCACCAGGGACACGCCGGTGGAACTGATGGCGGACGAGACCGCCCGCAGGGGCTGGGTCAAGCGCCTGAGCCCCGAAGCTCAGACCGGGTCGGGTCTGTACCCTGTGGTGGTGGGCTTTTCTCCTGACAGCGGCATCTTGCCGGGAACCTACCTGGAGGGCCGCTTCCTCGTTGAGAAAAAGGAGGGCGTGGTGATCATCTCGTCCGACGTGGTCATGTACCGCGGTGACAAAGAGTTCGTCTACGTCGCCAAGAACGGCAAGGCCAGCATGGTGGAGGTAAAAACCGGAGAAGGGCGCGGCGGACGGGTCATTATAATGGGCGGACTGAAAGACGGCGATCAGCTTGTCGTCAGCGGCAACAGGGCGCTTTTCGACGGGGCGCTCATCTCGGAGACGGCAGGGCAGCGCTGACATGGGAGGATTTATACGTTTTTGTATCCATCGCCCGGTTTTTACCTGGTGCGGCGTGATTATTTTCGTGCTGTTGGGCTGGACCAGCTACACCACCTTGGGCGTTACTCTTTACCCCTCCGTGGAGCTTCCTTTCGTGCTGGTTCAGACCCGCTACGAGGGCGCCAGCCCCAACGAAATCGAGCAGATGGTCTCAAAGCCGCTGGAGGACGTTCTTGCCGACCTGGAGGGCCTGAAAAACATCATCAGCTACTCCCAGGACAGCGTGTCGCTTTTGGCCGTGGAGATGCAGGCCGGCACCGACCCGGACTTGGCCCTGGTGGACGTCAACAACAAAGTTAAGGCCAAGGTGCAAAGCCTCCCCGACGGCGTGGACGAGCCCATATGTCTCAAGTTCGACCTTAACGCCCAGCCCTTTTTGACCGCGTCTTTCACGTCCACCATGCCGGAGAAGGACGCGAAAAAATTCATCGACGACAGGATCAAGCCCCTGGTGGCCCGCGTGGGCGGTGTGGGACAGGTGCAGGTCACGGGGGGCAGGGACCGGGAGATTCAGATTATCCTGGACCCCGTGGCCCTCTCCGACTACAGCGTGACGTACCAGCAGATCTGCGCCATCGTGGCCGCCAACAACATCACGAACCCATCAGGCTACATCACCCAAGACACAGACGAAATTTCCCTCCGCCTGGTGGGTGAGTTCAACGAGGTGGAGCAGCTTGAAAATATCATCATCCCCACCTCCAAAGGGGACCCCATACCCCTCGCGCTCCTGGGGCGGGTCGTGGACGGGGAAACGGATGTGCGCGCCATAGCCAGGGCCAACGGAGAGTCAGTGGTTCAGCTCCAGATAAGCCCTCGCGCCAACGCCGACGTGGTGAACGCCGGCAGGGAGGTTAAACGTACGCTGGAAAGGGTCTTAAGGACGCTTCCTGAGTTCAAGCTGACCTACACCCACGACGATACGGCTTTTGTGGAAACGTCGGTCAAAAACGTCATCCGCGACACGGCGGTGGGCATCGTCCTGACCGCCGTCGTCATCTACCTGTTTCTCCAGCGCTTCTCGGCCACCTTCATCGTCGCTGTGTCGATGCCCGTGGCCTTTATGGCCACCTTCATACCCATGCAGGGGCTGGGCTACTCGCTGAACCTCATGAGCACCCTTGGACTGGCCCTCTCCATGGGCACTCTGGTCATGAACTCCATCCTTATCATAGAGAACATCTACCGCTACCGTGACCTGGGCTGCGAGCCCTTCGAGGCCGCGGAAAAAGGCACGGAGGAGATATCTGTTTCGGTGCTGGCAGGGGTTCTGACCAACCTGGGGGTGTTCATGCCCGTGGCCCTTATGCACGGCATCGCGGGGCAGTTCTTGGCTCCCTACGCGGTCACTATCCTCTACGCGACGCTTTTCTCTCTATGGGTAACTATGTCCGTGACGCCTTGCATGGCGGCGCGCATCAAGGCCAGCAAGGAGGTTCCCCTGATAGGCCGCCTGCTGACCGACTGGTGGATTTGGCTCTACGATGGCTTTAAGGACATGTTCATGTTCCTGCTCCGGTACTCCACGCGCCACCCCGTCCTCACCCTCGTGATCTTCGGAGGGCTTATGGCCGGAGCGCTGAAACTGGGGAGCCTGGTGGGAACCGAGTTCATCCCGGTGTCCGACGACGGGACGCTCACCATCGACCTCACCCTCTCCAACAGCGCCTCCATCGAGGAAACAAACAAAAAGACGCGTCTGGTGGAGGCGTTCATTGACACGCTGCCCGAAAAGCGCTACGTCAAGAACGTGGTGTCTACCATAGGGGCGTCCATGAGGAGCAGCGCGATCTACAAGTCTTCAATTGCCGTCTACATGAGGGAGGATCCGCGCCGCCCGTCCACCCGAACCGTGGGCGACAAAATCCGCCCGTTCCTAGCGACGCTGGAAGGGGTGGAGTACGTGGTTTCCGAGACGCGGGCGGGGTTCAGCGACCCCATTGAGATACGGATAAAGGGCGAAGACATGTCGGTGCTTTACTCCATCGCCGAGGAGGTCAAGGCCAAAGGCCGTCTCGTTCCCGGCATACGGGACCTCACCATACAGACCGAGATGGGCAAGCCGGAGCTTCAAATATCGCCCATACGCTGGCGGCTCTCGCCCCTGGGTCTCAACATGTCGGATCTGGCCGGCACCGTCCGGGGGTACCTGATCGGGAGGGAAGCGGGGAAGTTCCGCCGAGACGGTTTCGAGTACGACATCAAGGCGAGGCTGGACAGGCAGAAAGCCGGGGACATCTATACCGTATCGGACCTGCCGATTATGACGTCTTATGGATTGGTTCCGTTGAAGGAGATGGCGGACGTTGCGTGGCGGGACGCGCCGACGGAAATCCGCCGCATCGAGCGTGAGCGCGCCGTTATCGTTACGGGCAACGTGCGCTACATAACGTCGGGAGAGGGCAATGAGAAATTGAGGGAAATGCTCTCAAAAATGGAATTTCCGGAAGGGTACTCCTTCAGCCTTGGCGGCGAGGCTGAGGACATGGCGGAGGACTTCGCCGAACTGTTCCGCGCCATGGCCATCGCGGTGCTCATCACCTACATCGTCGTGGCGGCCATCATGGAATCCTGGGCCTACGCCTTCATCATTCTGCTGACGGTGCCCATGGCCCTGATCGGGGTGATTCCGGCGATGCTGGTGGCGGAGGAATCGATCTCGCTCTTCGCGCTGATCGGCATGATCATGCTGATAGGCATGGTGGTCAACAACGCCATCGTCGTGGTGGACTATGCGGAGGTCCTGCGCCGCGACCAGAACGTCCACCCCTACACGGCCATTGAACAGGCCTCCGAGGTGCGTTTTAAGTCCCTGGTTATGGCCATTGCCACGTCGGTGGTCTCCCTAGTTCCCCTGGCGATGTCCACCGGCAGCGGCGCGGCGATGCGCTCGCCTATAGCGGTCGTCGCTATAGGGGGACTCATCGCTGGAGGGTTCCTGGCGCTCCTGGCCATCCCTGCGGCCTATAAAACCTATTGGGCCGTTCGCCTGTTCTTCTCAAAGGCGCAGGTTCCGTTGACCCAATAGCCCTAGTCCCCTCTGAAATGATGATATGCGGCTGCGAGCGCCTGTCCCGCGGAAACCCCCTCGTCGTTGGGGGAGATGTTCCGGTGGGTCAGAACGGCGAAGCCGCGCTTAATGAGTTCTTCACGAGTCAGGTCCAGCAGCGCCGCGTTCTGCCAAACGCCACCGGAGAGCGCGGCGCGTTTTATCCCCGTCCGTTTGCTCAGGAGGGCGCAGACCTCCGCGACGGCCCGCGCTAACCCCCTATGAAACGCCATGGCCGTGCGGCCCCGTTCCCTGAGGTTTCCCAGAACGGCCTTTTCCACGGCGCCTCGCCAGTCTAAACAGACAAAATTCTCTCCTTTTTCTTCGACTTCTTCGACGGTAAAGGGCAGGGCTTTTTCGCTTTTGAGATCGGCGGCGTTTTCCAGGGCCATTGCCGCCTGAGCGTCGTAGCTGACCGCGGAGCACAGACCCAAGAGCGCGGAAAACCCGTCGAAGAGCCTGCCGCAGGAGGTCGTCGCGGGGGTAACGCCCAGAACGGCCAAAAGAGGCTCAATCCTATTTTCGTACTGAGGCCAAAGGGTCGCGGCGATTTTTTTCGCCTCCCCTTCACCGAGCGCCTCGCACAGGAGGGCCAGGGCGCAGCGCCAGGGCTCGTGAATGGCCCTCTCACCTCCCAACAGCCGAAATGGAGGATATAGAGAGCCCATGCGCGTAAAATTTTTCGCGTCACCGACAAGAAACTCCCCGCCCCAGATCGTGCCGTCGTCTCCATAGCCTGTCCCGTCGAACACGGCTCCAATGACAGGCTCGAAGCTGCCGTTATCCAGCAGTACCGAGGCTAGGTGAGCGTGGTGATGCTGAATGGGACAAAGGGCGGCCTCGCCTTGCAGTACCTCCTTGGCCAGGCCCGCAGCCGCGTAGTTCGGGTGCTTGTCGCAAGCCAGGATTCTGGGCTCAATCCCATACAGGTCAAGAAAGTGTTTCAGAGAGCGCTTGTAGTAAGCCGCCGTTTCCAATTGCCCTAAATCTCCCAGATACTGGCCGGGAAAGAGCGTTCCGCCCCGGGTGAGGGCGTAGGTAGACTTCAATTGAGCCCCTGCCGCCAGGATGTCGGGGATTCCGTGAAGTTCTGGGGGCAGAGTCGCTGGGTTGGGCACGTAGCCCCGCGCCCGACGCAGGAAAATCGAGTTTCGTCCCGTTGCCGGCAGCAGCACGGAGTCGTCGATAGCCGTGTGAATGGCCCGGTCGTGGGTCAGCACCAGGTCCGCCACGCCGGAGAGCACGCCTTCGTCAGTGGAGACGATGGGGACGCCGCTGAGGTTAGCGCTGGTCATAACGAGTGCGGGAAAGTCTTCCATAATGAGATAATGCAGGGGAGTATAGGGCAGCATGAGCCCCAGGCGTTTCTGTCCTGGAGCGGCCAGAGGTGAGACTGGAGCGCCGGGCCGCGCCGGGCAGAGGACAATGGGGCGCTCCACGCCGGAGAGCAGGCGCTCCGCCTCCGGAGATATCTCCGCCAGGGTCCGCGCCGCGTCTGCGTCCCGTACCATCAGGGCAAAAGGCTTGTCCGGCCTGTGCTTGCGGAGCCGCAAGTCTCGAAGAGGTCCGTCTTCCGGCAGGCATGCGATATGAAACCCGCCGAGTCCTTTGATCGCCGCTAGCTTCCCAGCTTTCAGTTCCGAGACTAGTTTTTCCATCGCCTCCTCGCCTTCGCTTTTTTGGCGGCCCGCCGCGTCCATCAGGCGAACCTTAGGCCCGCAGACGGGGCAGGCGTTGGGCTGGGCATGGCAACGCCGGTCAGCGGGGTTGTGGTACTCTCGCTGGCATTCGGGGCACATAGGGAAGGCCGCCATCGTCGTCAGGGGGCGGTCGTAAGGGAGAGTTCGGATGATTGTGTAGCGCGGCCCGCAGTTCGTGCAATTGATGAAGGGATAACGGTAACGGCGGTTCCTTGGGTCACGCATTTCGGCCAGGCAGTCCTCGCAGACGGCCAAGTCGGCGGGAATCAGGACGTTTCGTTCCTTTGAGGCGGCGCTGGGCAGAACGGAAAAATCCGCAAAGACCCGGCAAGACAGGGGCGCGCGCCGCACCTCCACGCCCGTCACCACGGCGGCGGCGGGGTGAGCCTCCCGCAGAACGCGCAGGTACTCGTCAATGGCCTCGCCCTCACCTTCCAACGCCACCTCCACCCCGCCCGACGTGTTGCGCACCGTCCCGCAGAGGCCCAAGGCCTTTGCCGTTCTAACGCAGAAGGGGCGGAACCCCACGCCCTGCACGATTCCCGTAACCCACAGCTCCGCCCGCTCCAAGAATCCCATAGCCTTTGACGTGACAATCACCCCCGGTTTCGCGTCCCGTCGGTCCCTTAGGGCGTGTTTGGGAAGCACTGATTAATGGGGTTCTTAGGGGCCTGAGGTCCTTTGGAGTCCGAGACGTGGGGCAGAACTCCACAAGGGCTTAATCGGCGCTTTTTTAAATATGATACCACTGCTGGACCCGCAAGGCAACCGGTGTTCCGTTACCCAAATCCGCAGGCAAGTTCAAGGAGAGAGTTTACTTTTTTGACAAAGGCAAGTATAATGATATAAAAATCCCTTGCGGGGTTTTGCCTGGACAAGCGCAAAAACCTTATAAAAGAGAGCTAAATAACGTGTATTTTACGGATGACATCGCTAATTTAAGCTGGTATAATGCCGCAGGAGCTTTTCTTTTCCTTTTTTAGAACTCAACTCAGTTCGGTTTTTTAGATTTTCTTTTCCTTTTTAAACCCAATCCAGTTCCGTTTTTTTGAACACCAGAGGCCCGCCAGAACAGCCGCGTTTTGACTTCGCGGCCGCTTCTGACGTCTTTTACTCAAAAATTTTGACTCAAAAAGCACATTGAAAGGGTGGTTTGTTGTGCAAAAGAGAAACTGGCTTTTGCGGGTATTTGCGGCGGCGCTGTCACTTGCCCTCGCTTTTGCGGCTGAAGCCGAAACCGTCGAGTGGCAGAAATGCCTGGGCGGTTCTGACTGGGACGAAGTCAACTCCATCCAGCAGACGAGCGATGGAGGGTACATCGTCGCGGGGTATACCTACTCCAACGACGGCGACGTGGCCGGAAATCACGGACTTGGCGACGCCTGGGTGGTTAAGTTGAACACCTCAGGGGATATCCTGTGGCAGAAATGCCTGGGCGGTTCTTGCAGGGACGAAGCCAACTCCATTCAGCAGACGAGCGATGGAGGGTACATCGTCGCGGGGTGTACCGGATCCAACGACAGCGACGTGGCCGAAAATCACGGATACATCGACGCCTGGGTGGTCAAACTCGACCCCGGCGGCGGCGGACTAACCATCACCACCACCTCGCTGCCGAACGGCACAGTGGGAACATCGTACAACGAGACGCTTACAGCGACGGGGGGGTCTGGGTCTATCACCTGGATGCTTGCCAGCGGCAGCCTGCTCTCCTATGGGCTGAACTTGTCGACCAACGGACTCATCTTTGGCACGCCCACCGCGAGCGGAACGGCTGAATTCACCGTCAAGGCCGCCAGCGGAACGCAGAGCGTCACGAAAGACTTGAGCATCACTATCGCCTCCGCGGGCGGCGGACTGACCATCACCACCACCTCACTGCCGAACGGCACCGCAGGGACGCCGTACAACGCGACGCTTACAGCGACGGGGGGTTCTGGGTCCATCACCTGGACGCTTGACAGCGACAGCCTGTCCCTTGGCCTGACCTTGTCGAGCAGCGG
>JAITGX010000043.1 GCA_031280275.1 Synergistaceae bacterium
AGAAAAAGTAAAGGTAAAATCAACACTTCCGTAATGAATTTTATTATATATTTTGTCCTTAATACCTTCAGCGCGCAAATTATCACGATAGCAAAACAATAGTAATTATTGTAGATTGCAACAGGGAGAAAAATACTAAGGAAGAGAAACACAACAAAAATCAAAGCAAAAACTTTCAAAACTAAAACCAAAATTTTCAAAATAAAGTTTATTAAGCTGTAATTAACAAGTTTCACTCCAATATCTCCAAGCAATAAAATAAGACGCCTAAATTGTAACACTTCCTTCCGCTTCCTTCGCCTTACGCATTTACTTTCTCTCCCGTTCTGTTCAAATTTTTGCCTTTAGTATATCTCACTGTTAGTATATCTCACAGTAAGAGATTCTAGACACGCTCTAAGAACCCCCTTACCAGCTTTCCGTAAGAAATTATCTCATATTTCGACTATTTGGATTGAGAGCAATCCGCGCTTTCTAAAATTGGCCGCGGCGGCGCGGCGCGCGGGCTTCCCCCCCCTAAATCTGAACGGTTATGGAGGGGGAGGCCGATGTGTTATTATCACCTTCGTGTCGTTTCGAGTTTTCGAGCAGTGAATTTTTTATTCCGCATTTTGAGGATGGTGAACATGAGGCTTTTCATTCTGATTCTCTCCATGGCCTGCGTGGCGCTTTATGGGTGGGCCTTGGCGGGGTATGCAGGGTATTCCTTCGGGCGAGGGCGGCCGGACTACGTAGCTTGGGGTCTGTCCTTGGGCACTCTGTGCGCCCTGGCGGCGATTCAGCTTTGGAAGAAATGGATGAGGGACACCACCCCCGACATGTTCATCTTCGACATAGATGGGGTGCTGATCGACACTCGGAACTCCTTCATGCCCGCCACGGCGGAGACGGTGCGCTGGTGCTGGGAAAACCTCCTGAACGGCGCCGCAGACTGTGAAGGCTACACCAGGGAGTACTTCACCCTGTGCAAGGCGTATCCGGGCTTCAATGACGACGCGGTCGTCGCTTGGACGCTCTTGCGCTGCATGAAACGCCGCATGGACCGCACGGGAAGCAGGAGCATGAAAGAGCTGTTCCCTACCCTGGAGGAATGGCGGACGGAGCTGGAGGCTTTCATTGAGTCCACAGACGTCCCTGCCGACGTGGGGGTGCTTCCCTTGGACGAGGTTCGCTCCGTGCTGGAGGAAATTTATTACGGGGAGACGGCTTACGCGGAGTATCGGGGACGACCTGCCCGCGGCGCCGGGAAGGAGGGTCTTTGGACGAAAGAAAAGCCCGCTCTCTCTAGAAATTGGAAGGATTTCGGCCTTCCCGTAGGCATTTACACGGGCCGCACCCTCGGGGAAATGGCCCTGGCCCAGCGTGTCCTGAACTGGCCGGACTTTCCTCCGGATATGGTGGTGTCCTCCGATGACGGGATTCTGAAGCCCTCTCCTCAGGGCTTGGCGCTCCTCTGTCAGCGCGCGGGGACGAAGTACCCCCTGTTCTTCGGCGACACGGCCAGCGACAAAGAAGCATGGCTTGCCTTCGGTCAGGGCCTGTTCGTAGCCATTGGCCCCATCCTGAAAGCCGACTCGCTGAAAAGGGGCGCCCCCCACTATGATACCCTCGCGGAGGTACAAAACGCGGGTATCTTAGATCAGGGCCAGAGCCCCATAACCGATAAAGAATAGGAGTGTCGATTTTGAACCGTTTATTGAAAGAGCGCTTTGCCACTCAATTTCCCTTTGGCGTGTTTGATACTCCATCCGCGCCTCGTCTGTCCGAGAACGCCATGTGGCTTTTGGAACAGAGGTACTTTGTCTCGCGCTGCGACGAGAAAACCGGCGCGGTGAGGAAAGAGAGGAGCTTTGAGGAGTTTACGCGCCGGGTCTCCCGCACTGTCGCCAGCGCGGAGACGCTTTATCTCGACGCCGCCGCCCCTGGTTCCCTGGAGTGGCTTCAAACCCTGGAGAAAAACATCGCCAGCGACATCTTGGAAAGGCGTTTTTTATTCAACTCTCCCTGCCTTTTCAGCGCCGCAGCAGGCTTAACGGTGAAGCCGGAGTTCACTTCCATCATCTATAAACCCGTGGACGACATGTCCTTCGAGGACTACGCGCGGCTCTACAGAGCTCGTACCAAGAACCAGCAGCTCTTTGCTTGCTTTGTCATCAACGTGCCCGACAGCATCGAGGGCATTTTCGAGTCCGTCCGGGACGCCAGCATCATCAGCAAGTTCGGCGGCGGCGTGGGCGGCAACTTCGGCTGGCTGCGCGAATACGAGGCTCCCATTGGCGGCGGCACGGGGGGCAAGGCGTCGGGTCCCGTCTCTTTCATGGAGACCTGGAACACCATGGGCGCGGTGGTGGTTCAGGGTGGTAAGCGCCGCGCGGCTCTCATGGGCATGTTGTTCGACGACCATCCCGACATTTTCCGCTTCATCGACTCCAAAACGGAAGACGGAAAACTCTCTTATTTCAACATTTCCGTGGCCGTGTCCGACAAGCTCATGGAAGCCGCTGCCAAGGACAGGGACTTCGATCTGCTCTCCCGCGACGACCACTCCGTAAAGCGCACCATTAAGGCCAGGGAGCTGATGTCCCACATCTGCGAGAGCGCCTGGAAGCGCGGCGACCCCGGCGTCTTCTTCATCGACAGGGCACAGCAGGACAACCTGCTCAAAATGGACGATGAGTGGGTCATCGAGGCTACCAACCCCTGCGGTGAGCAGCCGCTCCCGAACTACACCAGCTGCAATCTGGGTTCCATTAACGCGGAGGCTTTCGTCCGAGATGGTTTTTTCGACTGGGGGGCCTTCGCGGATCAGGCCGCGCGCGCCATCTATTACCTGGACTTGGTTATCGACGCCTGCTCCTACCCCCTGGAGAGAATTGAGGAACGCACGAAGCGCATACGCCCCATAGGCTTGGGACTCATGGGTCTTGCGGACTCAGCCATTCTCCAGGGTATCGTTTACGGCGGGCCGGAGTTCTATGGGTACTGCGAACGACTCAGCGGCGTGTTGGCGACAGGGGCGCTCCTGGCCACGACCCAGATCGTGGACAATGGAGGAAAACCGTCGTTCTCTGAGTCCCGCCTTGTGGAAAACCTGTTTGATGCCTTCCGCGCTCAAGTCGAAAACGGCAAGGGTCTGGAGAACCAGGATTCCAAGGGTCATGGAACTCGTAAACCCAGGACTCCAGAGCTTCGGACGCAGTCCCTTTTCAGCGAGGGAGTGCTTTTCAGCGACGAGTGGTTCCAGCTTTTGACGGAAGAGGAGTACGACCAGCTTCTAACCCACATGAGGCAGTCGCCGATTATGCCCCAAACCCTGGTCAACACGCTGGCCGAGTTCCGCAAACCGGACCGGGGGCACGGCTTCGAGGAGGCAAAAACGGCCCTTCGGAACCTGGCTCGCGGACGTGTCCGCAACAGCCGGCGGCTTTCCATCGCACCCACAGGCTCCATCTCCATGATCATGGACGCCAGTTCGGGAATTGAGCCCAACTTCGCCTGGTCATGGAATCGGCACATCACCAAGGTGGACGGCTCTGGGACAGAAGTGCGTGAGTTCTGGCACAAACTCCTGACTGGGGAGCAGCGCGCGGAGTACAAAAAAACGGGTTGCATCCCGGACAGAGCCTTCGTTACGGCCTACGACATCACCACGGAGCAGCACGTGGATGTAACGGGGGTGTTCGCCCGCGTCGTAGATTCCGGCGTCAGTAAGACGGTGAACCTGCCCAACGCCGCCACGGTGGAGGACGTCCGCCAGGTCTACGAGACGTGCTACCGTCTGGGGTGCAAAGGGATCACCATCTACAGGGATGGCTCGCGCTCATACCAGCCAATCGAGATCAAAAAAGTAGAGGAGGAGAAAAGGGGCCGCGTCAAGGAGCGCCCTGGTTTGGTGGTATTTGGCAAGACCATCAAGGAGAGCACTCCCTGGGGGAGCATCTACATCACGCTCAACTTCGACGGCAACGACCCCTTTGAGGTATTTATCACCGTTGGCAAGAGCGGCTCTGAACTCAAGGCTATGACGGAGGCGCTTTCCCGCGCCATTTCTATCGGTCTGCGCTCCGGCAGCAAGCTGGAAGACTTCATCGACACCCTCAAGGGGCTTTCCGGCAAGGAGTACTGGATGTTTGGGTTCGATGAGACCCACGTGGCGCGCTCCATCCCCGACGCTATTGCCGTGTTGCTCGAAAAACTCGTGGAGAGAAATAACCCCGCCCCGGCCCACGAGGGCGGCGCCCCCTGCCCTGAGTGCAGGGCCCCAATGGAGATGATCTCCGGCTGCGCTTACTGCTTTAGCTGCGGCTACAGCCCCTGCAAATAAGCAGAGACAAACGCGGTTTGCCTGATGATAAAGTTTCGGTTCCTTGACAAAGGAGAATATCCATATATAATCGTGACGTTTGAACAAACGCGGAGACGTGGCCGAGTGGTCGAAGGCGGGCGCTTGGAGAGCGTCTGGGCCCAAAGCCCCTAGAGTTCGAATCTCTACGTCTCCGCCATTACAATTTGTTATAATTTGACTCTTTCTCTCTCGAATATCGCCTCGTAAAGCGGCTTAAGGTGAGGCGGCGCTTTCTCGATAGTCCGCGCGCCTTTTTCATATACGGCGTCATCGCCCCACAAGGCGTAAAGCGCGGCTCGCCAGTGGTACTCCTGCAACCCGTCCTTTGCCGCTAGCAGGCGGCGCAGTGCGTCCTCGTCGGCCACGACCGCGCCGTAGCATTCGTTGGGTAGCAGTTCTTGCATACTCGCCGCGCCCGCCAGGAAGACCTTCATCCCGACCTCCGAAAAGCCGTATTTCCCGATATAAGCCGCTACGAAGTTTCCCTGTATGCCGGAATGCTCGTCATCGCAAAGCTCAAGATAATCGCAGATCAGGGAGACGTATTTTTTGCCGCGCAGCCCCAGGGCAAAGACCGCGAAGGTTCCTGGCATGGCGCAGTCCTCATTCTCCAGGTCGGTGTACCACTCGAATTCCCTCATCGCTAGCCGCGCGTAGCGCTCGACGTCCCCGTGCAGCCCTGAATAGCGGACCGCATTCGCGAACAGTCGGTGTACCCCCTTTCTCGGCAGGCCCTTGATGGGCAGGTAATTTTCTTCGGGGCTTTCAAACTCGATGGAGTAGGAGCGCGGAAATTCCTGCGAAAGCAACTCGGTCAAAAAACGAAGCGCCTTGCGGTAATTTTCCTCCGTCTCGCACCTCACGACAATCCTAATGACCGCGGACACGTCGTTGGCTTTGCAGGAAACCTCTTCGTCTTCGTAGTCTGTGACCTCCTTGGGCAATTCCCCACTGCCCTGCTCTTTCAGGCGGGCGGGCAGGTCGCTGCCCAGCCGCGTCACATAGTCGAATATTTTGTTTGTGTTGATGTTATCCCAGGATTCGCCATATCGGGTGAAACAAACTGCGATATAGCAGGCGAAGCGGAAAAAATCCTCGGTAATGAAGCCGTGCTTTTCGTCCGGTTTCAATGTCCATTTCTGATTCCATCTGTCCTCACCATAATTTTCGTCGTAAAAATATGGGTCACGCAGGGTTCGTTCCACCCACCGTTGAAGCGTGTAGTAAATACGCTCCCACCCAGCAGTTCGCCGCAGGGCTTCGGTAAACGCCCGCGCTTTTTCATAGTCGAAACTCGTCCCGCTTAACTGGGACAGGTAATACTCAAGCACAGCTTCAACCAGTATCTCGTGACCGTGCACGCGGAAGCACGGGTTAGGTGAGTACTCGGCAGGGGCCCTCGTCTGCTCCACACGCGCGCCGCCATCAAGCACGGAAGCCGCGCAGGCATCAAAACTCGGTTTCAGCGCCGGTCTTCGCCGCAAATCTTCAAAAAGAAGGTAGTTGGGTTTGTTTTTCTTCATTCAGTCACATAGTCCCCTCAACTTGGGAAACATCAACTTTCTTCAAGGCAAACGCATGAAAATCATAAACTTATAATATCACTTCATTGATAAATCTCACATGTAAAATGTTTAATATGATGGTAAATTATTCAATGTCTGTACGCTCAACAATCCATCTTTTCCCATTCCTATCGCTTATGTTCGCTGTCGTTACCAAAACCTCATACGGCAGCCCAAGGACGTCTGCGGCTGTATGAATCTTTACCCCAGAAGTTTTTTTCCCACGTCGTATCCTTTCTCATTTGCCGTATCAGCATTTTTAAAACTTTTTGAATTCACTATAAACATACTTGGCAGGGGATTTCTCCCTGCTTCATATCTTTCTAATTCTGCTAGTTTGGCAAGGATATGATCGAGTATAGATTCGCCGGTTTCGTCTTTCTTTGTCCATATTCCATAATAATAGTTTACGAGTTTTCAATTCAATGTCAATAACTTAAGCATTTTATGCGTGGGATTTTCTGTTGTGATGATACTTAGTCTTTCTCGGAGTGAGCGGCCTTTCCACAGAACGTCCCGGCCGTATTTGTTTCTACGGGCCAGTGCATGAAATACAGCTTGGGAAAACACTCCTCCCACAGCTCGAACAGATCGGTGATGAGGGTCTCTACCTCCCCTCCTGGCAATTCAAATTTCACAACACGCACCATCGTTCCGTTATCCAGCCTTACTCGTGCCAGGTTTGTCCATGTGCCGCAAA
>JAITGX010000084.1 GCA_031280275.1 Synergistaceae bacterium
GATACTGAAGCAATTGAGCCGAACGATGAAAGGATTTGCAGGGAGTTTGGAATGATTGCCAGGGAACGGCCCCCTGCCTGCTGCTCCAACTCGAAAGGAGTCTGCGCGGCGTCGGAAACACAAAGCATACCAAAGCCTTTTCGATGATGCAGCATACTGCACCGCTTTAGCTTGACAATATTGTGTCAGTCACTCAGGCCGTTGGCCCTTTTTATAGAAAAAACTTTTACGGTCATTACTCCCCTCGCTTTCGTGAGGGGAGTGAGACTCAAGAGGCCTGCTCTTTACCCTTTGCCAATACCTTGAGGTAGGCTGTTTTAAAAGCAGCGTGGAGGGCCGAATTCGCTTTGAAGCCATGACGGAACGTGTCATGGGCCCGCTTCACGTCCGCGTCGATCTGGAGAACAAGCTGCTCTGCGTTCTTGAACTGCACCTGAGGGCGCAGGCGGAACAAGAACAAAACAGGAAAGCTCTCTCCATAAAGGTCTCCCTCGTAATCCAGGATAAACACCTCCGCCCTGCGGTCTTGGACGTCGTCGAAGGTGGGGTTGTCACCGAGGGAAAGGGCCCCCGCCTTCCACTGCCCTTTCACTATCAGGGCCACGGCGTACACGCCGTTGGCGGGAAGCAGCTTCCGGGACGGGACGCTCAAGTTCGCCGTGGGATAGCCCAGCTCCTTCCCGCGGCCCAGTCCATGCTCAATCTCCGCCCAGACGAAGTAGGGATAACCCAGCTTTTTTGCGGCCAGGCCGCACTCACCAGAAGACACCAGCTCCCGGACGGCGGTGCTGGATATCTTGGTTCCGAAGTGCTCCAGAGGGTCCACCGCAAGAAAGTCCACGCCCGCCTCGCGGCAGTAGTGCTCCAGCAAGGTCACGTCTCCCGTGCGGCGGTAGCCGAAACGGAAGTCCCGCCCCACCACCACCCCATCGATGTCGACGTTCAGCGACAGGAACTCCCAAAAAAGCGAGGGAGGGGAGTGGACCAGGTCATCGTCGAACTCCAAGGTGACGACGCGGGGGATGCCCAGGAAAATCTGGATCAGCTCCCGTTCTCTAAACGTGAAGAGCGTGGCGTCCAGGTTCCCTAAAAAGACACCAGGGTGCGGGTCGAAGGTAACGGCGCCCCATTCCAGCTCCCGAGGCTTGGCAAGGGCCTTCGCGCGCTCGAAAAGCAGCGCGTGCCCGCGGTGAAATCCATCAAACGCTCCAAGCACGGCGATCATCCCATCACCTCCCGATTCCCGGCGGCCACATTGGCTCTGGGTTTCAAAACTAGACCGTTTTCGGCCTCCATCAGGTCAGCAAAGCCAATCATCGACGCGCCCTCCACGCACAGGCCGTCCCTCAAGGCTACCGTTCCCGGAACGTAACGCCCCGCCTTTGCTAAAGGAACGTAAAGCCCCTTGAGCAGGCGATCCTCGGCCTCAGCTGTCAGCAGGACGCGGTGAAAAGCACTCCCCACCTCGCGCGGAGAGCGAAAATATCCCTGAAATCCGGCCGAAAGACCATCGGGCGCGCAGGCTTCAGAGACGCGGAAGGGGCCTATGGACAGGCGGCGCAGCTCCTCCACGTGGGCCCCACAGCCCAGGCGCTCCCCAATGTCCCGGACGAGGGCGCGGATGTAAGTTCCCTTGCCGCAGACCACGGAGATGCGCACCGCTCCCTCCGTCAGGGACGAACGCCGTTCCGCCGAGGTCACGGCCACAGGCCTGGGAGCCGGGGGAAGCGCTTCCCCTTCCCGCGCCCTCTGGTAAGAGGGCTTCCCGTTCACCTTCAGGGCCGATATTTCCGGCGGACGCTGCATACGCGTTCCCCAAAAAGAGCAGAGGGCTCGGTCGAAGGCGGATTCGTCGGTTTTCGACGAGTCACCCCGAAACACCACCCGCCCCGACGCGTCGCAAGTGTCGGTGGAGGCCCCCAGCCGCACCAGCGCCTCGTAGACCTTAGGCAGCTTCATGGCGTAATCCGACAGGCGAGTCGCCGTCCCCAAAAGCACCAGCAACAGGCCCGACGCCGTGGAATCCAGGGTGCCCGCGTGGCCCACGCGCCCCCCAAGGAGCTGCTTGACCCCCGCGACGCACTGGGCGCTCCGGAGCCCCGCAGGCTTATCGAGCAGCAGAAGCCCATTCGGCATAAGCGGACTCCACGGCGCCGCGAACGGCCTGAACAGCCCTGTCCAAGGGCGGGGTCAGCCGGGCCCCCGACGCACGAGGGTGCCCGCCCCCGCCCAGGGAGTGCGCCACGGTGACGGCGGAAACGGTTCCTTCCTTTGAGCGCAGACTCACCTTGACCGCTCCGCCCTCTTCCTCCACGAAAAGAACGGCGAAGCGGACACCCCGAACCAAAAGCAGTTGATTGACCAGCATTTCCGTGTCCGGCTCGATAGCCCCCGTCTGCTCGAAGTCCTTCTGGGACAGCCAGGTCATGGCGAACTGAGCGCCCTCGCCCCAGCAGCACGTGCGTTCCAAGGCCACGCCCCAAAGGTGCATTCCCTCCAGAGAGCGGGTCTGGCGCAAGGCGGTCTCAATTCGAGTCGGGTCTACCCCCCGGCCTAGCAGGTCTGCGGCCGCCTGGTGCGTCCGCTCGCTGGTGTTGCTGAACACGAAGTTCCCCGTGTCGGCGACGATGCCGGTGTAGAGGCTCTCGGCGATGCAGGGTGTAATGGGCCACCCCGCCTCCTTCATGACGCGCCACACCAGCTCCGCCGTGGACGAGGACGTGGGGTCCACGCAGTTCAGCGTCCCGAAGCGGGAGTTGTCCCCGTGGTGGTCGATGTTCAGGATGAAAGCGCCTTGAATCCCACCGCGAAGGCCCTTCACGCCCCGGTCCTCGTTGGATGAGTCCAAGAACACGCAAAGTTCCCCCTCGACGCCGCTGAAGCGGAACTCCTTCTGAACGGTATAGCTCTCCGCGTGGGCCAGGAAGGAGTACACGGGCGGAAAGGGATCCGGCCCAATCCACCGCACGCTCTTGCCCCGCAGGAGCCCCGCCTCGATAAGGGCCGCAGCGGTGCCTATGGCGTCGCCGTCCATTTTCATGTGGGAAAACAGGATCCAAGAGGAGGCTCCATCGAGGGCTTGAGCGACCTCCAGCAAGAGCTTCCGCGAGACGGGGCTTGCCGTTTTTGCCGAGGCCGCCTCAGCCGTTCCCGTTTTCTTCGTGTGTTTCGCTTTCATTGTCTTTTTCGCCGTCCTCCCCGTCTCCGCCGGGAAAATCCAGTCCCAGCCTGTGGAGGATTCCGTCGATGCGCTCTCCGTAGTCCGGCGCGCGGTCAATAACGAAATCCAGGGCCGGAACCTGCCGCAGGGTCAGCGCCTGCCCCAACATCGTTCGCAGCGCGCCTTTCACGCTCCGCAGTTCGGTCAGCACGGGCTCCCGCGCCGCGGGGTTCAGGGTGGTGAAGTACACGCGGGCGTATTCCAGGTCACGGGAGCAGTCTACCCCCGTGATAATGGCGTTCTTGGCGACGTCGTTCTTCACGCGCTGTTCCAGAAGCAGCGAAATCTCGCGCTGAAGCTGCTTGTTGATCCTCTCCATGCGGTGCGTACGGCCCCGCTTAGACCCTTCTATTCCCAAATCTCTCACCTCCAAAGGGCAAACCCCTTGACCCGTCAGCCTTCGGCAATAATCCCCTTACAGAGTTCGTTTTTCTTCTATGACCTCGTAGGCCTCCAGGACGTCGCCTTGCTCGAAGTCCTGAAACCCGGCCAGGGCGATACCGCAGTCGAAGCCCGCCTTGACCTCACGGGTCTCGTCCTTGAAGTGACGGAGCGTGGCGATGTGCCCATCCCAGATGACGATCCCCGCGCGCACCACGCTCACCCGGGACGAGCGGCGCACCAGTCCCTGAGTCACGTGACAGCCGGCGATCTTGCCCGCCTTCGGTATCTTGAATACCTCGCGTATCTCTACCTCACCCTGGCGCTGTTCACGCAGATTGGGCTTCAGAAGCCCCTCCATGGCCGCCTTCACGTCGTCGATAACATCGTAGATGACGTTGTAAAGACGTATCTCCACGCCGTCCGTCTCCGCGATGCGCTTGGCGTTGGCGTCCGGCCGGACGTTGAAGCCGACGATGACCGCGTTGGAGGTGGAGGCCAGCATGACGTCGGACTCGGCGATGCGCCCCACGCCCCTGTGGACGATAGAGACGCCCACCTCGGAGGTGGCGATTTTTTCGAGGGAAGCGCAAAGGGCCTCCACGGAGCCCTGAACGTCGCACTTCACCAGCAGGGTGAGCTGAGGAAGCCGCCCTTCTCGCATCTGAGAGTAGAGGTCCTCAAAGGAGGCCCTGCGCGCGGGCGCGCCCGCAAGCCGTTCCCTTGAGCGGGAGAGGGCGTCCCTGGCCTCCCGCTCGGAGGCGGCGACGGAAAAAACCTCTCCGGGCTGAGGTACGTCAATGAGACCCAGCATTTCAACGGGGGTGCTGGGCCCGGCGTCGTTCACGCCCTTCCCGGTGGTGTCAATGAGGGCGCGTATCTTCCCCCACGTGGAGCCAAACAGCACAACATCCCCGCGCTTCAGGGTTCCTTGCCGCACGATGACCGTCGCCACGGGTCCCTTGCCCCTGTCCAGTTCGGCCTCAATAACGACGCCCTGAGGCGGGGCCGCGGCGTCGCCTGTCAGCTCCTGCATCTCCGCCACCAGGAGTACCATCTCCAAAAGGCGGTCGATGCCGTTCCCCGATTTGGCCGAGATGTCCACCATCACCACCTCGCCGCCCCACTCCTCCGGTACCAGCCCCACGTCGGCCAGCTGCTGCCGGACCTTGTCCGGCTTGGCGTTGGGCTTGTCCACCTTGTTCACCGCCACGACGATAGGAACGCCCGCGGCTTTGACGTGGTCGATGGCCTCCCGCGTCTGGGGCATCACGCCGTCGTCGGCCGCCACCACCAGGATCACGATGTCGGTGACGCCGGCCCCTCGGGCGCGCATGGCCGTGAAGGCCTCGTGACCAGGGGTATCCAGAAAGACGATCCTTTTTTTCTCATGTTCAACAATATAGGCGCCGATGTGTTGGGTGATGCCTCCCGCCTCATAGGCCGTGACGTTGGTGTGGCGTATGGTGTCCAGGAGCGTGGTTTTCCCGTGGTCCACGTGTCCCATTATCGTTACGATGGGCGGGCGCGGCGTCAGATGGCGGGGCGGGGCAGGTTCCTTTTTTCCGTGTTTGGCCGTCTTTTTGGGGCTTTTCCGAGCGGACTCCGGGGCTTCCGGTTCCGCGGGGATCACGTCGAACTCCACGTCAAAGGCCTTGGCCAGAACCTCCAGAACTTTCCCATCCGCGGCGCCCGTGGCCGGAAGCATGATTCCGGCGGTCATCAGCGCTTTCACCGCCTCGGCGCTGGACACGCCAATCTTCTCCGCCGCCGTCTTGACCGTGGCTCTCGCGTCCAGGGTGATCGCCGGCTTTTTTGCCGCGTCCTTCGCCCCTTTTTTCGCGGGCCGGAGCGCGTCCTCGACCAATTGGGCCGCGTCGTTATCGATAGAACTCATGTGCGTCTTCACCTCAACGCCCAGGTCCTCCAAGACCTTCATCAGGTCCTTATTGCTCTTGCCCAATATTTTGGCCAACTCGTACACCCTCATTTTACTCAAGGGCAGCTCTCCCTTCTCGTTATTCGTTTCATCTCACGTATTGACACGCAGTCAACACGGTTTATGAAACATCCGTTATACGATCCCGCCGCAAAGGCCGTGAAAGCAGCAGCCTCATCTTGTCCGACAAACCGCTCCGCAGGGGCAGGGCAGCGGCCTGCACGTTCCGCGCACCCAGGGAAGCGGAAAGGTCCTCGCTCCCCAAGGGCATCCGAATGTGAACGTGGCCCTCTCCCGGAACGTTGTCCACGGCGTCCCTCACCGCCTTGGAGGAATCAGACGCCGTGAGGATCAGGAGCGTTTCCCTCGCGCACTGTGATTGTACACTATCGACGCCGATATGAATCAAGCCGGCGCGCCGCGCCAGGCCCAGCAGAAGCTTGAATTCCCCCTGGGTCTCTCCTCCCTCTTCATAGGTTTCCAGGTGCTCCGCCAGGCGGCTGTAGAGGGCCTCCGGGATTTCCATCTTGAGGGCGCGGGCTAGAGCTTTGGTTTTGCGGGCTTTTTCGAGACACTGACGGCTCGCGCAGATGTAGGCCCCTCTGCCGGGCAGCTTGCCCCGTTCGTCCAGAGTCACCTCCCCCGCCGGGGAGCGCACAACGCGAACCAGCGCTCGCTTGGGTGACTCCTCCCTGCACGCGACGCAGGTGCGCGGCCTTTGTCTCGGGGCCGTCACTTCGCCGTCCCTCCAGCTTTTTCCTCGACGAAATCGTGAAAGATGTCCGACAGCGTGGGCATTCGGTCGGCCTCTATCGCGCCGATGTCAATTTTCCACCCCGTCAGGCGGGCGGAAAGGCGCACGTTTTGCCCCGACTTCCCGATGGCTAGAGAAAGCTGATCGGGGTAGACGTAGACCTGGACGGCGCGCTCTTGGTCCAAGACGGGTTCCACCTTGGCCACCTTGGCTGGGGAGAGCGCGTTGCGGATGTAGACCAGCGGGTCGCCGCTCCAGACGATGACGTCGATTTTCTCCCCGGCCAGCTCCCGGCTGATGGCTTTAATGCGCGTGCCGGCGTTGCCCACGCAGGCCCCCACGGGGTCAACGTTGGCATCCAGCGTCATCAGGGCTACCTTCGCCCTGGCGCCGCCCTCCCGCACGATGTTTTTGATCTCAAGAATCCCGTCCAGGATCTCCGGGATTTCCAGCTCCAGCAGCCTGCGCAGGAGCCCCGGATGGGTGCGGGAGACGACAATGCGGGGTCCTCGTGTGGTCTGCCGGACGTCCAGGACGAAAAACTTCATCCGGTCGCCTGGGGCGTACCTCTCCCCGGTGATGCGTTCCTCTCGGGGCAGGATGGCCTCTGTCCGCTCGTTCAGGCGGATCAGCACCTGATCGTTCTCGGCCTTGAACACGATGCCGTTCATCATCTCCCCCACTTTGCCGGAGAACTCCTCGTAGATGACCTGGCGTTCGGCGTCCTTCAGGCGCTGGATAATGACCTGGCGCGCAGTTTGAGCGGCAATGCGGCCGAAGTCCTCGGGGTTTTTCTCGATGCGGACAACGTCGCCTACTGCGGCATTGAAGCCCAAGCTCTTGGCCTCGGCGAGGGTGATCTCCGTTTCCTCTGATTTCACCGTCTTCGTCACGGTGCGCAGCTCACACACCGAGACGCTGCCCGTTTCGAAGTCCACCTTGACCTCGGTCTCGGCATCCGGGTTCTCACCCTGGCTTTTTTTGTACGCCTTATACGCGGAGGCCAGCGCGATTTCGAGGCTCGATGCGATCAGCTCTACGGAAAGGCCCCGATCGCGGGTTATCTGGTTCAGCGCACGCAAGAAGTCGCGTCCAAGCTGCATTCAATGCTCCTCCTTATATTTTTTGGGGGCCTCGTTTTTTTTCGGGTTTTTGCGGTTCCAGCCCTCGAAACACCAGCGAGGCCCGCGCGACCGTCTCGAAGGCGATAATTTCCGCTCCCCGCTCCGTTTCCAGTGTCACGGACGCGCCATCCGACGCCCGGATGAACCCCACGTGAATCCTGCGCCCCTCTACGGGTTCATGGGTTTTGATCCGTGCCTCTCGACCCCGGAAACGCTCATAGTCGACGGGGGTAAACAGGGGCCGTTCCACGCCAGGAGAGCTGACCTCCAGGTAGTATCTGCCCTCTCCCGCAGCGTCGCTGTCCAGGAAGCGCTCTATCGCCCTGGAGACCTTCTCGCAGTCTCCCAGGTTGATCCCTCCCAGGGAGTCGATCATTACCCGGAGGACGACCCTTCCGTCCTCCGTGACGGGAGCGGCGTTCACGCATTCGTAACCCAGGCTGGTCACGATCTCCGCGATGGCCCCCGACAGCTTCCGAAACACCTCAGCGCGGCGAAGTGACGGGGAAGGCACGGGCTCGGAAACGCGGGAGCCCCGCCTTTCCTCCCCATCCCTGCCGCCTCTCTGACGAACGTCTTTACCCAAAACCGCACCTCCAGCAGATCGAATTGGGAAACGCAGAGGACACGGCGCTTCCTTATAAAAAAGAGAGTGGGCTCGAACCCACTCTCAAAGTCACGATTTTATTATACACGTAAATTTTGAAAAGGCTAGGGTGTGTTTTAAGGAAGCACTGATTAATGGGGTTTTTAGAGGCCTGAGGCCCTCGGGGTCTGAGACCCCTTGGGGTCCGAGACCCCCTAAGCAGGGCGTGGGACAGAGCCTCACAAGGACTTAATCAGTGCTTCCTTAAGATTCCCCCGCTTGTCTTGCCAATAACATTGGAACAGCTTTTCTGGGAAAGCAGGAAACCGCGATTTGCGTCATTACGTCCGGCGGTTCATTCATTCCGCTTGACAGCCACAGCACAAGAAAATTATATATGCCGCCGGTATGAAAATATCGTCTGTACCGTTCCGCGAGCCGCAATCGTTCGCTGCCCGCGCTTTCCTCGAATACACGGTTCAGTACGCCTAAAATCAAATGCGATAAACCGTTTTTGTGGATTAGCAGAAATTCATGCTTGCGCGCATAGATGCAGTTGAATATCACGTTAAGATAGTTCTCCGCCGAGCTGTCGGGCGAGCTATAGTACTCGTCCATATATTCGTTTAGAATACCCGAAAACCAGAACTCGACAATGGCCTCTTTCGAAGCGAAATTGCGATAATATGTTGAGCGGTTCACGCCGACTTTGTCCGTAATCTCCCTGATTGAAATATCGGCATACGCCTTTTGTGCCATCAATGACAGCAAGCCCTGGGCGATGCATTCTTTCATCATCTGAGTTGTGATGTTTTTTCGTTTCATTTAAGCGGCAAATGCCCCCTTTTTGTCGCAATTAACGCCTGAAGGCGCGTTTTTGCCTGATAAACCGTTTTAAAAGTGTTATAGTAAATTAAGCAGCACATGTTGCTTAATATAACACAAAAAAAGGGGTTTGGACAATGACTAAGATTTATTCTGATTTGTACCAGTTCACTTACGTACTGGAGCCGATGAAACTCTCGATGCATCAGTATCTGCTGCTGGCCGAGGAACCGATACTCATTCAAACTGGGGCGGTTCCGCAGACACAGATTACATTGCCGCGGTTGAAGGAACTGCTTGGCGGTAAACCGTTAAAATATGTGCTGATTTCACACTTTGAGTCGGACGAATGCGGCGGCCTGGCTCTGGTGTTGGAGCAATATCCCAAGGCGGCCGCCGTCTGCTCGGAAACGACGGCGCGGCAGATTTGGGACTTTGGTATTGCCCGAAATGTTCAAATAGTGAAGCCGGGTGAGACTTTCGGCGGCAGTGATTTTGAATTTGAGGTTATAGCATATCCGTCTGAAACGCACTTGTGGGAAGGCGTGCTTTTCGCGGAAAATAGACGAGGAATATTTTTCAGCAGCGACTTGATGTTTCAAATGGGCGAAACGCACGGGCAGGTCACGGAAAGCGATTGGGAATCCGCGATTGCCGCAAGCGGCGCGGAACAGCTCCCGAACATTGAAATGCAAGATAAATTGCGGCGAGATTTGCGGTCAATCTCTCCCAACTTTGTAGCTTCTGGGCACGGGGCTTGTATCAAGATTATCAACTCAACTTAAGCGGCGGCAAAAAAGGCATAGAAAAGAGCGATCAGAACGATTTTCCCCATGAAAAAGCACCTCAACTATCGGATAATATGTTTACCCCTAAACTACACCCGATGAAA
>JAITGX010000089.1 GCA_031280275.1 Synergistaceae bacterium
GATTTCAACCGAGCCGCCTCCAGAGTTGAGTTTTGGAATATGATGTCCCTTGTTTTTGTAAAGATGTCATATAGATTAAGCATCTGCAGCACTCCAATCCTGAAAGATATACCTTGTGAGGGTATTTTCTTGATTGCAGCATTGTGAGATTTTGTCAATAATATATTTGCCTTATTTTTACATATTCAATCAGCCTATTCTTAGTTTTAGTATGTCTTTAGCTCTTAAGTTGTTGACATTGATTTGGAAGCGGGAATCTGTTGATGTGGGTATGGGCCGGTTGTCCCCAGAAAGGGGCATAAAAGGGAGTATAGTCTCCAAAAACGGAGGAAGCGCTGGAAAAAGAGGGAATAAAGCTTAAAAGAGGTATAATTTTGAGTATTGGGGATAAAAATTGAGCCCTATTATCCTCTGCTGTCTTGAAGAACGAAGTTAATCAGCGTTTCCTTAAGTTGATTCTTGTATCTCTTTTTTTGAAAAGATATCAGACAAAATCTTAAACAGGCTCTTAGGAAGCGCTGACTAAACCTCTTGCGGGGCTTTGCCCCTATCCCCCGCTGCGGATTGGATTCAAAGCACTCTCTTGACTTTTACAGGTCGGAAGGTATGATGAACGAAAATCCTCTCGCCATAATACGTGTTGTGAGAACGAAAAAAAGCGAAAAGAAGGAGATTGAGACCATGAAAACGGCAAAACAGTTTCTAGCGGAAGCGGACCCCGATATTTATAACGTGCTCGAAGGTGAGCGGAAGCGTCAGGAGGAGGGCATTGAGCTGATCGCCTCCGAGAACGCGGTGCATCCGTCCGTGCTGGCCGCGGCTGGTTCCGTCCTCACCAACAAATATGCGGAGGGCTACCCTCGCGCCCGGTATTACGGTGGGTGCGAGGTCGTGGACGCAACGGAGGACCTGGCGCGGGATCGCGCAAAGCAGCTTTTCGGGTGCGACCACGTCAACGTGCAGCCGCACTCTGGTTCCCAAGCCAATATGGCCGTTTACCTGTCGGTTCTCCAAACCGGTGATACGATCCTTGCCATGGACCTCTCCCACGGCGGGCACCTGACTCACGGTTCCGGGGTCAATTTCTCCGGTCGGCTTTTCAATTTCGTCCACTACGGGGTGAAGAGGGAAGACGGCCGCATCGACATGGATGACGTGGAGAAAAAGGCGATGGAACATAAACCGAAGATGATTGTCTGCGGAGCCAGCGCCTACCCAAGGGAAATCGACGCCGAGGCGTTCCATAAGATCGCGAAAAAAGCCGGCGCGCTGTTGATGTTCGATATTGCCCACATCGCAGGGCTCATCTGCACCAAACTCCACAAAGACCCCGTGCCCTGGTGCGACTTCGTGACCACCACCACCCACAAGACTCTGCGCGGGCCGCGGGGGGGCATGATCATGTGCAAGGCCGAGCACGCTAAAGCCCTGGATAAGGTCATCTTTCCTGGAATACAGGGCGGACCCCTGATGCACGTCATCGCTGCTAAGGCCGTGGCCTTCAAGCTGGCACTGGAGCCATCTTTCAAGGATTATCAAAAGCAAATCCTCGTCAACGCCAAGGCCTTGGCGGAAGCTCTCATGGGTTATGGGTTTGATCTGGTCTCCAAGGGTACGGACAACCATATGATGTTGGTGGACTTGCGAAACAGGGGACTCACGGGCAAGGTCATGGAGAGTGCCTTAAACGAGGCGGGCCTGACCGTCAATAAGAACACCGTTCCCTTCGACACGGAGAAACCAATGGTAACGAGCGGCATCCGCCTGGGAAGTCCCGCCGTCACTACCCGCGGCTTTAAGGAGCCGGAGATGAAACAGATAGCCGCGTGGCTTGACAGGATCGCCAAAGACGTGGGAAACCCCTCGCTCCAAGCGGAGGTGAAGGCGGAGGTTCGCCAGCTCTGCGCCAAGTTCCCCATCTACGAAACGTTAGAGTAATTATCGATAACCGTTCAAGTTCCCCTCTTTTTGATGAAAGAATGAACTTGATGAAAGAAACGCCAAACAGACGGATTTTCATCGCTAATTGCAGATGAAAATCTGTCTGTCTCCGCGTTCACGCACCCGGCACCGCAGGCCGGGGCGCGATAGTCACGCCGGTGGCGGTGCCGCCGCCGACCAGGCTGCCGGGTCCAACAGGGCGCTTCCCAGTTCCGTCCGTGACCGTCACATCGTCGTACACGGTGGAGTTGGTTATGCCGCCGCCGTTGCTTCCGGCCAGAGCGCCCAGGTTGGTATTTCCCTCGACGTTGCCCCCCGACACGCAGTTGTCCACCGTCCCGCCGCTGTTGTTGTCTCCGACCAGCCCGCCGGCCTTGTCATTGCCTTTCACGCCGCCGCTGGCCGTGCTGTCCTTCACTGTTCCGCCAGCCTCGCCGCCGTTGTACCCCACCAGTCCGCCGACGCCGTCATGTCCGCTGATGACGCCTGTTGCCGAGCACTTCTCCACCGTTCCGCCTTCGTTGTCCCCGACCAGCCCGCCGACTTCGTTATTTCCGCTGACGTCGACAGCCGCCGAGCAGTTCTTCACCGTTCCAGCGTTCCACCCGGCCAGCCCCCCGACGCCGTCAACTCCGCTGACGACGCCCGCCGCCGAGCACGTCTCCACTGTGCCTAGGCTGTTCCCCGTCAGCCCGCCGACGTATTTGCCATTTCCCGTTATCGACACGCCAGTGAGTTTGACGTTTTTCACGGTTCCGCCCTTCCCAATGTAACCGAACAAGCCGTAATCCTCACTGCCGTCGGTCACGTCGACGCGGAGCCGGTCAATGGTATAATCGTGCCCGTCGAAAGTCCCCCCGAAAGGGGTCGATTCCTTGCCTATGGGCGTCCAGGGTTTGCCGTTCAGGTCGATGCCGCCGCCTAACCGAAAAAATGTGTCGGCGTAGTTGATTCCGCTGTTGACCTGGGCTGCCAGATAGGTGAGCTGCGCGCCGGTCTTAATGACGTATGGTTCGGCGCTGGTTCCCTTGCCGGAATCGAAGCTGACGGCTGATTTGCCGTCCCAAACGTCCCCCGCCCAAGCGGGCAGGGCTGCGAAGAGAAAAACGAAAAGAAGGGCCGTTAGAATAGTATCGCTGCGCCTGCTCGGTGCTGCCTTGCGTTTCTCCTCATGCTGCGCGTGTCTGTTTCTTGTCGTGAAAAACATCTTTGCCGTCTCCTTTGTGAAACGAATAATTTTTTTCATCATATATTCCCGATCTTCCTCGGATTTCTCGGAGCGCGTAAAGGTTTTTTCTTATACGTAGTCTTGAGTTTTTTCAACGCGTTGAATACGGCTGTTGTCGAGCAATTGTACGGCGCTGCAAGTTCCCGGAGATATGCGTCAGGACGTTCATTTACGTCTCGCTTCAGGTTTTCCAGGTCAATTTTAGACGGCCTGCCAGGAATTACTTTTGGTTCCAGCGTTCCGGTATCATCCATCAACCTGCGCCAAGCGTTAAGAGTAGAGGCAAATATCCCAAACGCTTCTTTGAGTTCAGCGGTCGTATGGCCGTTATCCATAAACGCTATCGCGCGTTTCCTAAAATCAATTGAATATGCCATGTTATCCCTCCTAAATTTCAGAGAAAATTGTACGCGCAAAACCTATCGCAAAATTTAAGCAGGATGTAGGGCAGAGCCCCGCAAGGGGGTTAATCAGCACTTCCTTAATTCACTATAAAACTGAAGCGTCAGTTTTTGACTTCGTAGCCCTGGTCTTCGATTTCTTCTTTGATACGAACCTCGGTTACTGCGGCGGCGTCGAATTCCACCACAGCGGTTTTGTTCTCCAGCGTGACCTTCACGTTTTTCACCCCGTCCAGCGCCTTCACGGCGTCTGTGACGGCTTTAACGCAGTGCGCACAGGACAT
>JAITGX010000116.1 GCA_031280275.1 Synergistaceae bacterium
CCCAGTTTTCGTCACTGATCTCATGGCGATTTGGCATTTTTATCTCTCCCATCGCTGCTTTGTTATATTATGCCGCATAGAAGGATTCATGCCCATATTTAGTTTTAAAACACACACTAAGAACCCCATTAATCAGTGCTTCCTACAGCACTCGGCGTAAAAACTCCAGCACCTCGACGTTCAGCCTCTCGTGAAAAAGGGCGCGGTCGAAGCCCGGCGGGTCCTGGGAGGGCGGAAAGGCCGCATTCACCATGTGTGAGGGGTAAGGGCTCAGAAACGAAAAATGCCCGGCGTTCTCGACGACCCTGTACTCGATCTTCGTTTTGTCCGGGACGCCTTTCAATATCGGCTGAACGTGCACCTCACGGGGCGTGTGCTTGTCCTTGTCCCCCACGAGCAGCAGAATGGGAACGTTCACGCCGCTCAGGGCTCCCTCGTTCCTGAACCAGCTCGCGGCCGGGGCCAGCAGCACCAACGCTTGGACCCTAGGATCGTGAGTGACGTGGAGTTTGTGCCCCGGCCCGGCCGCCTCCTTGACGGTATATGGAACGCCCCCTGCCACGGCCAGGGCGGTGTAACCCCCAAGGGAGTGTCCGATGACGGCGACAGCGCCGGGCTTCAGAATACGGGCGAACTCCATTCTGCCGAAAAACCAGTCGATAACCGTGCGAATGTGCCTCGGCCGGTTGAGGAGGTTTTCGACCGTACCCTCCAGGGAGTTGTTGTCCCGGTTGTTGAAGGGATGCTCTGGCACGCCGACGATGAAGCCGTGGCGTGCCAGATAAAGAGCCAGCGTCCGGTAAAGCAGAGGCGAACCGCCGCTGCCGTGGGAGATCAGCACCAGCGGAAACACGCCCTGCCGGGGCGCGGCGTTCACCGAAGCGTCCAGGTCGTGTTCTTCAAAGTGGATGGAACTCTCAGGTTTCGAGGTCGGGTACAGCACCACCATGGGGAAAGTGGTGTCGTCGGTCTCGTCGATCACCAGCACCGAACGGCAACCGGCAAAGGTATTTATATCTTCAATGCTCATACCTTTCCGCGCTTCCTCCACGGTTTCTGCCGTCATGCCGATTCTGGCAAGGCAGCAGCCCAGCGCTGCGAAGCATGGGTATTGCTTGGCGCGCCAGCACTCCGGCAGCGGCAGCCTTAAGCGCGTCGGGAATAACGAACGGGATCAGGGCCGCTTGGAACACCCCGGTGAGGGTCATCGGCACGCCAGTCACGTAGTTCATGTTGAGGTAAAAGCAGGGGAGCGCCACGGTGTAAAGGACAACCGTCGCCGCGCAGCAGGCGAGAGCGTACTGAAAAGCCGTCCTTGGCCCGGCGGCTTGTTTCGGGGAGACGAGGAAACCGGCGGTCCATGACGCGGCGATGAACCCCACAAGAAAGCCAAAGGACGGGGAAAACACGTGGTGAAGGCCGCCGGTTCCCCCCGCGAACATCGGCAAGCCGGCCAGCCCCATAACCACGTAAAGGATCTGAGACAGAGGGCCGTACTTGGGCCCCAGCAAAAGCCCCGACGTCAGCACAAAAAAGGTCTGCATCGTCATGGGCACCGGATACATCGGGACAGTGAGCGTCCCCCCCACAGAAGTCAAAACGGCGAAAAAAGCGGATAAAAGAAATTCTTTACGCAATTTTTGTCACTTCTCCTTTCGGTTCTTGACGTTATTTCAAGTTTCATGATTATACAACGCCATAGCAGTTCAAGAAGCCCCCCTCTGGACATAACTTATGAAAAAACCGGAGAGGAAAACCCTCCCCGGCTTTTTGTGTCTTTTGCCTTTTTTCCTTGCGGCTCAGGCGTCTTTTTTGTCCAAGGAGGCCTTACCCAAAGCCGAAAACGCCTGTTGAACCACCGCGATAGCCAGGGCGAACAGAACGATAGAGAGCCCGCCCAGCAGGTAGTTGGGAACCTTCGCGTCGATCAAGTTGCCCTTGATCATGAAAACCAAGGCCGCGAGGGTCGTTATCAGCATGAACCACATGGGGTACATCAGCCAGTCGTTGCGTTTCTTTAAAGCGCGTTTGACCCACACCGCGACGCCCAGAAGCACCAGGGCGCCTACGAGCTGGTTGGCTGAGCCGAACATGGGCCATAAGGCGGACCACACGGGAATTTCGACCCCTGCGGTATTATGGGTTTTCACCAAAAGCATTCCCATCGCGCCGGCGACCACGACGCCCGTGGCGCTGTAACGGTCCACCTTCATGTTAAAGAGTTCCTGGATCAGGTAACGGCCCAAGCGAGTCGCCGTGTCTAGGGAGGTCAGGAGGAAGCTGTTCAGCGCCAAGAGCCCCAGCGACTTCCCAACTTTGGGATCGATGCCGATGATTCCGGCAAATCGGCCGAAACCCGTGGCGTAGGTGTTCATTGGGTCGCCGACCATTCCGCCCGATATCATGATGGTGCCGATGGCGATGACGGCCACGACGCCCTCAATCAACATAGCGCCGTAGCCCACCAGAAGCGCGTCTTTCTCCTTGCGGATTTGCTTGGAGGTGGTTCCGCTGCCCACCAGGGCGTGGAAGCCGGAAAGAGCGCCGCAGGCCACCGTGATGAAGAGCATGGGCCACAGCCAATCGCCGTTGCCCCCTACAAAGTTCTTAAACGCAGGCAGTTTGACCTCGATGCCGTTACCCGACCCCATTACCATGCCGATACTCCCGATGATGACGGCGAAGTACAGGAAGTACGACGCCAGGTAGTCTCGCGGCTGGAGCAGCAGCCACACCGGCAGGATGGAGGCCGCGATGATGTAGAACATCAGGATGTAGCGCCAGATTTCCATATTTTTCGTGCTGAGGGCCTTCTTGGCGGCGGTGTAGGCCTCGAAGCTGTCAAAGTCCCTCAAAATACTGTCCGCAGCCTTAGCGGCCTGAAATTTCTCCGCGCTGTCGATACCCGTGTGGTATTCAAGCGCCGGGTTGCCGGAAAAAGAAAAGAGATGGGAGAACCTAGGGTGCTCGTTGCCGAACCAGCAGGCGTAAATGATGATGGGCACCATGATGACAGTCATAAGCCACAGGGGGCAATTCATGCGGTAGATCAGAATGCCGAACGCCACCGCCATGACGATGTAAAGCGTAGCGGAGAAGGCCACCGCTGGGTCCGCCGCGAAGGAGTTGGCCGAAAGCTGAAGGAAAACGGCCACCACCAGGATAATCGTCAGGATGGTGAACAACAGGAAAAGGATTTTTCCTCTGCGGCCGATCCAGCGGTCGACCACTTCGCCCACGGACTTGCCCTCGTGTCTCATGGAGGCCACGAGCCCGCCCATGTCGTGGGGTCCGCCCAGGAACGCTGAGCCGATGACGCACCACAGGTACGTGGGCAGCCAGCCGAACAGGTTGGCCGCCGTGACAGGCCCGGTGATGGGGCCCGCGCCCGCGATAGAAGAGAAGTGGTGCCCCAGCAGAACGGCGGGGTGCGCTGGAACGTAGTCCACGCCGTCGTACATAGCTTCGGCGGGGGTTTTGTTCTCGTCGCTCAGGCCGTAGATACCGGCCATGAACTTGCCGTAAGTGAAGTACGCCGCTACAAAGACCACTACAGCTACTGCGAACAATCCTAGTAACATCTGCTCACCTCTTTCAACAATTATTACCCGCTATTACCCGCGCGCCCGCACAAGAACGCGCCGCCCGTGTTCACTCACGCGCGCCATCAAATCTCACTTCCACTCTCACTTCTGCGCCCGCTGGAAAAATCCCCCCCTTTCCCCCTGAATTTTACTTACGCGATATTATACCAGGGTAAAGCGGCTTCCGGTACCAATTTTGAAAATGTGAGCTTTAAAGCAGGGACGCGGTAAGCCTGTGAGTTTTGAAAGTCCACTTGAGCAAGATACGCAAACATATTACCAAATCATGGATAAAATTACACTTTTTTTGTGTTATTTTTACGGAGGAAATTATCGATAAATTGTGAAATACATCATGAGGAGGTTGCGCAATGAGCAAGGTTTACACACTCCACGACGCCGTGGCGGAGTTCGTGCACGACGGTGACCACATTGCATTCGGCGGCTTCACCACAAACCGCAAACCCTACGCGGCGGTGTACGAGATCGTTCGCCAGGGGCGGAAGGATTTCATCGCCGAGGGCGGCCCGGCAGGGGGCGACTGGGATATCCTGATCGGCGCGGGCCGCGTGAAGGCCTACATCAACTGCTACACGGCTAACTCCGGCTTCACCAACGTCAGCCGCCGGTTCCGCAACGCGGTGGAAAAGGGCACGGTGCTCTTCGAGGACTATTCCCAGGACGTCTTGATCCTCATGTTCGCCGGGGCGGCCCTGGGATTTCCCTACATTCCCGTCCGCGTCATGCTGGGGTCGGATTTGGTGGAGAAGTGGGGAATCAGCGAGGAGGAGCGGAAAAAAATCGACAAGCTGCCGGATAAGAAATTTATTATCCAGGAAGACCCCTTCAATCCCGGCCAGAAGCTGGTGCTGGTACCCACTCCGAAGCTGGACACGGCGATCATCCATGTGCAGAAAGCCTCACCGGACGGCACCTGCCGAATCGAGGGCGACGAGTTCCACGACGTGGACATCGCCGTGGCGGCAAAACACTGCATCGTAACCTGCGAGGAACTCATCAGCAGCGAGGAAATCCGGCGCGATCCCTGTTTGAACAAAATACCCGGTTTTGTAGTGGACGCCGTAGTTCACGCGCCTCACGGGGCCCATCCATCTCAGTGCTACAACTGCTACGACTACGACGCCCGCTTCCTGCGGGACTATGACACGGTCAGTAAGACGGATGAGGACTTTGAGAAATTCCTCCAAGAGTGGGCTTACGGCCCCAAGGACCATTTCGGATACCTCAACAAGCTCGGCGCGGAGCGGCTGATCAAGACCAAGGTCGTGCCGGGCCTAGGCTACGTTCCTAAAACGAAAATTTAGAGAAACGATAAGGAGGGGGAACAACAATGCCGGATTACACCAACTACACCAACCGCGAAATGCAGGCGGTTTCCATCGCCCGGTCGGTCAAAAACGGACAGATCGCTATCGTGGGCACGGGCCTGCCGCTCATCGGGGCGTCGCTGGCCAAGAAGTGCTTCGCTCCCGACTGCATCCTGATTGTGGAAAGCGGACTGATGGACTGCGACCCCGTGGAGGTTCCCACCAGCGTGGGGGACTGCCGTTTCATGGCGCACTGCGCGGTGCAGTGGCCCAACGCCCGTTACGTGGGCTTCCAGGCCAACGAATGGCTGCACGGCGGCCAGAGGATGATCTCCTTCATCGGCGGCGCGCAAATTGACCCCTACGGCAACGTGAACTCCACCAGCATCGGCGACTATCACCACCCTAAGTCACGTTTCAGCGGCAGCGGCGGGGCCAACGGTATCTGCACCTTTGTCAACACGGTCGTCATGATGCAGCACGAGGTGCGGCGCTTCATCAATAAGATCGACTACGTCACCAGCCCCGGCTGGATCGACGGCCCCGAGGGCCGCGAGAGGGTGGGGCTCCCCGGCGACCGCGGACCCCAGATGGTGGTCACGGATCGGGGTATCATGAAGTTCGACGAAGAAACAAAACGAATGTACCTGGCGGGTTACTTTGAAACCTCGTCGGTTCAGGATATAATCGAAAACACGGGCTTCGAGATCGACGTGTCCCGCGCCGAAAAAATTGAGCCTCCCTCGCCGGACATCATCCGCATGATTCGCGAGGAGATCGATCCCGGTCAAGCGTTCATCAAGGTTCCGGCGCAGACGGAACACTAAAGAAGGTGGTTGAACCATGTCAGAGTATTCCATGCCGGCCTACTTTCAAAACATGCCGACGGTCGGCAGACCCTTGGCCTCGCCCAACGCGGAGAACGAGGCCGCGCTCAGAGAAATAGAACAAGAAATTGCAGAACTGGCGGCCAAGATGCAGACTGAGGGACGCTCCGACGATTCCCTGAACGAGTCAGGGCAGCTGACGGCCTTGCAGCGGGTGCGGGCTCTGGTGGATTCAGGAACCTGGCTTCCCCTGAACAGCCTGTTCAACCCGGATAACAACGTGGAGGGCTCCACGGCCATCGTCAAGGGGCTGGGCCGCATCAGCGGAAGGTGGGCGGTCATCGTTGCCTCGGACAACAAGAAATTGGCGGGGGCCTGGGTTCCCGGTCAAGCCGAAAACCTGATCCGAGCCTCCGACACGGCGAAAATGCTGCGTATTCCCCTGGTTTACGTCCTCAATTGCAGCGGCGTCAAGCTGGACATGCAGGAGAAGGTGTTTCCTAACCGCCGGGGCGGCGGCACGCCCTTTTACCGCAACGCGGAGCTGCAGCAGATGGGAATTCCCGTCATCGTCGGAATCTACGGCACCAACCCGGCGGGCGGGGGGTACCACAGCATCAGCCCTACTATTCTGCTGGCGCACAGCAAGGCCAACATGGCCGTGGGCGGCGCGGGCATCCTGGGGGGAATGAACCCCAAGGGCTACGTGGACCTGGAAGGGGTCAAGCAACTCATCGAAATTGAGGAGGGCTATAAGGCGGACCCGCCGGGGACGGTGGCGGTGCATTTCAATGAGACGGGCTTCTTCCGCGAGGTCTACACAGAGGAACTGGGCGTGCTGGAGGCCATCAAAAAATACATGGCCCAGATACCGGCCTATGACCTGGAGTTCTTCCGCGTGGACCAGCCCAGGGAGCCCCTGTACAACGCGGCCGACCTCTACAGTATCGTGCCGCTCAACCCTAAGCGCGGTTACAACGTCTACGAGGTTCTGGGACGCCTGTTCGACGGCAGCGAGCTTCTGGAGTACAAGAAGGGCTACGGGCCCGAAATGGTCACGGGCTTGGTGAAGGCGGACGGGCTTCTGCTGGGGGTTGTGGCCAACGCCCAGGGCATATTCCCAAACTACCCCGAATACCGGGGACCCAACGCCACCGGCATCGGGGGCAAGCTGTACCGTCAGGGCCTGGTAAAGATGAACGAGTTCGTCACGCTGTGCGGCAGGGATCGGATCCCCATCGTGTGGATTCAGGATACCACGGGCATCGACGTGGGAGACGAAGCGGAGCGGGCGGAGCTGCTTGGCCTGGGACAGTCGCTTATTTACTCCATTGAAACCTCCGACGTCCCGCAGGCCGAGATCACGCTGCGGAAGGGGACGGCGGCGGCCCATTATGTTTTGGGGGGACCTCAGGGGAACAACACCAACGCCTTCTCCTTGGGGGCCGCCACCACCGAGATCTACGTTATGAACGGCGAGACCGCCGCGGCGGCCATGTACTCGCGGCGGCTGGCGAAGGAGCAAAAATCAGGCAAGGACCTTCAGCCTGTTATCGACAAGATGAACCGCCTGATCGAGGACTACGCGGCAAAATCAAAACCGGCCTTCTGCGCTAAGACGGGTCTGGTGGATGAAATCGTGCCGCTGCCGGAACTCCGCGCCTACATCCGGGCCTTTGCCTGTGCCGTGTATCAGAACCCCAAGTCCATGTGCGCGTTCCATCAGATGCTCCTGCCCCGGACGCTGCGGGAGTTCGACACCTGGAAGAAGCCATAGATTTATGAGTACACGTTACACAATGGGGATCGACATCGGCTCCACGGCCTCGAAGTGCGTCATCGTCAGGGACGCCGAAGGGGTCAAGGAGATCGCGGACAAAGCGCTGATCCCCTACGGGGCCGGCACCAGCGGGCCGGCCCGCGTCATTGAGGAAGCGCTGGCCGGCCGCGGCTTCCGCAAGGAAGACATGGCCTGCATCTTGGCCACGGGCTATGGGCGCAACTCCATCGAGATGGCAGATTTTGAGATGAGTGAGCTTTCCTGCCATGCCTTCGGCGCGCATTTCCTTTTTCCCGGCGCCCGCACCGTCATCGACATCGGCGGGCAGGACGTGAAGGTTCTTCGAGTTGGAGAGAGCGGCGTTCTGGAGACCTTCGTCATGAACGAAAAATGCGCGGCGGGCACGGGGCGTTTTCTGGAGGTCATGGCGCGGGTTCTGGAGGTAAAGCTGGAGGACTTGGCGGCCCTGTCCGCGCAAAGCACCGAGCGGGTGGACATCAGCAGCACCTGCACGGTGTTCGCGGAGTCCGAGGTCATCTCGCAGCTGGCGCAGAACAAAAACAGGCGCGACATCATCAACGGCATCCACCGCTCGGTGGCGGGGCGCGTGTCGGGCCTGGCGCGGCGGCTGGGCGTCGCGGAGGACGTGGTCATGACGGGAGGCGTGGCGAGGAACGAGGGCGTGAGGCTCGCCCTGCAAAACGAACTGAAGACCGAAATAAAAACCTCGCCCCTGGCCCAATACGCCGGGGCGCTGGGCGCGGCACTCCTGGCGTTTAGAAAATTGGGGGGCTGAAAGACTTTCAGAGGGCGGCGGTTCCCTTTTTTCGGTAAAGCACCCGCCCAACCTGAGATAATTCGATAGTCATGTTTCAAAATAACTAAAAACAGGGAGGCTACGGCATATGGGCGATTTTTTGGAGCTTGCGGCTCGGCGGCAGAGTTGCAGGAGTTTCACCGGTGAGCGCGTGGAGCGGGAAAAGCTGACGAAGTGCGTCGAGGCGGCGCGCCTCGCGCCGTCCGGCTGCAACGGACAGCCCTGGAGCTTTGTGGTCGTCGATGCTCCGGACAAAGCAGCGCAGGTCGCGAAGTGCGCTCAGGTGGTGGGCGAGAGCAACAAATTTACCGGCAAAGCCGGAGCGTTTATAGTCGTTCTTGAGGAGCACGCGGTTTTAAACCCCGCGCTGCGGAAAATGCTCGACAGCCAGATATTCGCGAAGGGCGACATAGGCGGGGCGGTCGTCAGCATCTGCATCGAAGCCGCCGAACTCGGAATCGGAACCTGCGTCATAGGACTTTATGACAGAGAGTCTCTCACAAAAATTTTAAACCTGCCGGTAGAACAACGCTTCGGCGCTCTGATCGCCGTCGGTTATCCCACGGACGAGACAATCCGTCCCAAAATCCGCAAACCTCTGGAAGAAATAGTGCGTTACGTGTGAGTGAAAATAAAGAAAGCACTGATTAATGGGGTTCTTAGGGGCCTGAGGCCCTCGGGGTCTGAGACCCCTGGGGCGTGGGGCGGAGCCCCACTAGGGGGATTAATCAGCGCTTCCTTAGTAGTCATGAAATCATTTGTCTGGAGGGGTGAATATGGAAAATCAGGAAGGGAAAAAAGAGGCGAAGGTGGTTCTTAGGGAGATCGTCGACAAGGTCTACCAAAGCGCCTGGGACGCCAAGAACCGGGGAGAGCCCGTGGGGTGGTCTTCCTCGAAGTTTCCGGCGGAGATCGCGGAGGCCCTGGGGCTGGCCGTCTGTTACCCCGAAAACCAGGCGGCGGCCATATCCGCCAAGCACGGCGGCCAGAGGATGTGCGAACACGCCGAGTCGCTGGGCTACGCTAACGACATCTGCGGCTACACCCGGATCAGCCTGGCTTACGCGGCAGGTGCCGAGAGCGACGAAAGGCCCATGCCGCAGCCGGACTTTCTGCTCGCCTGCAACAACATCTGCAACTGCATGACCAAGTGGTACGAAAACATCGCCCGTATGCGCAGCATTCCCTTGATTATGATCGACGTGCCCTACAACAACGAAACCGAGGTAAACGACGACACGGTGGCCTACCTCAAGGGTCAGTTCCAGGACGCCATACGGCAGCTCGAAAAAATCAGCGGCCGTAAGTGGGACGAAAAGCGCTTCGAGGAAGTCTGTCAAAACTCGAATCGCACCGCCAAGGCCTGGCTGAAGGCATGTTCTTACTGTCAATACACCCCGTCCCCCCTGAGCGGCTTTGACCTGTTCAATCACATGGCTGACGTGGTTACAGCCCGCAGCAAGCCGGAAACCGCCGCCGCCTTCGAGCAGCTGGCCGAGGAGTACGAGCGGGCGGTGAAAGACGGGACCTCCACCCTGCCCTACCCGGAAAAATACCGCATCATGTTCGAGGGTATCCCCTGCTGGCCGGAGCTGCGCGCCCTCTTCCGTCCCCTCAAGGCGAAGGGCATCAACACCACCGCCGTGGTCTACGCCCCGGCTTTTGGGTTTGTCTACAATAACCTGGACGAGATGATGCGCGCTTACTGTAAAGCACCGAACTCGGTCTGTATCGAGACGGGCGTGGAGTGGCGCGAGGGTATCTGCCGCGAAAACAAGGTGGACGGCGTGCTGGTGCACTATAACCGGAGCTGTAAGCCCTGGAGCGGTTACATGCCGGAGATGGAGCGGCGCTTCCGTAAAGACCTAGGGGTGCCCGTGGTGGGCTTCGATGGGGATCAGGCCGACCCGAGGAACTTCTCCGAAGAGCAGTACAACACCCGCGTGGAGGGGCTCTTCGAGCTGATGGAAGCGAACAAGGCGGGGAGGAAATGACGATGAGCACGATTCAGGAGCTTTTGAGCCAGTTCGACGCCGCTGCCGCCAACCCCAAGGCGCAGTTGGAGAAGCACACGGCCGCCGGGAAAAAGGCCATCGGCTGTTTCCCGTACTACGTCCCAGAGGAGCTGGTGCGGGCCGCCGGCATGGTTCCCTTCGGCGTTTGGGGGGCGGAAGGCACAATTAACGCGGCGAAAAAATACTTCGCCCCCTTTTACTGCACCATCGCGCAAATGAGTCTGGAACTTGCCTTAAACGGTAAACTAGACAAACTTTCCGGCGTCATCATGCCCTCCCTGTGCGACACCCTGCGCCCCCTGACCCAGAACTTCCGTTCCGCTGTCCCGCAGCTTCCCTTCATCTTTTTGGCTCATCCGCAGAACAGGCACGCGCCTTGGGGCGTGGAGTACACCAAAAGCCAGTACGGGAGGGTGAAGAAGAAGCTGGAGGATATCGCGGGCGCGCCCATCACTGACAGCGCACTGAAGGACGCTATTAAGGTCTACAACGAGAGCCGCGCCGCCCGGAGGAAGTTCGTCACCCTGGCGGGGAAACACCCGGAGGCGGTGTCCCCCGTTCAGCGGAGCGCCGTCCTGAAAAGCGCGTACTTCATGGATAAGGCGGAACACACGGCGCTTCTGGCGGATTTGAACGCGCAGCTGGAGGCCCTGCCCGATGCCGCGTGGAAGGGGCCGAAGGTGCTGCTTTCGGGCATCCTTGCCGACAGCCGAAACCTTTTGCAGATTCTCGCCGACCACAACATGGCGGTCGCGGCTGATGACGTGGCGCACCAGTCCCGCGCCATCCGGGCAGACGTGCCGGACGCAGCCGACCCCATGACGGCTTTAGCCCTGCAGTTCGCCGCTCAAGATCACGACGTGCTGCTCTACGACCCGGAGCTGCTCAAGCGCCCTGAGTACGTGGTCAACCTGGCGCGGGAGAGCGGCGCTGAGGGTGTCATCGTGCTGATGATGCAGTTCTGTGACCCGGAGGAGCTGGAGTATCCCTCCCTCAAGCAGGCCCTGGACAAGGCTGGCATTCCCTCCGTCCTCATCGGTTACGACCAGCAAATGAAGGACTTTGGCCAGGCGAGGACGCAAATTCAGGCCTTCGCGGACGTTTTGAACGCGAGGAAATAAAACGATACCAGAGCTCTAAGAAGGTGATAACGATGATTACGACAATTACAGTAGCTTGGGCTGTCGCTTTTTTTCTGGTCTTAGGAGCAGGTTTGTATGCCGGACGGGCTTTTTCAGGCGCAATGGACTGGTCTATTGCCAATAAGAGTTTGTCCGCTATAGGGGTGGGCGTTGTACTCGGCGCTTTCCAAATCGGTGGAATAAGTGTTATCGGCGTCGCGCAAATGGGTTTCAACACGGGAATCGCAGGAGCATGGTACACCATCACAGGAGGAACGTACCTTCTTATTTTCGCTCTTATCGGGGGACTTATCCGTTCTCGTATGCGCGAGGACTCCATTTCCGCGTTTTACCTCAACTGCTATGGCAGTAAGGTCAGCAAGCTCTACACCTACCTCTATCTTGTTTTGGGTTTTTTGTATATCCCCATTCAGCTTTTCGCTCTCTCCACGGTTCTCGTGATCGTTATTCCTGGGATCGGCACGACGCAGGCATGTGTTGTCGGTCTTTTGCTGTGTGCCGGCTATGTGAGTTTTTCCGGAATGAAGGGAGCGCGGATAGTGGGTATGTGTACGGGTATCCTCGCATATGCCACGATCGCCGTGGGTTGTGTTCTGGCGGTTAACAAAATGGGGGGAATTGAAGGACTCAGGGCAGTTTTGCCCGAATCGTTTTTTAAATTCTCCTCGATGCCTCAAAGCCAAGTGGTAGGATGGATTCTAGTCAACGCGCTTGGAACGACGGCGATGCAGGCCGCTCTTCAGCCGCTTCTGGCCGCGAAGGACTCGAAAGCTGCCTGTGTGGGGTCCTTGATTGGCGGATGTATCGCTGTTCCGATAGGGCTTTTCACTGCCGCCATCGGCATGGCGGTCAAGACGGCTCTGCCTGAAACCGACAGCGCCCAGGCTTTTGCCGTCGGGATCAATCATTTTCTGAATCCCGCGCTTGTGGGGGTCATCTTTGCCACGGTCACGCTGATCATCGCCACAACCCTT
>JAITGX010000126.1 GCA_031280275.1 Synergistaceae bacterium
AAGCATTTTTTAACAAATAAAGTATGGCGCAGAATACGTCATAAAGATCCACTTCCCGCGGACGCGTCTTCTTTTTCAGGAATTCTAAATCCCGTGAGATTTGGTTAAACTGCTCTCTGTTTACATCGCTGTCGTATGCCTTACGCATTTATTTCCTCTCCCGTCTGTTCAAATCAAAACTTTGCCTTTAGTATATCTCACTGTAAGAGATGTTAGACACGCTCTTAAAGCCTCCTGGAACGACGGTTATATCCTCCAGTTGCTTGCTGCCGTTTGATGCGTTTGCCCTGCACCGTTAGCGGCGGCGGATTTTAACCGCAAAAGTTTTGTTCATAAAAGAACCAACAGCTCTATTGTGGATTTTTCTTCCGCCGCTACCAAAGGCGTCCGGCCAGCATCACGAGACGGACGATGGTCAGTTTGTCGCCGTCCTTGAGGGAGAGAGGGACGTTGAGGCTTTGTGTTTCCTCGTCGTTGACGAAGACCCGGTAGAGCCCGTCCTCGAAGGAAAGCAGGGCGTTTTCAACCGCATCTTCCTCGTTTTGCCGTTTTGCGTTGTACTTGAGCCCAAACCCCACCTTGCCAGCGGAGGCTTTGTCCTCGATCTCGTCCTTCGAAAGAGCAGCGAGGAGCGTCACGGGGGTTTCCGCGTCTCCCTCTGCGCTGTCCGCCGCGCGCGCGCTGCAGGCCGCCACCTCGCCGCGCACGATGGCGGTTATCAGCTCGCGCAAGGATGATACCTCGGGAACCTGGAGTTCCCTTTCCCCAATCACCGGTTTCTTCTTTCCAAGCTGCTTTACCGACGCCAAAAGCCTCATGATAAATTGTCCCTTCCTTTCGCCTCATATGGGCACGAAAATATTCCAGTTACGCCGCTCCATTTGGAACCGCACACGAATTATAGTCCTGCCGGATAAATTAAGGGGTATACCGGAGCCCAAAAACCTAAATTATTTCCCTCTTCTCCTTGATTTTGTAGTAAAATACGGAAAAATCAAAGTCTATGGCTTCTTATCTTGGGGCGCGGGAGGCATAGGCGGCATAGGACGTCAAACGCGGTGCACCGTCTTTGGGCTTTTCGGGCCGGGAAGGCGGGGCGTGGCAAACTATAGAGGAGGTTTTTATTAATGGCAAAGAAACACTGGAAGACAATGGACGGTAACACGGCGGCGGCTCACGTCGCTTACGCCTTCACGGAGGTCGCGGCGATTTTCCCGATCACCCCGTCCTCGACCATGCCGGAAATGATCGACGAGTGGGCGGCTCACGGGCTCAAGAACATCTTCGGCCAGACCGTCAAGGTGACAGAACTTCAGTCTGAGGCGGGGGCCGCTGGGGCCGTGCACGGCGCGCTCTCGGCGGGTTCTTTGGCAAGCACCTTCACGGCCTCCCAGGGCCTCCTGCTGATGCTCCCCAACATGTACAAGATAGCGGGCGAGCTGATGCCTGGCGTCTTTCACGTGTCGGCCCGGGCCGTGGCGGGACACGCCCTTTCCATCTTTGGCGACCACAGCGACGTGATGTCCGCCCGCATGACCGGTTTCGCTATGCTGGCCTCCGGCAGCGTGCAGGAGACCATGGACCTCTCCGCCGTCTCCCACCTGGCCGCCATCAAGACCAGTGTCCCCTTCCTCAACTTTTTCGACGGCTTCCGCACCTCCCATGAGGTTCAGAAAATCGACGCCCTGGACTACGACGACCTGGCTGGACTGGTGGACTGCGAGGCCGTCAGCGTCTTCCGTGCCCGCGCCATGAGACCCGAAAATCCCTTCCAGAAGGGTACGGCCCAGAACCCGGACATCTTCTTCCAGGCGAAAGAGGCCTCCAACCCCTTCTACGAGGATATCCCCGACGTGGTCGAGGGCTATATGCAGGAGATAAAGAAACTCACAGGGCGCGAGTACCACCCCTTCAACTATTACGGGCACCCGGAGGCGACGCGGGTCATCATGGCCGCCGGCTCCGCCTGTCAGGCCATCGAGGAGACGGCAGACTACCTGAACGCCAGGGGCGAACGCGTGGGCGTCGTGGAGGTTCACCTGTACCGCCCGTTCTCGCCGAAGTTCTTCTTCCGCGTGCTGCCCTCCACGGTGGAGTCCATCGCGGTGCTGGACCGCTGCAAGGAGCCTGGCTCCCTGGGTGAGCCTCTTTACGAGGACATCCGGACGCTCTTCTTTGAGAAGGGCTGCTGTGCGCCGAAGATTGTCGGCGGGCGCTACGGCCTGGGCTCTAAGGACACGACACCTTCCCACATCAAGGCCGTTTTCGACAACCTGAAGCTCTACGAGCCCCGCAACCACTTCACTGTGGGTATCGTGGATGACGTCAGCGATACCTCCCTGCCCGTGAAGGAGCACATCGTGGCCGCGCCGGAGGGAACGGTTTGCTGCAAGTTCTGGGGTCTGGGCTCCGACGGGACGGTGGGCGCGAACAAAAACTCCATCAAGATCATCGGCGACCATACCGACATGTTCGCCCAGGGCTACTTCGCCTACGACTCGAAAAAATCGGGCGGTATCACCGTTTCGCACCTGCGCTTCGGCAAGTCACCCATCAAATCCACCTATCTGATCGACTCAGCGGACTTTATCGCCTGTCACAAGCAGGAGTACGTCCATCAGTACGACGTCCTGAAGGGCATCAAGAAAGGTGGCACCTTTCTGCTCAACACTCAGTGGACTGAAATGGAAGAGCTTGAGGCGCAGCTTCCCCCGCGCGTCAAGAGGGCTTTGGCGGTAAACGAGTGCAAGTTCTACGTCATCAACGCCGTGGACGAGGCGGAAAAGCTGGGGCTCGGCAACCGGACGAACACTATCATGCAGTCCGCGTTCTTCAAGCTGGCCAACGTCATTCCCATCGACGACGCCGTTGAATATATGAAGGACGCCATCGAAAAAACCTACGGCAAGAAGGGCGAGAAGGTGGTCAAGGTCAACAACGACGCCGTGGACGCTGGCCTGAAGTACATCTTCGAGATAAAGGTGCCGGCGGAGTGGGCCGCGGCCACGGACAAGCCCGTAAAGCACGTGGGTTTGCCCACCGAGATTCCCGCTTTCATCGAGGACGTGTGTATGCCCGTCAACGCCCAGGAGGGCGACAACCTGCCGTCCAGCGCGTTCCTGGGCCGGGAGGACGGGCGCTTTCCCTGCGGTACCTCCGCTTTCGAGAAGCGCGGCGTGGCGATCAACGTACCCGAATGGAAGAGCGATAAGTGCGTTCAGTGCAATCAGTGCGCCATGGTCTGCCCTCACGCGGCCATTCGGCCGTTTCTTCTGGATTCTGTGGAGGAAAACGCCGTTCCAGCAGGGTTCGGCGCAGTGGATCCCAGAGTAAAGTCCCTTAAAGACCTTGGGTACAAGTACAAGATGCAGGTGGACGTGCTGGACTGCATGGGCTGCGGCAACTGCGCGGACATCTGCCCGGCCAGCGCCCTGGAAATGAAGCCCATCGCCACCCAGAACGCCGAGATCCCCCACTGGACCCATGCTATAGAAAATATCGCCGGCAAGGAGGACGCGGAGAACAAGTTCACCGTGCGGGGAAGCCAGTTCCAGCGCCCGCTGCTGGAGTTCAGCGGAGCTTGTTCCGGCTGCGGCGAGACGCCCTACGCCAAGCTGGTCACGCAGCTTTTCGGCGACCGCATGATGATCGCCAACGCCACGGGCTGCTCGTCCATCTGGGGCGGCTCCGCGCCCAGTATGCCCTACGCCGTGGATGCCAAGGGACACGGTCCGGCCTGGGCCAATTCCCTGTTCGAGGACAACGCGGAGTACGGATACGGCATGAAGCTGTCCCTCAACGTGCTGGTGGGCTACATCGTCAGCGCCGCCGAGGCCCTTTTGAAGCTGGACATCCCCCAGGAGGAAAAGGCTGTTCTCACCGAGTGGCTGGAGACCCGTCACGACGGCGAAAAGTCCAAGGTGTCCGCCGCGAAGGTGGAGACGCTGCTGGACAGGGTCTTTGTTGAGTCCTGCGGCTGCGGGTGTGACGACGAAAAACTCGGCTTCTACGAACAGATAGGCCAGTACCGCGATTACCTGGTGAAAAAGTCCGTCTGGGTGTTCGGCGGCGACGGCTGGGCCTACGACATCGGCTACGGCGGTCTGGACCACGTGCTGGGCAGCGGTGAGGACATCAACGTCCTGGCGGTGGACACAGAGGTGTACTCCAACACCGGCGGGCAGTCCTCCAAGGCCACGCCCACGGCGGCCATTGCCAAGTTCGCCGCCAGCGGCAAGCGCGTCCGCAAGAAGGACCTGGGCCGCATGGCCATGACCTACGGGCACGTTTACGTGGCACAGGTGGGCATGGGCGCGGACAAAAACCAGCTCTTGAAGGCCTTGGCTGAGGCGGAGGCGTACAACGGCCCCTCGCTGGTGATTGCCTACGCGCCGTGCATCAACCACGGCATCAAGGCTGGGATGGGTAAAACCCAGGAACAGACAAAAAAGGCCGTAGAAGCAGGCTACTGGCACCTGTACCGTTACAACCCCGTCCTGACCGACCAGGGAAAGAACCCCTTCATCCTGGACTCTAAGGAACCCAAAGCGAGCTTCAAGGAGTTTTTGGAAAGCGAAGTGCGCTACGCGGCCCTTCAGCAGGAGTTCCCCGACGTGGCGGACGCGCTGTTCGCTCAAGCCGAGAAGGAAGCCCGCCAGCGTTACAACGCCTACAAGGTATTGGCGGAAACGGGCGCGGAGGCCGTCAAGGCTGAGTAAGCATTCAAACTGAGGAAGCGCTGGATAAACGGTCCCCCCGGTACAGCCGGGGGGATTCATTGGTTAAGGAGTTCTAATGACGGAGTTGTGAAATGAAACAGGAAAACATCAGGAATTTTTGTATCATCGCTCATATCGACCATGGAAAATCAACTCTGGCGGACCGCCTGCTCGAACGAACCAACACCGTGGCGCCGCGGGACATGAAACAGCAGCTTCTAGACTCCCTCTCCCTGGAGCGCGAGCGCGGCATCACCATCAAGCTCGTGCCCGTCCGCATGGACTACCGTGCCGACGACGGGCGAGAGTACGTACTGAACCTGATCGACACCCCCGGCCACGTGGACTTTGGGTACGAGGTCTCCCGCTCCTTGGCGGCCTGCGAGGGGGCGCTGCTGGTAGTGGACTCCACCCAGGGCGTGGAAGCCCAGACCGTGGCCAACGCCTATCAGGCTATTGAGCAGGGCCTCGAAATTCTGCCGGTCATCAACAAGATCGACCTTCCTTCCTCCCGCCCGGACGGCGCTAAAAAGGAAATCGCCGACGTGGTGGGCCTGGACGCCTCGGACGCCGTTCTGGCCAGCGCCAAGGACGGCACGGGCGCGGCGGAGATATTAGAGCGCATCGTCACGGCCGTCCCGTCCCCTGAGGGCGACCCCGAAGCTCCCCTGGAGGCGTTGATCTTTGACTCCGTTTACGATAACTACCGAGGGGTTATCTGCTACGTGCGAGTGATGAACGGCGTCCTGCGCCCAGGGCAGAACATCTTATTCATGGCGACCAACGGCCGCTATCCCGTAGACGAGGTGGGGGTGTTCCGTCCCGGTTTCACGCCTGTGGAGCGCCTGAGCCCCGGTGAGGTGGGATATATCTGCGCCAGCGTCAAGACCCTCGCCGAGGCCCGCGTGGGCGACACCATCACCGAGGCCGCCCGCCCCGCCTCCGCTCCCTTGCCAGGATACCGCAAGGTGAAGCCCGTGGTGTTCTGCGGCTTCTACCCCGTGGAGCGCGACGAATACCCCCAACTGCGGGACGCCCTCGAAAAGCTGTGTCTGAACGACGCCGCCATCACCTATGAGCCGGAGACCTCCGTGGCCCTGGGGTTCGGGTTCCGCTGCGGCTTTCTGGGCCTGCTGCACATGGACGTGGCCCGTGAGCGGCTGAGGCGCGAATTCGACGTGGATCTGGTGGCCACAGCCCCCAACGTGGTGTACGAAATCGTCACCCAAAAGGGAGAGGTCATCGAGGCGCACCGTCCCAGCGACTTCCCCGATGCGGGGGAGATCGGGGAGATTCGCGAGCCCTTCATCAAACTTTCCGTTTTTTTGCCGTCCGACTACGTGGGGCGGGTCATGCAGCTCGTTCAGGAGAAGCGGGGCGTCTACCGGTCCATGGACTACCTGACGCCGGAGCGGGTGCGGCTGATGTACGACATGCCCCTGTCGGAGTTCATCGTGGACTTTCACGACAAACTGAAGTCCCAGACGCGCGGCTATGCTTCACTGGACTACGAATTTCTGGAACTGCGTCCGTCGGAGCTGGTGCGGGTGGACGTGTTGGTGAACGGCGAGGCCGCCGACGCGTTTTCCTTCGTCTGCCACAAAGACGCGGCTTATCACCGGGGTCACGCCGCCGTGACGAGGCTGAAGGCGCTGATCCCCAGCCAGCTTTTCGAGATACCTATTCAGGCGTCCATCGGCAAGCGGGTGATCGTGCGGGTCAACGTGAAGGCCTTGAGAAAAGACGTGCTGGCGAAGTGCTACGGCGGCGACATCACCCGCAAACGCAAGCTCCTGGAAAAGCAGAAGGAGGGCAAAAAGCGAATGAAGCAGATTGGCAGGGTTTCCATTCCGCAGGAGGCGTTTTTGGCTTTTCTTCAGATAGATGAGGGAGAGAATTAAGGAGACGCTGCGCGAACTCATGCCGATGGTTGTTTGCCAAGCGTTAAATGGCAGTATTTTCAAGAAAAAAATAATGCCTTCTCACATCTTTTGAGATATAATGACATAAAAATCCCTTGTTGGGTTTTGCGTGGGCAAGCGCAAAAACTTGTGAAAAGGAGCCTAAATATATTAGACCTCTTCGGGAATTAAAATAATGTTTAAATGTGCCGATAAGATATGAATACAAAATTTGACGAGATTATGAAGAAGACAGACGATATACAGTTTCGCAGACTGTATGGGTACACGAAGACGGCGATGAAGGTGACGGCCGGTATTTTGCGCAAGGCATAC
>JAITGX010000127.1 GCA_031280275.1 Synergistaceae bacterium
AAGCATTTTTTAACAAATAAAGTATGGCGCAGAATACGTCATAAAGATCCACTTCCCGCGGACGCGTCTTCTTTTTCAGGAATTCTAAATCCCGTGAGATTTGGTTAAACTGCTCTCTGCTTACATCGCTGTCGTATGCCTTACGCATTTATTTCCTCTCCCGTCTGTTCAAATCAAAACTTTGCCTTTAGTATATTTCACTGTAAGAGATATTAGACTCGCTCTGAGAAATTTATTCGAACGATAGTGATGCAAAACTGAAAATTTGGTGTAAAATTGATATAAAATAAAAAACTAAGATAGTGACAGTGGATGATGCAAAGCCGCCGGTTAGACGCGAAAACGACGAAACGGGAGGCAGGAGGACAATGAAGGTATACCTAGGAATCGACGTGGGCACAACAAGCATCAAGGCGCTGGCAGTGGACGCCTCGGGCAAGGTGGCGGGCAGTTTTTCTCATCCCCTTTCTCTCTTGGCACCCCACCCGGCCTGGGCGGAGCAGGACCCAGAAAGCTGGTGGGAAGGGGTGATGTCGCTGCTGCGGGCCGTTCCCAAGGACATGAAGGTGGAGCGTATCGGGCTCTCAGGGCAGATGCACACCCTTGTGCCCTTGGACAAGGATGGCAAGGTCCTGCGCAACGCCATTCTTTGGTGCGACCAGCGGACGGCTTCCGAGTGTGAGGCCGCTACGCGAGAGCTGGGAGGCGAGGAGAGGGTCATCGAGTTGACGGGCAACCCGATCTACCCAGGCTTTACCCTGCCGAAAATCCTGTGGCTGCGCAATCAAGAGCCCGAAATCTACGGCAAAATGGCGACCTGCCTTATCGCGAAGGACTTTGTCGCCTACAGACTCACCGGCGAGATGGGCAGCGATCACTCCGACGCATCGGGCAGCGCCATGTACGACGTTATTGGAAGAAAATGGAACACCTCTTTGCTTGGCGCGCTGAAAATCGACCCTAAGCTTCTGCCGCCCCTGCAAAGCTCCTTCGAGGTGCGGGGACGACTGCGCAAAGATCTGGCTCAGCAGCTCGACTGGGATGCGGCGGAGGTCGTGGCGGGCGGGGCGGACAACGCGGTTTCAGCTCTTGGCGTTGGGGTTTGCCAAGAAGGGGACTGCATGGTCTCCATAGGCACGTCGGGCACGGTTCTGGGCATCGCGAAGGGGGGAACGCTCCCCGACAAAAGCGGCAAGCTGCACTTTTTCAACCACGCCGCGCCGGACGTTTCCTACCACATGGGGGTCATGCTGGCGGCGGCCTCGTCTCTGAACTGGTTCAAGGACAAGATGGGGCGCGATTTTTCATGGCCTCAAGTCGAGGCGGGCATCGCGGCAGCGCCCATCGGGGCCGATGGCCTCTTGTGGCTCCCCTACCTTCAGGGCGAGCGGACGCCGCACCGCGACCCCAACGCGCGGGGGGTTCTTTTCGGCCTTTCTGCCATGACCAACGAAATGCGCGTTTTCCGGGCGGTGATGGAGGGAATCACCTACGGGTTGCGAGATTCCTTCGAGCTTTTGAAGGAACAAACGGCGATTCGCCGCGTTCTAGTGGTGGGCGGCGGCGCCAAAAACGCGGAGTGGCGCAAGATGCTGGCCGGAAACATGAAGGTTCCCGTGGCGGTTCCCGTCATCGACGAGGGGGGGGCCTACGGAGCAGCCATGTTGGCAGCTATGGGAGGTGGAGCGGACTTGACGATGGTGAAGAACTGGGTGAAAGAAAGCTCCGTGACCGAGCCTAACGAAACAAATTACGCTGAGTATGACGCCGTTTACGAGCAGTTCAAGGCGCTTTACGTGGACCTGAAGCCGCGCTTTGACGCTGTGGCGGCTTTAAACACGCGAAAAAGATAAATTATTGATAATCATTAAAGGAGAGTGCTGTTGATGGCGGAGTATTTTAAGGGGATAGGTCAGGTAAAGTACGAAGGCTCAACATCGAAGAATCCCTTGGCTTTCAAACACTACAACGCCGATGAAAAGGTCGGAGACAAGACCATGAAGGAGCACCTGCGTTTTGCCGTGGCGTGGTGGCACACGTTTTCGGCGCTGGGGGCGGATATGTTCGGTGACGGGACTCTCGAACGCCCTTGGCTTGCCGCCGCTGACCCCGTCCAGCAGGCGAAGGACATGGCGGACGCCGCCTTCGAGTTTATGGACAAAATCGGAATTGACTACTTCTGTTTTCACGACCGAGACCTGGTCGCCGAGGCTCCTTCTCTGAAGGAGACGAACGAACGCTTGGACGAGATCGCGGCCTACATCAAGGATAAAATGAAGGCCTCCGGCAAGAAGCTCCTGTGGGGCACGTCCAATTTGACCGGTAACTCGCGTTTCATGCACGGCGCGGCCACAAACCCCAACGCGGAGGTCTTCGCCTTTGCCGCCGCCAAGGTGCAAAAAGCCCTTTCGATCACAAAAGACCTGAACGGAGAAGGCTACGTTTTCTGGGGCGGCCGCGAGGGGTACGAGACGTTACTGAACACGGACATGGGCCTGGAGCTGGGCAACCTGGCTCGTTTTCTGGGGCTTGCCGTCGGCTACGCGGATAAAATCGGCTTCAAAGGACACTTCTACATCGAGCCCAAGCCCAAAGAACCCACTAAACACCAGTATGACTTTGACGTGGCGGCAGGTTACGCCTTTTTGCAAAAATACGGGCTTCTGAACAAGTTCAAATTCAACATCGAGACCAATCACGCCACTCTGGCCGGACATACGGTGCAGCACGAACTCCACTACGCGCGGGTGAACGGCATTTTGGGCAGCGTGGACGCCAACCAGGGCGACATGCTCCTGGGCTGGTACACTGACATCTTCCCGACGGACGTCTACGGAACGACGATGATGATGATCGAAATTTTGAGGAACGGCGGGCTGCCGGGCGGACTTAACTTCGACGCCAAGGTGCGGCGCGGCTCCTTTAAAACCGACGACCTGTTCTATGGTCACATCGCGGGCATGGACTGTTTCGCGAAATCCTTAAAGGCCGCCCACGGGCTTTTGGAGTCCAGGGAACTGGACGATTTTCTGGAAAAGCGGTACGAGAGCTGGAAAACCGGCGTCGGCGCGGAGATCGTCCAGGGTAAGGCAACGCTGGAAGGCCTCGCAGAGTACGCCCTCGCCCACGACTCTCCGAAAAGCGAGTCCGGGAGGCAAGAACTCTTGGAATCTATCGTTATGCGCTACCTTTACGCTTGAAAACATTGGGCTGTTGGGAGGTGAGAGAAAGGGAGAAAAAATCGGGTTGGGCGGCGCGGTGAAAAGGACTTCTTCAGCCGCCTGGGACGGCAGGGATGCCAGAAGGGAACGTTTATTTTTTACGGAGGTGTTGAGAAAATGAAAAAGGCTTTTTCTGTGATCCTCGTGGTTCTGTTTGTTCTCACGTTGACGGGCACGACTTTCGCGGCTTTGAAGGTAGGCGTGTCGATGCCCACTCAGAGCTTACAGCGCTGGAACCAGGACGGCGGCCACATGAAGCAGCAGCTGGAGGCCGCGGGATATGAGGTGGACCTCCAGTACGCCGGCGACAACGAAGTTCCCCTTCAGGTATCCCAGCTCGAAAACATGATTTCCGGCGGGTGCAAGGTGCTGGTAATCGCCGCCATCGACGGAGGTGCTTTGACTACGGTTCTGGCGGAAGCCAAGACCCAGGGCATTCCCGTCGTCTCCTACGACCGCCTGATCATGAACTCCAACGCTATTTCCTACTACGCCACTTTTGACAACTTCAAAGTGGGGGTTTTGCAGGGCACGTACATCCGCGATCAGCTCAAATTGGACACGGAGAAAGGCCCCTTCAACATTGAGCTGTTCACCGGCGACCCCGGCGACAACAACATTGTCTTCTTTTTCGGCGGCGCCATGTCCATTCTGGAGCCCTACATCAAAGACGGCAAGCTGGCGGTAAAATCCGGCCAGGTCGCCAGAGACCAGGCCGCCACGCCCAGTTGGAGCACGGAGAGGGCCCAGACCCGCATGGAAAACCTGATCACCTCCAACGGCTACGGCCCCAGCGGCGTCAAGCTGGACGCCGTGTACTCGTCGAACGACTCGGTGGCCAATGGCATCACCAACGCGCTGGTGGACGCGGGCTACACGCCGGAGAACTTCCCCGTCCTCACGGGGCAGGACTGTGACGTCACTTCCATGAAGAATATCCTGGCTGGCAAGCAGAGCATGTCCATCTTCAAAGACACGCGCACCCTGGCGGCTCAGGTCGTTAAGATGGTGGACGCCATTCTGAAGGGCGGCAAGCCGGAGGTGAACGACACCAAGACCTATGACAACGGCACGGGCATCATTCCCTCCTATCTCTGCGATCCCGTGTTCTGCACGAAAGACAACTACAAGACCCTGCTCATCGACAGCGGCTACTACACCGAGGATCAACTGAAGTAACGGCGCCCGGCGCAAGCGGTGAACCGGCGAAAATCCGGGTAAGCGTTTGGTCTCTTCATCAATAAGCGCTTCTCGTGCGGCGCGAGTGAGCCGGGCAGGCGGGGTGTTTCTTTATTCATCCCCGCCTGCCGCCGTATAGGGAGTTTTCCCAGCTTCGGGAGGGATTGATTTGAAAAACCTGTTGCAGTTGAAGGGTATTGTGAAAGAATTTCCGGGCGTGCGCGCTCTCGACTATGTGGACATGAACGTGGCCGAGGGTGAAATCCACGCGCTGGTAGGGGAAAACGGCGCGGGCAAGTCCACGCTGATGAACATCCTTTCGGGGGTTTACCCTCATGGAACCTACGAGGGTGAGGTCATCTACGACGGTGAGGTCTGCCGTTTCGCCACCATTCGCGACAGTGAGAAAAAGGGTATCGTCATCATTCACCAGGAACTGGCTCTGGTACCCTACATGACCATCGCCGAAAACATGTTTCTCGGCAACGAGCGGGGCTCCGCGTTCAACCTCGACTGGAATGAGACTTACGCCAAGGCCGGCGAATACCTGAAGATGGTGGGGCTGAAGGAGTCCTCCCACACCCTCATCAAGGACATCGGGGTCGGCAAACAGCAGCTGACGGAGATCGCCAAGGCGCTGGCGAAAAACGTGCGACTCCTGATTCTGGACGAGCCCACGGCCTCCCTGAACGAAAACGACAGCCAAAAACTTCTGGAGATGCTCTTGCAATTCAAGTCCCAAGGCATGACCTCCATTCTTATCTCGCACAAGCTCTCTGAGGTGTCGCAAGTGGCGGACCGGATCACGGTGCTGCGCGACGGCCGTACCATCGAGACCTTGACCAAGGGCACGGACGACCTGAGCGAGGAGCGTATCATCAAGGGCATGGTGGGGCGCGAAATGACGAGCCGCTATCCCGCCCGCACGCCTCACGTGGGCGAGGTGCTCCTTGAAGTCCGCAGCTGGACGGTGCACCACGAACTCTACGAGGAGCGCAAGGTTTGCGAGAACGTGAACATCAGCGTACGCCGGGGAGAGGTGGTGGGTATCAGCGGCCTTATGGGGTCAGGCCGCACTGAGCTGGGAATGAGCATCTTCGGCAAGAGCTACGGACAGAACATTCAAGGCACGCTCCTGCTCAACGGCCAGGAGGTTCATTTAAACTCCGTGAGGGAAGCCATTAATAACAAGCTCGCCTACGCCACGGAAGACCGCAAGGGCAACGGCCTGGTGCTGACCGAGGCCATACGGATCAACACGACGCTGGCGAACCTGTCCAAGGTGAGTTGCATGAAGCACCTGGACATGGACTTGGAGCGCCGCGTGGCCCAGGAGTTCCGCGAGAAGCTGCGCGTGAAGTGCTCCAGCGTCGAGCAGCCTGTAGGGAACCTTTCAGGGGGCAACCAGCAGAAGGTGCTCCTGAGCAAGTGGATGTTCACGGAGCCTGATGTCCTCATCCTGGATGAACCCTCCCGCGGCATCGATGTGGGGGCCAAGTACGAGATATACAAAATCATCAATGACCTGGTGGCCGAGGGAAAGGCGGTGCTGATGATCTCCAGCGAGATGCCGGAAATCCTGGGGATGTGCGACCGCATCTACGTGATGTGCGAGGGCCGCGTCGTGGCGGAGCTGCCGCGCGAGGAAGCCAGTCAGGAGGCCATCATGGCCTGCATTCTCAAGGCTAGCTGATAGAGGAGCGTGAACCGTATGAAAAAAGCGCTGGAAATCCTGAAGAAGAACCCCATGCTGATCGCCCTGGTTTTTGTGATGCTGTTCTTTCACATCTGGATTGTGATGACCGGCAGGGGTTCTCTGTTTGCGCCGCGCAACATCACGAACCTTATTTCTCAGAACGGGTACGTGATCATCCTGGCCACCGGGATGCTGCTTTGCATCCTAACCGGCGGCAACATCGACCTGTCCGTAGGTTCGATGGTGTGCCTGGTGGCGGCCTTGGGGGCAACCCTCATCGTGAAGTGGAACAACAACTTTTTGGGAATTCAAGGCAACGTCTACACCAGCATCGCTCTCTGCCTTTTGCTGGGGATCCTTTTGGGGGCGATTCAGGCGTATTGGATCGCCTACGTGCGGATACCGGCCTTTATCGTCACCCTGGCGGGAATGCTGGCCTACCGCGGACTGGCGCTGATTTTGCTGAACGCTCAAACCATCTCCCCCATGCCCGCGGAGTTCACCGGTTATTTTGGCAGCTTTTTGCCGGGAGCTTCCAGCGCCGGCTCCCGATTGCAAATCTCGCTGATAACGGGCGCGATCATCTGCGCGGTCGTAGTCGCCGTTCAGCTTTACAGCCGCGTCAGCAAAATCCGCAAAAACTACGACGTGGAGAACGTCAGGTGGATGTGGGCGCGGCTGGTGGTCATCTGCGCGGTGATAATAGGGTCGTTTTACAGCTTCGGTAAGGACAGGGGGATACCCGTCGTCCTGATTCTTTTGGGTGTGGTGGTGTTAACCTACTATTACTACACCGCGAAGACGGTGCCGGGGCGCTATCTCTACGCCATGGGCGGCAACGAGAAGGCGGCGAAACTTTCGGGCATCAACACCAACGGAGTGCTGTTTTTCGCCTACGCCAACATGGGATTTCTGGCCGCCGTGGCGGCTCTGGTCTGCATGGCCCGCTTCAACTCGGCCTTCCCCACCCTAGGCCAGAGCTACGAGCTGGACGCCATTGGAGCCTGCTTCATCGGCGGGGCCTCGGCCTACGGCGGCATAGGCACCGTGGGCGGCACCCTTATCGGCACGGTTTTCATGGGTGTTTTAAACAACGGCATGTCGATTCTCGGCATCAACGCCAACTGGCAGCAGGTGGTCAAGGGGGCCGTGCTGCTGACTGCCGTGGTCTTCGACGTCCTCTCCAAGAAACGCAAGGGCGGGGCGTAAACGTTCATGAATTAAGGAAGCGCTGATTAAGCCCTTGTGGGGCTCTGCCCCACGCCCCCTTAGGGGTCTTGACCCCAAGGGGCCTCAGGCCCCTAAGAACCCCTTTAATCAGCGTTTTCTTAATCGTTTTATGATTTTGCGGCCTTTTCCTGAAGGAATGCCTGGCCTGAACGCCGCGAGCCCGAACCAAAAAACGTTATATGGGTCAGTCCATCGGGCCGGCCGCTTCCTCAGCGATGGCGCGCACTCGACCCGAGTGTATCAGCTCCCTGCTCCACTCCATGTCAGGGGAGACGTAGTGGTCTTCCGCCATGAAGGGCGCGCGCTCCCGCACGGCCCCGCATAAGGCGCTCCCTGCTGCTGAGGGAGTGAGATCTTTGCGCTCGCGCAGCTCCAGGGCCTGCACGGCCGTCAAAAGCTCGTTGCCTAGGACGTATTCCAGCAGGCGCACCACCTCTCGCGCCTTGAGGGCCGCGTTGTAGCCCATGCTGACGTAGTCCTCCTGCATCGCGCAGGTCGGAACGGCGTCGATGGCCGCCGGGTGCGCCAGTACGCGCATCTCCCCTAGGAGACCCGCGGAGGAATACTGCACAATCATATATCCGCTGTTTTCCCCTGCGCTGCTCACCAGAAAGGGGGGCAGGCTGCTGACGTGTTCGTTGACCATGCGGTCTGTTCGACGCTCGGAGATCTTTGCCAGGTAACAGGCCGCGATGCACAGGGAATCCGACGCAATGCCGACGAAACCCGCGTCAGCGTTGCAGGCGCTCATGGCCTCGCCGGAGGGGTGGATGATCGGATTGTCGTCGCAGGAGTTCAACTCGTTCTCGATGGCCGTTTTGGCGTCGAAGATCGTCTTACGCACCGCTCCGTGGGCCTGGGGGATACAGCGCAGGGAAAGAGCGTCTTGGAGGTTTTCCCCTCCCGCCCCGCTGAGAATAGCGCTGTCCGAAAGGATTTTGCGCAGGCGCTCCGCTGTCTGCCACTGGTGCGGCTGGCGCTTGACGGACATCACACGCTCATCGAAGGCCTTGACGTTCCCGCGCAGGGCCTCCAGGGTCAAGGCCGCCACTGCGTCGGCACTGGATAGGGCGTTCAGGGCATCGTACTCTGCCAGGGCGGCCAGAGCCGTCGCGGAGGTTCCGCCGTTGATGAGGCAGAGCCCTTCCTTATAGCTTGGCTGGATGGGGGAGAGCCCCGCGGCCTTCAGCGCCTCACCGCCGTCCAGCAGCCGCCCGTCGTAGTAGGCCCTGCCTTTGCCCAAAAGCACCAAGGCAATATGGGCCTCGACGCCTAGGTAACCCACGGAACCGTGGGCCGGGGTCCAAGGCGTGACCCCCGTGTTCAGCATTCCGGCCAGGCGCTCCAGCAGGCCGAGGCGCACGCCGCTGTAGCCCGTCCCCATGTTGGTCAGCATGACGAACATCACGGCCCGCACCGCCTCCTCGTCGAGGGGCTGCCCGACGGTAGTGCAGTGCGTCAGGAGCATTTTGGTCTGGTAGTTTATGGCCTCGGACTCAGGAATGACGCGCTTGACGTTCTCACCGAGACCCGTGGTCACGCCGTAAATGCGCCGGTTTTCGGCGACGAACTTCTCCACCAGTTGGCGGCATTCCCAAACGCGCTTCTTGTAGTTTTCGCCGAAGGACACCTTCGCGCCGTAACGCGCCACGGCCGTCAGATGATTGAGCAAGATTTCGCCGTCCAGGACGACCTCCCGGATTTTATCCGCCCTATTCATGACTTACCTCTGTACACATCTTAGTGGACACCCTTTCATGCAAGCTATTGAGCCCCAACCCCCGCGAGGGGCGCGCCTCCCCTGAGATGCAGCGCGCGGCGCGGCAAACCCTTTAAAACGTTTTTCTGACGAGGCAGCCATCAGCCGGTATCGGCAAATACCGAACCTTGCTCCCCTCCGTCAAGGCGCCGTAAAACGCCACGTAATACGGGCGGAACACGCTCCTTATTTCAAGCGGTTCCAACGTCACGTTGCCGCCCACGCGGCGCCTTAGTATTCTGCGGGCAAGGACATTACCCCGCGTCACCAGAGCCGCCTCGGAGTAGTCGGACATCTGAACCTGCTCGCCGCTGACCTCCATCTCGACAATTTCCAATCCCGAATCATCGTAGTAGGCAACCCCCGACGTGGAACCGTTGGCGATGATGCGAATCTTGCTTTTGCGAGAGGCGGCGTTTTTTCTGAACAGGACGGTTATTAGGCCGGGAACGGCGGTGATCTCGTAGGTGATCAGCTTGTTCTCGATGAAGATCGTCCGCATTTCGGAGGGGGCTTTTCTGCTGGTGAGCAGCCTGCCAATAAGCCCAATCCGCTGTTCCGCGAGCTTTATGGCCTCTTCCTCGCTGATTTTAATGGCGAAACTGTTCAGTTTCAACTTCGGCGCCCCTGTAAAAGTTTTTATCGCTTTTTCGCGCTCGACGAAAAAGATAAAACCTGGATGATGTACCTGAAAAAGATCAGTACCGTGACGCCCGCTATGCCGTAGGGCACCACCTGACCCACCACAAAATCGTCGTTGTGTATCAGGCTGTAGCCGATAAACGCCGCTTCAATGACGTACAGAAGGCACAGCACTCCGTCTATTCCGAGCCACTGGATTTTGTCCTCTTTTTTGGTTCCGTTGACCTTGCTGTTTTCTGACATATCCGTTCCTCCTAGCCTTGAATTTTCGTGCTGCCCTCGTTGATGTCCGAGCCGATCATGTTGCCGGCCAGGTACGCCAGCAAAGACAGCGGCAATGCCACCAGCAGAGGCTCCAGCGTGCCGATACTCTCCGAGATCGTGATCGGGTGATACTGCAGGTACGCAAAGGCCGCGCAGCCCGTGATCATCGATAGAATTCCCGCCATAGGCGTCTTTTTGCCCTTGTACATAAGCGCCGTCAGCACGGCGACGAAAACTGTGGACATCCACAAACTGGACATGAACGCGATGGCGTCGTAGACAAGTTTAAAGTGATACGCAAACACGACGCCGATGAGCCCAAGGATGCAGGATCCAACGCGGCTGAGGTTGACGAGGCGTTTGTCGGACACCGAATCTCCAGCGAATATCCGCCCGTAAAGGTCCTTGGCGAGGGTTGTTCCGCCGATGAGGTAGTAACTGTCCAGAGTCGAGATGATGGCGCCCAGAAGGCCGATGATAAAGAGAGCCCTCACCCCCACGGGCAGATGCTCCAGCACCATCTGGATGTAGGCCAGTTCGGGCTGAACGCCCGGCCTGGCGATGTGAACGACGACACCAGCGAGAATGGTAACAATGTCGAAACCCATCCACAGGCAAAAGCAGGTAAGCATGGCGCGGCGTCCGGTTTTGACGGAGTTGCTGGCTGAGAAGCGCTGGTAGAACGTGGGGTCGGCGTACACGTTGATGCACAGGATAACCAGCATGAGCGCCTTCGTGGGGGCCATGCCGGCGACAGGGTGCATATAGGCCGGGTTGGCGGCGGTGGCGGCGCGTATACCCTCCAGGCCCCCCACGCTCTGGAACAGCTGCGGGAAAACCAGGCTGACGCTGACCACCATGAACAAGAAGAAAATCATATCCGTGACCGCGACGCCCATCAGCCCGCCGAGGCAGGTAAGCGCGATGGTGATGACGACGACGATGATGCCGATGACCATCTTATCGATTCCCCAGGCGGCCTCGCCCACGAAACCGGTAGCGGTGATTTCCCCTATCTGGGCGCAGTAGACAAACAGAAGAACCGAGGCCATGACGGCGGCAAATTTTCCGTAGGTTTTTTGCATGACGTCCGGGATAGTGACGTCCGTCCGAATGTGAATCTTGGGGCCGACCCACAGGGCCAGCGGGAAACGCACCGCGTGGGCGCCGATGGACCAGATAAACCACGCCGCCAGTCCGAACACGGACGCGTATCCTACAGTACCGATGACGCCGACGCCGCCGTACCACGACGCCATCAGCGTGCCGACCACCAGCGACCAGGGCAGGCTTCTGTTGGCAAGATAGTAGCTTTCCATGTCGGTGATCGACTTGGAAAAGTAGTACCCAACGGCCAGCACACCCGCCACAGCCAAGACGATCACCACGTTGTCAATCCAGGTTAACACATTATCTCCTCCTCACTTGCTTTTCGCTTCAGGACAGCTATGACGTCTCTCCTCCCGATCCAAAAAACGCGGCCCCGCCGCTGCTTACCCCGCTTTTTCCGCTGAAATCGCTTTCACGGGACAGTTGCGGCTGCAAATGGTACATCCCCAGCAATTTTTTTCCTCGAAAAACACCTTTCCCTCCTTTTCGGCAAACGCCCCGAAGTTACAGATACGCACGCATTTCTTGCAGTTGACGCAGCGCTCTTTATCCCAGACCACGTTGTAGAGTCTTTTGGGCCAGAGGCCTCGGGCGCCGATCTTCCGCGACGCGCGGATCGGGTAACAGCAGCAGGCGTCGCAGTTACAAATCGCATGCCGCAGCTCTGAGGTCTGCATCAGGCCGTTCTTGTTCGCAAACCGGAGCAATTCTTTCGCCTCCTCTTTGGTCAAGGGCTGGCCGTGTCCTCTGTCCCACTCGGAGTTAAGCCCCTTGTCGAAAAGGATGCAGACGTTTCGGGGCCTGTCGCAGTTCATGGCCACGCTCTTGCAGTTGCAGGGTACCATGTAAGGGTCGTGCTCCAGCTTGTCGACAACCCCGAGGGCCTCCTCCAGGGTGACGAAATAGGCGTTCTCGATCAATTGACTTGGGTCTTTTCGCGCCGCCTCCAGCCTTGGCCGCGCACCCTCCGCGTACACGTTCACGTACCAGGCGTCTATCGCCTCCCGGTGCTCTCTGGGAATTGCTGCCCAGGTATCGGGCTCGTACTGAGCGAAAAACGCCAGGCGTCTATAGAAGTTGGCCGTCTGATATTTGACCTCGCCGTCTTTTTCGACCTTGTTGAAGACCCCTCTCGAATGGGCCGACGCGATAAACTTCTCCGGGTCGGCAGCCAGCGATTCCAACAGCACGTGAAGGTCTTTCGTGGCATACGTGTTTTTGCCCATTTTCTGAACGGCGGCGATCTCCTCGCCGCTCAAAAATTCGGTCACGTACGCTCGCGCCTCCTCCGGAATCTCGAAATACGCAATGACATCCTCGTACACAAGCTCACCCTCTTTCCTAAAGCACCCGCGACGCGTTTGGTTCGGTATCAATTTTTTTTGCAGGCTCAGCCGCGCCTGCGAATGTTAAACTGGTTAAACTGTACGAATGAAAAAAATAAATTTTCGAAGATAGCGAAATGCTGTGTGCTGTATATCGCATGATAATTGTAGGCAATTATTTTGTCAAGCAGTAAAGGAAACGTTGATTAAGCCCCTGTGAAGCTCTGCCTAACGCCCTGTTTAGGGGGCTTGGACCCCAAGGGGCCTCAGGTCCCTAAGAACTCCATTAATCAGTGCTTCCTAAAAAGCGCCGATAAAAAATTTAAAAAAAGTTTGGAAGATGCGGAGGAAGCCATAAATGATGCTCTACCGTTCAGACCCTTTGAGGAAACAGGTGTACGATTACTTGCGGGGGCTTCTGACCTCCGGGCGGCTCAAGGGGGGCGACTTCATCAACCAGGCGGAGTTGACCGCCAAGCTGGGGATCAGCCGCACACCCCTGCGGGACTCTTTAATTCAGTTGGAAGCCGAGGGATTCGTCTCCATCATTCCCTCCAAGGGAGTACGCATCAACCCCCTGACTTGTGACGACATCAAGAATACCTACCAGATATACGGGGCGTTGGAGGCCACGGCCTTCGAGTCCGTGTTCGGCCTCGTCACGGAAGAAAAACTGAAGGAGCTCGACGAGCTCACCTGCAAAACGGAGGCCCTGATGAACAAAGGGGACTTCGGCATGTGCTACGAGAACAACGTGGCCTTCCACGAGGCGATATTGGCTCTGTGCGACAACGAAGAGCTTCTGAAGATGCTGCGCCGCAGCCGCCAGCGCCTCTACCATTTTCCGGGCGTCCTGACGCCGGACCTGTCCACGGCGGCCGCAGATCTAGCCTCCTGGGAACGGGGCTACTGGGCGCAGCACCATAAAATCATTGACCTGTTTAGGAGCGGGACGGCCCAGGAGGTAGCTGACTACATCCGCTACGTCCACTGGGATTTTCACGGGGTCGAGGATAGGATTCTGCTCTTCTACGGACTTGAAGGCGGCCCGCGAGGAGATCGGCTCATCAAAGATTGCTGGCCGGAATCAGTCTGACATCTTCTCCCCCGTTTCCTTCGAGCTTAGTTGTCACAGCCTTTCTGGGATGCGTTCCCCAGCCAGAAGGTCGTTGTGGGTTTGGCGGGCGGTGATCAAGTCGGCCTGGCCGTTTTTCACGAGGACAACCGCCGGACGCGGGAGGCGATTGTAATTGCTCGCCATGGAAAAGTTATAGGCCCCCGTGTTGAACACGGCAAACACGTCGCCGCGCTCCACAGGCGGCAGGGCCGTCTCGCTAATCAGAATATCCCCCGTCTCGCAGCACTTGCCAGCGATGGCTGCCTTTTCCACGGGTGGAACATCCGCTTTGTTCGCCACAAGCCCCGCGTATTCCGCCTGATAGAGCGCCGGACGCGGGTTGTCGGGCATTCCGCCGTCTACCCCCACGTAGGTGATACCCGGCAGGCGTTTCACCGTCTCCACGGTGTAGAGGGTGATCCCCGCCTCCGCCACCACCCACCGGCCAGGCTCAATGGTCACGGCCGGGCGCGCCAGACCCTGGAGCGAACACTCCTGAGCGAGGGCCTCCATCATCGCGTCCGTGAAAAGGCAAAGCGGCGTGTGAGACTCCGCCCCCGGAACGCCGGGAACATCAGGCATCTTCCCCACGCCAAAACCGCCGCCGAAGTTCAGTTCTTCCGTCTCGAAGCCCAGCGCGATCCTCATCCGCCCCATCAGTCCGACGACGCGGCGCACGGACTCCACATGGGGGCCCTTCTCGAAGATCTGGGAGCCAATGTGGAAGTGAAAACCCCGGAGCGTCAGCCCTGGCGAGGCTAATGCCAGCCTCACGGCGTCCTCCAAAAGTCCGCCCTCGATGGGCAGCCCGAACTTACTCCCGCTGTGACCTGTTACCATGTGGGCGTGGGTGTGGGGACTCACACCCGGGGCAGCGCGGATCAGCACATTGGCCCGGAGACCTGTCTCCGCCGCCAGCGCGGCCAGAAGCTCCAGCTCCATCACGCCGTCCACGATGACGCGCCCCACTCCGGCGGTCAGCGCTGCGCGAAGCTCTCTCTCCGACTTGGCGCTGCCGTGCAGCTCGATGCGGGACGGGGGAAAGCCCGCCATCAGCGCTGTGTGCAGTTCCCCGCCGGACACCACATCAAGTCCCAGGCCTTCCTGGGCCGCGATCCGCGCCATGGTCATCGTTAAAAACGCTTTGCTCGCGTAGCACGCCGACGCGCCCGGCCACCGCTCCAAAAAAGCCTCCCGTATCTCCGCGCACCGCGCGCGGATAACAGACTCGTCAAAAACGTAAAGGGGCGTCCCAAACCTCCGCGCCAGCTCCACGCAGTTCACTCCACCCCAACTCAGCATACCGCTCTCCCCCCCCCTTTCTTTTTCTTCTCTAGCGTTCCTCACCGGTCAGGCCCGGTAAGTCGTTGGGAATTTGAAACTCGCCGAAGTTTTCCGCGACGTTTACGCGCATGGCCAAAAGTGCTTGTAAAGTGGCCAGTTCGTGCAGAATATGACTGGGACGCGCGCTTGTTTTGAACAGTGAATTGACGACCTGGAAGGGTTCCTCGCCCCAGAAGTCCATCCACTGCGAGACCTGCCGCAACAGCTTGCCGAGCAGCATGAGCCAGCGCAATATCTGCCCCGCCGGCAGGGGTGAAAGCGAAAAAAGCAGGTGGACGAAAACGGCTTTTGAAAATTTCTCGCGCATCTCCGGTTCGCGGGGCAGGGGTTTTTCGACATAGGCCTCCAGGAAAGCGAGATCTTCGGGCTTGCGACAGTCCTCCAGCTTGGCCATGCAGGCCATGCACCCCACCACCAGCGCCGGTGAGACGCTCTGTTCCTGCGCCAGGCGGCGCTTGACGTGCTGCCAAACCGTCAACCCCTCAGTCAAAGGGGAGCGCAGGGCCTTGGATGAAAAGGGAATGTACCGGCCGCGCAGCATGTTGTCGATTAGGATTTGGTCCACGATATTCTCGCAAGGGTAGCCCACGGGAACCAGGCACAGGGGGTACATGGGCTCGTAAGGGAAGCTGGAACGACTCAGTATGCAGTCGCGGAAGTTCGCGAGAAGCGGGTCAAGCGGAAACTTTTTGGTGTTGTAGAGGTAAAACCGAGCTCCCGGCGTCAGTCCTTTGAAAAGTTTGTAGGCAAAGTCCGTCTGATTCAGGGCGTTGACGGCTAGCGGATCCGCTCCGTGATCCAGCAGGTTTCTCATGATCTCCGGGTCGCGGGCGGACATCAGGGGCGTGGACGCGCCATAGCCCCGGTTGTTGTAGTTCGCCTCCGTCCCTTTATCAAGAAGCCGTGCCGATGCTTGGACAAGGCCGAGCCGTGCCGTTTCCATCAGCAAGGTGCTGCGGTTTCCCTCCCCGAAAGCGGGCGCGTTACAGTTCCATCCGCTCTGGGACAGCTCTGTCACCACGTCGAAAAAAATCTGCTCCTTCAGCGCGTGCACCTCACGAGGCTCCCACCGCGTCACGCCAAACAGCGCCAACAGCCGGTCCGCTGGAAGGTTCAGCAAGTCCGCCACAAGGTTTCGCGTCGAAATGGGATCGCTCATCCGCGCTATGAGCCCTCTCGCCCTTTCGGAATACACTTCGTCCCCTCCCTTTTTTGCGGAAGCTCCACCCCCGCACTTCCAATATCAATAACGGAATTATAACCCACATTCGGTATGTCGATCTAGACCGCTGCTATTACATCTTCATGCCGGACACGTCTGCTTACAAACAGACAAATGAAGTGGCTCCGCTCACCGGACCTTCCTCTCGAAAAACCACGCGGCGAAGGTCAGGGTCGCGGCGGCGATGCCCCCAAGCCAGAGCATCTCTGGTAACACGTTCTCAAAAGAAGCAGCCTTCAGGTAAACGCTCAGGGCGGCTTTGACGACGTGCCGCGCGGGGTTCAGCAGCGTTAGGTACTGAAGAACAACGGGCATGTTCTCCACGGGAGCCACGAAGCCCGAAAGCAGCGTGGCGGGGGCCATGTAGGTAAAACAGCCCAGAAACGCCTGCTGCTGCGTGGAGCAAAGGGATGAGATAAAGAGCCCCACACCCGTCACCGCCAGGATAAAGAGCCCCAGGCACGCTGCCAGAAGCGGGAAATCTCCCGCGAAGGGCACCCCGAAGACTGCTGCAACGACGCCGTGAATGACGAGACCTTCGCAAAAGGCCAGGAGCGCGGCGGGGGCGGCCTTGCCGATCACAATTTCCACGGGAGAGAGCGGGGAGACCAGGAGCTGTTCGAAGGTTCCCAGCTCCCGCTCGCGGGCCACGGACATTCCGGAGACGATGAGGGCGATCATCTGCGTCAGGAGTGCCAGCAGCACCGGCAGGGTGAACCAGAGATAAGACAGGTTGGGGTTATAAAGGTAACGGGCCGCCACGGCGATTTTCTGGGCGGGTGCGCCGCCTGCCATGTCTTGGGTGAACTGGCGGGCTATGGCCTCCGTGTAACCGTTGACGATCCGCGCGGCGTTGATTTTCCTCCCGTCCAGGACGGCCTGAACGGAGACAGGACGACCCAGAATAAGGCCGCGGGAGAAGTCCTCTGGAATGTGCAGAACCATCAAGGCCTCCTGATTCTCTATGACGGGGCGGAGCTCTCCCGCGCCCGGAAGCTCGAAGATACGTGTGAAGGTTGGACCGGAGGAAAAACAGGAGATAAAGCGCCGCCCCATGTCGCCTAAGTCCTGGTTGAGCACGGCCAAGGATGCGTTTTTCACCTCCATGGTTATGGCGAAGCTAAAAAGGCCCAGCATGAGGAAGGGCGCGATAAACAACTGCACCCTGCTTTTTTTATCCAACAAGACGGCGTGAAACTCCTTGCGGGTCAGGACGGCCACGCGGCGAAGCGAGGCGGCAAGGCGCGCCACGTCAGTCCAGCCTCCCGCGCGTGCCCCGCAGGGCCATTCCCATGAAAAACACCCCCAACACCGTCAGTTTCAGCATATTGGGAAGGAGGACGCCCCATACGTCCCCCGCCAGGAAGAGCGTCGAGAGGCAGGTGACGAGGTAGCGGGCCGGAAGCACGGCGGCCACGGCCCTCTGAAGCGGCGGCATCGCGCCTATTTCGAAGACGAAGCCCGATAGGAGGGCCGCCGGGAGAAACGCGGACATGAGCGCCGCGAAGGACGCGATGTACTGGTTCCTGGCGAGGGTTGAGATGATGAGCCCCTGCCCCAGCGCGGAGAGCATGAAAAGGGAGGTCACGCAGAAAAGCGCAAAAAGGGAGCCGCGGAAGGGAATACCGAAAAGCCCCGTAACCACGCCCAAGTTAAAAAACGTCGAGAGCACCGCCAGCAAGTAGTAGGGGATGAACTTCCCCAGCAGAAGCTCGAAGGCCCCCGCTGGCGTGGAGAGAAGGGCCTCCATCGTCCCGCGCTCCCACTCCCGCGCCACCACCAGGGAGGTCAGCATCGTGCCGATCAGCGCCATAATAATCGCCAAAATACCCGGCAAAACGGCGCGGCGGCTCTCCATCTCGCTGTTGTACCAGTAACGCGGTTCTACCCTAATCGAAGGAGCGTTCACCCTGTCAGCGTTTACCTCTAAAGTTCTCACCCATTGGGAAATGACCTCCAGTCCGTAGCTCTGCGCCATGCTTCCGGCGTTGGGAAAAGTGCCGTCCACCGCCAATTGCAGCTGCGCGGCACGGCCCGGCGCTCGGAAAGCCGCCGAGAACCCGTGGGGGATCACGAGGACGCCCTTAAGTTCATCTGCTGCCACGAGTGGGAAAAGCTTCTGGCGAGCGGGGCTCACTTGGGGTTCAAAGTAGGGGCTGCCCTGGAAAGCCATGGACAGGTCCCGCGCCTCCCAGCCCTCGTCCTCCAGGGCTAAGCCGAGTTGTACGCTCTTTGCGTCGAGGGTGATCCCGTACCCGAAGAGAAAGAGAAGCAGCAGAGGCAGCGCGAAGGCAATCACAATGCTGCTGGGATCCCGAACGATCTGAAGCTTCTCCTTCCTGACCAAAGCCCAAAGTCTTCTCCCTCTCCGCATTCACTTCGCGCCCCTTCAAGTGATATAGTATGCCTGTCGCCTGAAATTATACTTTGAGAGGGATATTTATTCTCGTGAAAAAACTTTTTTTAATTTTGCTGCTGTTGGGGGCGGGGGGAGCTTTTTACTTCTGCCAGCTTTACGAGGAAACAGGCGAGCGGGCGGCTGAAAGAGGATTGAAGCTTTACGGCAACGTGGAAATACGGCAGGTTTTGCTGGGTTTTCGCGTGCCAGGCCGCCTCGACGCCATTTATTACGAGGAGGGACAGAGGGTCTCGTCCGGTGATCTGTTAGGAGTGCTCGACCCTCTGCCGTATGAAATCAAGCTGGCCGAGGCCCGCGCCGCCCTGCACCAGGTCCGCGCCAATTTGGATAAAATGGAGCGAGGCTACCGGGACGGGGAGATCCGCCAGGCGGCCGCCCGGCGCGACCAGATACAGGTTTCGCTGAACCAGGCCGAGAGAGAGCACAAGCGGCTATCGCGCCTTTTTTCCCAAAACGCCCTTTCCCAAAAAGACCTGGACGACGCGGCGGCCAAACGCGATCAGCTCCGGGCGGAACTGGCCTCGGCGGAGGCCGCCTTGACCCTGACGCAGGAAGGCTACCGGACGGAGGACGTGAAGGCCGCCGAGGCGGCGGTGGAACTGGCCGGGGCGCGACTCCGAGAGGCGGAGAACGCCCTGGCCGACACCAGGCTTCATGTCCCAGCGGAGGGGGTGATCCTGACCCGCGTGACGGAACCGGGGGCGGTGGTGGCGGCGGGACAGGCGGTCTGCGCCCTGATGCTGAAAAAGCCCGTCCAGGTACGCGCTTATGTGACGGAGCCCCAGCTGGGGAAAATCCGCCTGGGCATGGAGGGGAAAATCTTCATGGACTCGCACCCTGAACCCGTGAGGGGAACCGTCAGCTTTATCGCCTCCGAGGCGGAGTTCACCCCCAAGCAGGTGCAGACGGAAGACCAGCGCGCCAGCCTCGTCTACCGCGTCCGCCTCTTGGCCGAGGAGGACGGGCGCCTGAAAAACGGAATGCCCGTGACCGTTGTCCTGGAATATGATTGAGCTTGAAAACGCCGAAAAGATTTTCGTCTCTGGCGGGGAAAAAATTCCGGCCCTGAAAAACGTCACGGCAACCATCGAAGCGGGGATAATCACCGGCATCGTCGGGCCGGACGGCGCGGGGAAGACGACACTCCTGCGCCTCGTCTGCGGTCTCATGACCCCCAGCGCGGGGCGCGTCTCCGTGCCAGGACGGCACGGAAAAATAGGCTACATGCCCCAGCATTTTGGACTCTACGAGGACTTGACCGTCCTGGAAAACCTTCACCTTTACGCCGACCTCCGCGACGTCCCGGCTGTTGAACGAAAAGAACGCTGCGAGGAACTGCTGGCCTTCACGGGTTTGGGCTCTTTCACGGACCGCCTGGCGGGGCGGCTTTCCGGGGGAATGAAGCAAAAATTGGGACTGGCCTGCACGCTTCTGGCCCGTCCGCCCATTCTGCTGTTGGACGAGCCGGGGGTGGGCGTTGACCCCGTGGCGCGGCGGGAACTGTGGCGGATGGTGCGCGGCCTCCTGACGCCGGAACGCGCCGTGGTCTGGAGCACGTCCTATCTGGATGAGGCCGGAATCTGCGACTCCGTGCTGCTCCTGAACGAGGGAGAACTGATCTATTCCGGCCCGCCGGGAGCCCTGTCGGAACGGGCGCGGGGGCGCGTGTTCTTTGTCGGCGGAACGGAAGAAATGGGGAAAAAGCGCCGCTCGCTGATCGTCCCACTTTTGGAGATGAAACAGACCCTCGACGCCGTTATTCAGGGAAACCGCGTGCGTGTGGCCGTCCGGGACGGCGGGGAGGAGCTGGGAGCCGCGCTGGACGGCCTCGCTGAACGCCTTGGTTTTTCGGCACTTTCGGCAAACCCAACGGAACCGCGCTTCGAGGACGCCTTCATGGACATTTTGGGCGGGGCGCGGCCCGGCAGCCCCGCCGTCGTGAATTTTTTCAAGCCCAAGGAGGGCGCGGGACCCGTCGTGGAGGCCCGAAACCTTACCAAGCGCTTTGGGGAGTTCGCTGCCGTCGACGACGTTTCGTTTTCGATAGAGCGAGGGGAGATTTTCGGATTGCTGGGACCCAACGGCGCTGGCAAGTCCACCACCTTTAAGATGATGTGCGGCCTGCTGCGCCCTACGTCCGGGGACTGTTCCATCGCCGGTGCGGCTTTCGCGAAGGCCGCGGGAGAGGCGCGCTCACGCCTGGGGTACATGGCACAGAAGTTTTCGCTTTACGGAGACTTGAGCGTGCGGCAAAACCTCGATTTTTTCTCCGGCGTTTACGGCCTGACGGGTGCGAAGAGGAAAGAGGCCGTGGAGCGGGCAATTGAGGCTTTCGACCTGTCCCCCTGCCTTTCGGCCTCGGCGCGCTCCCTCCCATTGGGGTTCAAACAGCGCCTGGCCCTAGCCTGCGCGGTTATGCACGGCCCCGACGTGCTCTTTCTGGACGAGCCCACCAGCGGCGTGGACCCCGTGACACGGCGCGAGTTCTGGACCTACATCAACGGGGCCGCCCTGCGCGGCGTCACGGTGATGGTGACGACGCACTTTATGGACGAGGCCGAGTACTGTGACAGGATAGCCCTGATCCACCGAGGCGGGGTAGCGGCCCTGGGTACACCCGACGAACTCAAAGCTGGCGCGGCGGATGCGGCGGCCCCCGACCCCACCCTGGAGGACGCTTTCTTGACATACTCCCACAGCTAAAGCCAGTTCTGAGAGCATGCCAGATCGGATATTAGACTTCTTCGGGAATTAAGGAAGCGCTGATTAATGGGGTTCTTAGGGTTTGTTTAAAAACGAGCTGCCTCAACAAAAAACCGCCGTTTTCAGGCGCTTTTTTGAATGCATTCAGTTAAAAAGGAAACAGCTTGCTTTTTTGACGAAAGCAAGTATAATGGCCTAAAAATCCCCCTGCGGGTTTTGCGCAGGCAAACGCAAAAACCTTGCGGAAAAGAGCTGAATATCGTGTATTTTACGGATGACACCGCTAATTTAAAATGGTATAATATCCGCAGGACCGCAGGACCGCAGGACCGCAGGACCGCAGGACCGCAGG
>JAITGX010000060.1 GCA_031280275.1 Synergistaceae bacterium
TGCAAAAGGTACATACGCAGCATAAGTTCAATGCCCAAAGGAGGCCGTCCCTGCTCTCCTTTGGGGTAGAAGGGGCGAATGAGCTCCACCCATTCTGACCAGGGGATAATCTCATTCATTATCTTCAAAAAAGATTTCCGTTTTGTAATTCGTTCTTATTCGCATACTCCATATCGCTAGGCGTCTGTTGTTGAGTCATTTTTCGTCTCTCCTAATCTTTTTTATTAATTATCTATTTTTTTGGGATTTTTGTATAGGGGGGGGTGAGTTAATCAGTGCTTCCTTTATGAAATACCTTATGAAAATTACGTAATTTCTGCAGCTATACTCTAAAGTCGAGTTATAAATAGGACCTTGAAAAACAAAATACACGTTTCAAAGACTGATATCCCTGAGTGACTGACCTGAGTGACTGACACAATTTCATTACATTAAGGTGTGTTTTAAAACTAAATATGGGCATGAATCCTTAACTATGTGGCATAATATAATAAAGCTTGTCGTGTGGTGGCAGAGACACAAAAATACACGTGGTCGCTGACGCGCTGGGCAATCCAATAGAGCTGAATCTCACTCCAGGTAACGTGAGCGGTTGTACGGCGGCTGTTGGAATATTATCTGAAGCGGAACTTGAAGGCAGCGCAGTAAAGGGAGACAAAGCATATAGTACAAAGGAAATCCGTGAATATATTGAAAGCCATGGAACCAGTTATTGTATTCCGCCGAAAGCGAACGCGGCGAAACCGTGGGAGTGTGATTTTTTTCAGTACAAGGAACGGCACATAGCAGAGTGTTTTTTCAATAAGCTTAAACAGTTTGGGCGTGCGGCCGCGCGATATGATAAGCTGTCCCGCAGCTTTTTAAGTTTCGTATTTATAGCTTCTATTATGATTCTGCTGAAATAATATTGCGCCTCCTAGTTTTCAAACACACCCTAAACTCCCCTCGCTTTAGCGAGGGGAGTAGTCAATACCTGTGAGCACGGAGGAGCATACGTCAGCTCCTTGTACAAGAAGCTCGTATCTCCTGGATCTCCTGGAGGGGGGAGCTTACGCTCCCGTCCCTTTGTCGGTGAATTCCGCGTCCACGGTGTCGCCGTCGGGCGTCCTCTCCGAAGTGGGTCCATTGGTCGTGAAAGGCCCCGGCTGCCCCGCGTCGGCCCCGGCCTGCTGGTACAGGCGCGTGGAGAACTCCTGTATCGTCTTTTCCATCTCAGCCTTCGCGCTTTTTATGTGCCCCACGTCGCCCAACTCCAGGGCGTGCTTAAGCTCTTCTATGCAGGAATTTATCTTGCCCTTCTCTTCCGCGCTCATCTTGTCGCCGTGGTCGCTCATCAGCTTCTCGGCAGCAAACATCGCGCCGTCGGCCTCATTGCGGGCCTCGGCGACCTCGCGCTTCTTGTTGTCCTCGTCAGCGTGAGAGTCCGCGTCGTTTTTCATGCGCTCGATTTCCTCCTTGGAGAGATTCGAGGACTGAATCGTGATTTTTTGATTCTTACCCGTGCCTTTATCCTTGGCCGAGACGTTCAAAATGCCGTTGACGTCAATGTTAAACGTGACCTCGACCTGCGGGATACCTCGCGGCGCGGGCGGTATGCCGTCCAGCACGAACTGGCCCAGCTTCACGTTGTCGCTGGCCATGGCGCGCTCTCCCTGAAGCACCATGATCTCCACCTGGGTCTGGTTGTTGGCCGCCGTGGTGAACACCTGGCTCTTGGATACTGGTATGGCCGTGTTGCGCTCGATGATCTTGGTGAATACGCCGCCCAGGGTCTCAAGGCCCAAAGACAGGGGCGTCACGTCCACCAGCACGATATCCTTGTGATCTCCCTTGAGGATCGCTCCCTGTATGGCCGCGCCCGCCGCCACGCACTCGTCCGGGTTGATCCCCTTGGTTGGTTCCTTGCCCAAGAGCTCCACGATTTTTTTCTGCACCATGGGCATACGGGTGGAGCCGCCTACCAGCAGAATTTTATCGATGTCGCCTATCTTCAGGCCGGAGTCCTCGATGGCCCGCTTCGAGGGGTTGATAGTGCGGTCCATGAGGTCGGCGGTCATTTCTTCAAACTTCGAGCGGGAGAGTTTCATCTCCAGGTGCTTGGGGCCGCTCTGGTTCGCCGTGATGAAGGGCAGGGAAATCGTGGTTTCCATCATGGAGGACAGCTCCACCTTGGCCTTCTCCGCCGCCTCACGCAGGCGCTGCATGGCCATACGATCGTTTTTCAAGTCCACGCCTTCGGCCTTTTTGAACTCCGACGTCATCCAATCCACAATGCGGTTGTCCCAGTCGTCGCCGCCCAGTCGGTTGTCGCCTGCCGTGGCCAACACTTCGAAAACGCCTTCCCCTACGTCCAAAATCGACACGTCGAAGGTTCCGCCGCCCAGGTCGAACACCAGGATTTTGTGCTCCTCCTGTTTGTTCTCGCCATAAGCCAGGCACGCCGCCGTGGGTTCATTAATGATACGCAGCACCTCCAGTCCCGCGATGGTGCCCGCGTCCTTAGTGGCCTGGCGCTGGGCGTCCGTGAAGTACGCCGGAACGGTGATGACCGCCTGCTTCACCGGCTCGCCTAGGTAGTCCTCCGCATCGCGCTTCAGCTTTTGCAGGACCATCGCGGAGATCTCCTGCGGGGTGTACTTCTTATCGTCGATGGTAACGCGATGATCGGTCCCCATTTCGCGCTTGATGGAGATGACCGTCCTGTCCGCGTTGACGATGGCCTGACGCTTGGCAAGCTGTCCCACCAGGCGCTCACCCTCTTTCGTGAACGCCACCACCGACGGCGTGGTCCTCATGCCTTCAGCGTTGGAGATGATGGTCGTCTGATCTCCCTCCTGCACCGCGATGCAGCTGTTTGTCGTGCCTAAATCAATTCCTACCACTTTTGCCATAATTTATTCCTCCCACAAAAATTTTTATTGCCGAAAATGGATATCGGTGCTCTGCCCCGACCCCGCTCGTTGGGAGCACAGGCGTCCCACGCGCACCTGAGCCGGGCGAAGGACGCGTTCGGGCGTCCGATAACCGCGCAGAAGCTCGTGCAGTACCATACCGTCCTGCCCGGCGTCCTCCACGAACTCCGTCTCTATCGCCTCATGCTGCAATGGGTCGAAGGCGCTTCCTACGGTGGGGATGACCGTCACGCCGGAGTTTTCCAGCACCGTCAGAAACTGTTTTTGCACCATGCGCACTCCCACCAGCACGTCTTTTGCCGTTGCTCCCTCTGAGACGAGAAGCGCCCTGTCCAGGTTGTCCAGCACCGGCAGGAATTCCGCCGCCTTCTCTTCCGCGATCAGCTTTCTGGTCTTTGCGCGGTCGCGATCCACCCTTTGCCGGTAGTTGTAGAGATCCGCCCGCGCTGCCGCCAACTGGTTTTTCAGGCTGTCCAGCTCGGACTCCGCCTCGTCCTCAAGAGCTTCTTGCTCCAGAGCGCCAACCTCCGGGCCGCTGGCCTCCGCGTTCAACCCTTCCTCAGTGTCGCGTTCTTTTTCTTCCGCGGTCTGCCGCGCGTCCATCGTGTTTCCCCCTCTCCAATCGTTCATGGTTTTTTGCTCAACGCATCCACCATAGCCTCCAAGATGTTTATAGATCGTTCGTAGTCCATGCGCAGGGGGCCGATCAGGCCCAGCACGGCCTTTTGCTGCCTCGTTTGAGCGGGTATGAGAATCATCGCGTTGTCACCCATGCCCTCCACGCCCTCGGCGTCGTTTTCCTCGCCGATGCTGACCTTTAGGGTCTCACTTATGCGGCAGTTTTCGATTACCCTTGCCAGCGGTTTTTCCTGTTCTAAGAGGGAGAGCACGGCCTGGAGGCGCCCTAGGGTCTGAAAGTGCGGCAGGTTCAGGATGTGCTGCGCTCCGCTGCTGAAAAAGCGGTAATTCTGCATGGTAAGGAAGTTATCCAACTCCCGCAAGGCCATCCGACAGGCCTCCTCCACGTTTTCAAGCCCGTTCAGGACAAAGTCGTACAGGACACCCCGAACCTCGCTCCAAGTCCGCCCCGCCGCCACGGTGTTAATTCGCCGCGTCAGCTCTTCGATGACAGCGGGCTCTACCTCGCAGGACAGAGAGAACTGCGAGTGGTGAACCAGCCCCCCCCGCAGAACGATCAACGCCAGAATGTGTGACCCGCCCAGGGGCATGAGGTCGACGTGCTGAATCTCCGTGTCGTCCAGGCCCGCCACAGCCGCCACCCCCACGCAGTTCGTGAGGCGGGATAACATGTGCGTCACGTAGTGCAGGAGGTCCTCAATACCACTGCGGCGGCTTTCAATCTCCATCTGCCACTCAATGGTCTCCCGCGGGCGGAAACGCTCCCGCGAAGTCACGGAGTCCACGTAGACCCGGTAAGATTTCGCCGTCGGCAGGCGCCCCGCCGAGGTGTGGGGCTGATAGAAATACCCCATCTCCTCCAAATCAGCCATCTCGTTGCGTATCGTCGCTGGGCTCAGGCCCTTGATGTATTTTTTCGTTATCGTCCGCGACCCGGCGGGTTCACCCGTCTTGATGTACTCGTAAACCACCGCCAGCACGATCCCAAGCTGCCTTTCCGTCAGCATGGCCCCGCCGCCCTATGCGTTGGGCTGCCCGAAAAAACGCGGCCTCGTTTTTTCCTCATGCGCTTCGACCTCCCTTAAGGTCAATATTAGCAATCTATATAAGTGAGTGCTAACGCATCTAGTCCATGGGTAGATTAGCAACCTCTGAGGCAATTGTCAATACAAGTCAGGGAGATTTCAAAAAAATTAGGGGTTATTACGTAATAGTGGTTGAGCGTTGATAGGGGTGAAGTCTTGGAAACGCTGTCAGGGGGCTTGCGCCCCCTGAGCCCTTTCTCTCTGATTTTTTATCGTGTTCTCTGAAGTTCCCGGCTCCGTTACCGTATCGCGTAGAGGCTGCCGTCGGCGCTGCCCAAGAAGAGCACTCCGCCGGAGAAGGCCGGGGCTCCGTTGATACCAATCCCAGCCTGAAAGGTAAACCGTGCCTCGCCGCTGGCGCCGTCGAGGACAAAGAGCATCCCCTGGCCGCCGCACACGAAAACCAACTCCTCGGCAAAAACAGGCGCGCCGGGAACAGCTCCTCCTTGGGTATCAAAGGTCCATAGAACCGAGCCGTCGGCCCTGGAAAGCGCCGCTACCTTGCCGCTGGCCGTCCCCACAAAAACCCTGTCACTCGCGGGGACGGGAGACGTCACCGCAGGTTCGCCGACGCCGGCCTTCCAACGGGGCACGACGCCTTGGATTCTCACGGCCTGCACGGTTCCGTCCCAACTTGAAAAATACACATTCTCCCCATCCGAGGCGGGCGTGTTGATGACTCCACCCGCGCCGCCGCCCCAGTCGCGCTTGCCCGTCGCTGGGTTCACGGCGCTGAACACGCCCTCCTGCTCGCCCAGGTAGACCATGCCGTCCGCGCACCAGGGAGCGGAGCGCAACCCCCCCTTAGACTCGTAAGCCCAAAGCGCCTTACCGTCCGCCAAGGAGAGCGCCGCCATTTTCCCGTCGCCCTTGACGAAAAAGACCCTGCCATCACCCACCGCCACCCCGTCCAAGATGGTATCCGCCGCGTAACTTTCAGCTGGCGGTGTATGCTGCCAGAGCACTGCGCCATCGGGAAGGGAAAGAGCCGTGACCGTGCCGTCCGCCTGAACGAAGACCACCGTTTTGCCCGAAACCACAGGCTGCCCGACCACGGTGTTGGTCCCTGCGTAGACCCAAGCGGGCTGCCCTGACGCCGCGTGTACGGCGTGGAGGCTGCCGATGGAGTCTCCCGCCAAAACCAGCCCCTCCGCCACGGTCACGGATCCGGAAATGGGATACCGGGCATTGTAAGTCCAACCCACCTTTCCGCTCCATGCCCAAGCGGGCGAAAGGGAGAGCAGCGCAACCAAAAAAGCTGCTGCGCATTTTGTCATTTTCATGCAAACCTCCTCTTCTATACATTATTCTCAACTAGCGGGAGCCCTATACACCTGCCGCCGCGCAGCCGAAGAGTTTAGAGATCAAGGGACTTGCCCTTTGCCGCGCCAAAGGGTGCGGAGGGGAGAACCGGTGAAGTCGGCAAGGGTCCGGAGTTCCTTTTGGATGTGGTTTTCGAAGGCGCTGTCCACGAGTTCCGGGTCGTTCACGAAGAACACGAAAGTCGGGGGCTCCACGTCTGATTGAAGGCAATAGTAAATTTTAAGGCTCTTCCCGCGCCGGTTGGAAGGCAGGCGGTCGAAGGCCAGCACGTCGCGCATCAGGCGGTTCAGAACGTTGGTGGGAATACGGGTGCGGCGGTTCTCGTAGACCCCGGCGGCGGACTCCGCGATCTTTCCCACTCCCCGTCCGCTCAAAGCGGAGACGAACAGCACCGGAGCCCAAGGCAGAAAGGGCATTTCGCCGCGAACCTTCTCGGTCATCTTGTCGCCGAGCTTGTCCTTCTTGGCCAGAAGGTCCCACTTGTTGAGCAGAAGAATCAGCCCCCGGCCCTTCTCCACCACGTGAGCCGCGATTTTTTTGTCGGCGTCCGTGCAGGGCTCTTGGGCCTCCATAAGCAGAAACGCCACGTCCGAGCGGTCTACGGCCTCCAGAGTGCGGACAAAGGAGTAGTACTCCAGGTCGGAGTCCATACGGCTTTTCTTGCGCAGGCCCGCCGTATCCACCAGGCGGAACCGCCGCCCCTCTAGAACCACCGACGTGTCCACAGGGTCGCGGGTGGTGCCGGCGATGGGACTGACCAGGGAACGCTCGTCGCCCGCCAGTCGGTTCAAAAGGCTGGACTTACCCACGTTAGGCCGCCCCACGATGGAAACGCGAATCTCGTCCTCGCCGCTTTCTTCCTCTCGTGCCGGCAGTTTGGCGACGACCAAGTCCAGAAGCTCGTCCAGGTTACGCCGGTGCAGGGCGCTCACCCCCACCACGTCACCGAAACCCAAGGCATAGGCGTCTGCGGCACGAGGATCGTGCTTTGGGTCGTCGAGCTTGTTGACGGCCACCACCACAGGCCGCCCGCCGCGCCGCAGCAGATGCGCCGCGCCCTCGTCTGCGGGCGTGACCCCAACCGTCCCGTCGAGAACCAGCAAGGCCAAGTCGCACTCCTCCACAGCGCGCTTCACGTGGGTCTCAATTCCCGCGCTGAAGTCGGTAGGCTCGCCCAAAATGCCGCCCGTGTCCACGACGTAAAAAGCCCGGCCGTTCCATTCAGCTTCCCCGTAGAGGCGGTCGCGCGTCACCCCCGGCGTGTCGTCCACGATGGCCTCCCGCCGCCCCACCAGCCTGTTGAACAGGGACGACTTGCCCACGTTAGGGCGCCCCACAATAGCTACGGCTGGCATGGTTTCGGCTCCTTCCCTTTCGTGATTTTTTACTCCCCCAGCATGTAGGTTTTCAGAGCCTGGTCCGCCAGCCCCGCACCAAGGCCCACAGCCAGGCGGATACGGGCTTGGAGAGGCGTCAGGGTCCCTCCGCTGATAAGGCCCATTTCGAGAAGGCCCTTGCTCCCGCCCTCGAAGTCTTGGTCGTCCTGCACGCGCCCCACGGGGCAGCGTGAGGTGAGGACAACGGGAAGCCCTCCCCGCACCACCTTGCGCAAAAGCGGCACCCAGGAAGGTGGAACGTCTCCGCTCCCGAAAGCCGATATGACAAGTCCCTCCAGCTCGGAGACGCGCCCGTCAAGGAGGGCGTTGAGCAGCACATCGCCGCCGCCCAGGGCTGCGTTGACAAGTTCCACGTTCCGTGCTGGGACGGTGCTGATATTCAGCACCCGCCCACGGCGCAGAGAGCGCAGGAAGATCAGCGCGCCCGAGGGCTCGCAGAACTCGGCTACGGGGCCGCCCAGCAACGCGGCGTAACCGAAGCGGCTGTAGTTGGAAAGGTGGCGGAGTTCCGAGGCAGCGTAGAGCTTATCCTGCAGGCAGACGAGGATACCTTGGCCCCAACACGCCTGAGCTTCTGCGGCGCGGACGGCCTGAGACAGGAGCAGGGCTGTTTCTGAACCGGGCGTGCCCGTGTGGTAAATGGAACTCGTGAAGATAAGGGGCTGGGGGTAGCTCCACACCAAATCGGCAAAATAGGAGGCCTCCGTCAGGGCCTGAGTACCGCAGGTGATCACCACCCCCGCCGCGCCCTCCTCCACCTGAGTTCCCGCCATTTGGACCAGGTCGCTGCACATGCGCAGCGTGTAGTTGGTGACGGGCTGACGGCTCCAGTCCACCACGTAGGTTTTTGCCCGCATCTCCTCCGGGAGGCAGGCGATAAGTTCCTCTTCGTCGAGCGGCAGGGCATCCGCTCCGCCTGGAGCCTGTTTAAAGATGAGCTGTCCTCCGGCCAGAACCAGCGCGATTTTGTCTCTGTTCGCCACTACATCACCCCCCAGGGTTTTGAGGTCTCTTATTAGAATCCCAAGTCTTCGCCCACCATGATGACGTGGGTTTTGCGGCTGGGAACGGCTCTCTCCAGGATCAAGAGCACCCGACAGACGCGGGCGGGTGAGTCGCAGTCAACGCAATGGCCTGTATGAACGCAGGGTGTGTCCCCGCTGATCCGCAAAACATTTGGCGGCGCCGCGTGCCTGCTGCGCTCGATGGCGGCCTCCAGGTCCGCGGCCACTTTATTCACGCCGATGACAAAGACGATCGTGCTGCGCCCCCAGGCCATGCCGCTGACGCGGTTCCCGTTGCCGTCGATGCTGACGATCTTCCCGTCCCGCGTGACCGCGTTGGCGCTGGTGAGGTAGTAGTCCGCGCAGTACTCGTCCATTAGCGCCTGAGAGCGCTGTTCGGGCGTCAGCGAGGGATCCCAGTGGTGGTACACCGCGCAGCCGCGCTCCTTCAACTTCTCCATAGCGCCTATCTCCCGCACCGTCACCGTACCTGGAACGCCCACCGACGCTCCTCCAGGAATCAGCTTCAGTACCTCCTCCAGGGCCGCCTCCTTCGTTGGGGCGTAAACCGCTTCGTAACCCTTTGTCTTCAGGACCTTGACCACGGTACGTGCCAGCGCCTCTTTCGCCTTCACGCGCGCTCCTTCGAACGGATTGCTCATGCCTAACGCCCCCATCTGTTTTATTTGCGAGTTTGAACGAGTTTAAAAAGGATACCACAAACCAGCCGCAAACGTCAAAATTTTGAAAATCAGGTGTAAAAAGGAAAGATGGTCTTCCGATGGAGGGAGCGGGCTCCCCTCTCTGGTTTTAAGAGCGGAGTCTTCTTGCCTTTTTCCTTCCGCAGCTCGTCCAGTCTGGATTTGGCGGAGGTATGTCCGGGCTCCCGTTCCAAGGCCCTTTCCAGGGACGTGATCGCCCCGGACGTGTCACCAAGCCCGGCGCGCGCCTCGGCGAAACCCACCCAGGCGTCCGCGTCGGCGCTGCGGACGGCTAAGGCCTCCGCGAAGAACTGGGACGCGTCCCTGTAGCTTCTGCGCTCCAGCGCCGCTATCCCCCCGCGAAGCGCCTCATCATACTTTCGCTTGACGTCCTCCGCGGTCTTAACCTGGGAGCTGGGGGGCGGCGACAGAATCAAGGAAACCCGTTTCACCGCGTCCTGGGCGGCCTCGGAGGAAGGGCTCACCCCTAAGGCATTTTTATAAGCCGTCAGAGCCTCCAGCAGCCTGCCCCGCTCCTCCAGGACGCTGCCAAGGGCGAAGTGGGCGGCATAGTTAGCCGAGTCGGCCTCCACGGAGGCCTTGAAACTCTCCTCGGCTTTGTCCCAGAGCTTCAGCAAAGAGTGGAGCCTACCGATCTCGTAGAGGACTGACGTGAGAGACAGAGTTGGAACGATTGGAACGAATGGGGAATGAGCCAAAAAGTCCAAAATAGAGCGGTAAGCCTCAATGGCATCTTCCAGACGCTCGCCGCGTTCAGCGGAGCGAGCCGCGCCCAGGAGGGGGGCGAACTTGTCGGGGTAGCGTACCGCCGCGTTTTTATACGCCTCGTAGGCAGGCCCGTACTGTTCCTGCGCGCAGAGTTCTTCTGCCGCGCCCATCAGGGCGTCGTAGGAGTTGCGCCGCAGGTGGCGGTAAGCGGCAAACAAGGTTGCCGCGGCGAGAATCAGCACGAGGCACACCGTGAAAACGCGCATACGGCTTCTTTGGAAACCGGCGCGTTGACGCGGGGCCCGCCTCATCGGGCTAGCCCTCCGCCACTCGGGCCGTCAGTACCTTGCCCTTTTCCGCCGTCAGGACGATGGCCTTCATCAGCGCGGCGCGCGCCCCTGCCCGCTCGAGCTCATAGATACCCTCGATGGTCATGCCGCCAGGGGTGCATACGTCGTCGCGGATGGCCGCTGGGTGCTTGCCCGCCTCCAGTACGTCCAGGGCAAGACGGGAAGCGCCTAGCATGGCGCTCGCGGCCGCCCGGTAGGACAGGTCTTTGGGAAGTCCCGCGTGGATTCCACCCATCGCCGCCGCCTCCATCAAAGACGCGAAAAACGCGGGCGCAGCCCCGGTCAAGGCGGTCAGGGCGTCCAAGTTCCTCTCTTCCGTCTCCTCGGCGATACCCACCAGGCTGAAGGCGTCCTTCATCCACGCCATACCGGCTTCCGTCGTCGCGTCCGACCTGGCAATTCCTGTAAAGGCACAGCGCAGCGCAGCGCAGATACTCGACATTGCCCGCGCCCATAAAGCACCAGGCGCGGCGCGTTTCAGTGTTTCGAGCGTTACGGCGGCGGCCAGGGAGATACAGGGCTTTCCCTCTAGAAGACTCGACAGATCTCGCACCACGCCCAAGGTGAGGTGCGGCTTCAATGCCAGCATCACGACCTCACCCTCTCGCGCGGCCCGTGCGTTGTCCGAGACCAGCTCCACCCCGTCCGTCCTCACGCGGTCGAGCCGTTCCGGGTGCGCGTCCGAGGCCAGCACCCTGCATCCCGCTTTCGCTAGCCCCCTAGCGACCGCGCCGCCAAGCGCCCCCGCTCCGATAATGGATATGCGCGTCTTCTTCACACCGTCCATGACAATCCCCCCCTTAATATTTCTCAATAAATATTCATCAATATACTTTGAAATACCGCGCTTTAGCCCATTCGAACATGGCAATGGCGGCGGCGACTGAGGCGTTCAGGGAGTCAACCCCGCTCTCGATGGGAATATGAAGAAGCTGATCGCAGCTTTCCCCCACCAGGCGGGAGATACCCTCGTCCTCCGCGCCGACCACCAGGGCCGTTCTTGCCGGGAACGGGGCGTCCCACAAAGAGGGCAGCGCGTTGTGGTCCAGTCCCACCGTCCAGAACCCGGCGTCTTTTAACTGCTCTACGGCGCGCGTTACGTTCACGACAGAGATCATCGGAACACGCAGTGCGGCCCCGGCGCTGACCTTCACCACCGTGCCGCCCGGCAGGGCGGAGCGCCGCTTGGGGAACACCACCGCCGCCGCGCCCGCGGCCTCGGCGGAGCGCACCACGGCCCCCAGGTTGCGGGGGTCCTCGATGTGGTCCAGCAGCACCAGCAGAGCAGGTTCGTTCTTGGGCAGGCCGTTGAGGAAGGACGTGAGTTCCAGCAGCTTTACCTCAGTGACGCGGCACGCCACTCCCTGGTGACGCACTCTGGGACACAGGGCGTTCAGCGCCTCCGGGGCCGTCATCTGGTAGACCACCCGCCCCGCCCGCGCCGCGTCCACCAGCTCGTCCAGAAAAGGAGGGCGCACGTTGTTGGCGATCACGAGCTTCACGCACCGACCCGGTGATGCCCTCACTAGGTCCAGCACCGGCTGACGCCCCCAGCACAGGTCATCGGCGGGCTCGCGGGCGGGAGCCGCGCCGCGCCCCGGCCGGGGTCCACCCTCGGATCGGTTTTCTCGATTCCCGGCGGAACCCGGTTTGCCAGGACGCCTAAATTTTTTCTCGCCCTCGCGCCTGTCCGCTCTTTCTCTTTTTTCTCTCATCGTCTTCATCCTCATAAGTCTGATTTGAAATAACGTTCGATTTCCCGGCTATTGTATCCGAATACTCCCGCCGCGTCCAAGGGGTGAGAAACTCAATTCTACCGGCGGTACGTTTGGATGGAACGCGTTTGCCCTCCGCGGTTGACGCGGTAAAAACTATAGCGTATAGTAACTTCATAAATGTCGCATGGGCGGGGCGCAATCCGCGGAAGTTTTTTAATTCCGGGAGCCTCGGTTTCCAGCGGGAGGAGGAAAACACATCGTGTATGCAGTGGTGGAGACAGGCGGTAAACAGTACCGTGTGCAGCCAGGTAACGTGCTTCGCGTTGAGCGCCTGGAGGGCGAGCCCGGTGGGGAGGTCGTCCTGGAAAAGGTTCACATGGTGGGAGACGGGGACGCTCCAAGGTTTGGAACCCCTCTGGTGCCAGGGGCCAGTGTGAGCGCGGAAATTCTCTCACAGGCTCGCGCCGATAAGGTATTGGTGTTCAAATTTAAGAGCAAGAAAAACGAGCGGCGTATGCGTGGACATCGCCAGTATTATACCGAAATCCGCATCAGGGAAATCCGCGTCTGACCCTGTGAGCAAGAAATTCCCCGTGACGAGGATAACGTTGTTTTGGGGCAAGGACGGGCTCGTGGGGCTGGAATCTCAAGGGCACTCCGGCGGGGGCGTGAAGGGAGAGGACGTGGTGTGCGCGGCGGTTTCCTCGCTTGTTCAGGCACTTCTGGTGGGACTCAGGGTGGCAAAGGTGTCCGCCAACTGCGAGATCGACAGCAGCGCACCGCTTATTCGGGCTCGCTGGGCGGAGAGCGAGGCGTTGGGCCTGAACCTTCTGACCCAAACTATCGTCTTATCTTTGAGGGAAATAGCGTCCGGCCGCGCCGGGCACGTAAGTATTTCGGAGGTGTATTTATCGTGAGTTTCCTTTTGGATTTCAAGTTCGACATACAGTTTTTCGCCCACAAGAAGGGGCAGGGCAGTTCCACCAACGGCCGCGACAGCAACCCCAAATACAGGGGCGTCAAGGCCTACGCGGGCACGGAGGTCAAGGCGGGGAGTATTTTGGTTCGGCAGTGCGGGACGCGAATTCATCCGGGCAAGAACGTGGGCTTGGGCCGCGACTTCACGCTTTTTGCCTTGATACCCGGTAAAGTTTGCTTCGCAACGCGGGGTGACCGCAAGTTCATCTCCGTGGACCCAGCGGTGTGACGGGGGCGCATATCAAGGCTCAGACAAGGGGGCTCCTGTCAGTGGAGCCTTCTTTTTTGTGTCCGTTTTCTGGTGGTGTTTGCTTTGAAGTTCGTTGATCTTGTTAGAATTGCGGTCAAGGCGGGGCGGGGAGGCAACGGAAGCCTCAGTTTTCACCGCGAAAAATATCTCCCCAAGGGCGGCCCTGACGGCGCGGACGGCGGGAGGGGTGGGGACGTGGTACTGGAGGCGGTGGGGGGGATCGTTACCCTGGCCGACTTCGAGTATAATAAAAAATTTCAAGCCGGGCACGGGGAGCACGGCAAGGGTTCCATGCGGGTGGGCGCTAACGGCGAAGAACTGCTCATTCATCTGCCCTGCGGCACCCTGGTGCGGGATGCGGAGACGGGGGAGCCCATAGCGGACTTGGTGGAGCCGGGCCAGCGTTTCGTCGCCGCCAGAGGTGGACGAGGGGGCAGGGGCAACGCCCACTTTGCCAACTCCGTCCGGCGCGCGCCGCGCTTTGCGGAAAAGGGCGACCCTGGGGAGGAACGGACGCTCCTGTTAGAGCTCAAACTCATCGCGGACGTGGGTCTCGTGGGCTTTCCCAACGCGGGGAAAACCAGTATCTTGGCGGCTGTCAGCGGGGCAAAACCCAAGATCGCAGGTTATCCCTTCACCACGCTTTCCCCCAATCTGGGCGTGCTAGCGGTGGATGATCAGCGGATCGTCATCGCGGACGTCCCTGGTCTTATCGAGGGGGCCCATGACAATAAGGGGCTGGGGCACCACTTCTTGCGGCACGTGGAGCGCACCCGCCTGCTCGTTCACGTCATTGACCTCGCGGAAAACGACGTGCTGAAAAACTGGGAAACCCTGCTCCACGAGTTCAAGGCCTACGGTGCGGACCTTCTGACGCGCCCCTGCCTGGTGGTGGGGAACAAGACAGACCTCCCCGAAACGGGGGAAAACGCTCGCCTTTTGACGCGAGAGATGGAGAAAACCGGACAGAAGTGCCTTCTGGTCAGCGCGAAGGACGGAGACGGCATCCCCAATCTGATTGAGGCTATCGCCGGGATGGTGCGCGCCCATCCCCGGCCTTCCCCGCCGGTGAGTCCTCCCAAGGAGGGGCTTTGCCTTAAGGGGGGGCCCCGCTCCCGTGGGATGGAGTCGGTGCGGGTGATTCGATTGACGGGCGGCGGGTTCCGCGCCGAACACGCGAACCTGGAAAAAACCGTTCGGCGCATCGACTTCGACCAGGAAGACGCCTTGATGAAACTCGCCCGCGTCCTAAAACGCCTCAAGGTGGAAGAGGCTCTAGAGGCGGCGGGGGCGTTGAAGGGTGACAAAATCTATATCGGAGATGTGGAATTCGACTTTGTGCCTGATAAAATAACAAGGTAAGGGAAACGGCTTTTCGGCAGGAGGGGGACGGAAGGCGTGTCAGAAAAAATCGGTATCATGGGGGGAACCTTCGACCCCATCCATTACGGCCACCTGTTGGCCGCAGAGGAGTGCCGCCATCGGCTGGCGCTGGATCGAGTTGTGTTCGTTCCCACGGGGACGTCGCCGCACAAAAAAAACCGCCCCGTGACCCCCCCGGAGGACCGTTACGCCATGACGCTTTTGGCCACGGCGGGCGTCAGAGAGTTTTCCGTCTCCCGTACGGAACTTGACCGGGGCCGTCCCTCCCACACGGTGGACACGCTCCGGGAGTTTCTGGAAGGAGGAGCGGTCCCGAGCGGGCTTTTCTTTATCACGGGCCTGGACGCGCTTTTAAGTATTGACACCTGGAAGGATCACCTGTTGCTGCCGGATCTATGTACCCTCGTGACGGCCACGCGGCCCGGCTACTCCCTGGCGGGGCTGGAGACCCTTCCCTCCGCCATAAAGAGGGCTCTGAAGGTGGTTGAGATCCCACAGTTCGCCATATCCAGCACCGAAATACGCGCCCGTGCCCGGGAGGGTCGAGGTATCCGCTTTCTCGTCCCCCATTTGGTCGAAAACTACATCAAATGTCACGAACTGTATAAAGACTCGGAGGTGCTCTGCACGTGAAGATTTTAAAGGCGTTTCTCATCGCGCTCCTGATTTTGGCGGCAACGGTGGCCGGGGCCGCCTGGCGTATCAAGGTGGCCTTTGACAAGCCCAGGATGCTTCCCGAACCGAGGGCTAAAGCTTCCAGCGTCTTCGCCGAACCGGAGCCCACCATGGATGGCGCCGCAAACGCGGGCGAGAGGGGCGAATCTTTCCGGGGGGTGACGAGTATCCTCCTCGTTGGGTTGGACGATACCGACGGGAGCCGCCGTTCCGACGCCATCGCCTTGGCTTTTTTCAATCGAGAGGCGCAGTCCGTTCACGTTATCTCCATTCCCCGTGACTCGCGGGTGTTTATCCCCAGCCACGGCTGGGATAAGGTTAACCACGCCTACGTGTTCGGCGGTGTGGGGCTTCTGAAGGAAACCCTGTGGAACCTGCTGAATGAACCCATCGATTACTTTGCAACACTGAACTACGACAGTTTCCCCCGCATGATCGACCTCATCGGCGGCGTGGACCTCTACGTGGAAAAGAAGATGGTATATTCGGATTTTTCCGGCAAGCTATTTATCAACATTCCGGAGGGGCAGCAGCATTTAAACGGCAAGAGAGCGCTGGAGTACGTGCGGTTCCGTCACGATCCGCTGGGTGACCTGGGTCGTATCCAGCGCCAGCAGAAGTTCATCTCCGCTGTGATGGAGAAGCTGAAGTCCCCATCGATGCTGCTCAAGGTGCCGGAGCTGGTGAATGAGGTGGTCTCCGCGGTAAACACCGACCTGACGCCTATGGATGCACTGAAGCTGGCGAACTTTACCGCCTCTTTGCCACCCAGCGGGGTCAAGTTTATCATGGCACCAGGGAAGGCGGCCTACATCGGGAACCTGAGCTACTGGGTGCTGGACATTGTGGAACTCTCCAAACTTGTCGCCAAGATACTGGCCGGAGAGGCGGATGACGCACCGGTTGTCATTGTGGAAAATGTGGAGAAACTGCCGTCGCCTGTCCTAGATCAGGAGGAGCTAAGGTACCTTGTCGCGCAAATCGGGAAAATCGGGATACTGAACGGTGACGGCGCCGACGGTCTGGGCAAGCGGGCCTCCCAAATCTTTCAGAGGTTAGGTGTGGACGTGGCGTACACAGGGAACGCCAAGCACTTCGACTATCACTCGTCGAACGTGGCCTACCCGATCAACGCCGCGGAGGGGGACCGAGAGGCCGCCGAGGCCCTGGCGCGGCTCTGCGGTATCGCCAACAAGTCGTTGGTTCAAAAGAACCAATCCGTTACGATGGTTTCGATCATTCTGGGTCACGACAAGGAGACCCTATTCGAGCGCTTGGAAAGCGTTGGGTTTTAAAGATTTTAAAAAACGCATCTAGTATAGACATATTAACCATCATGAAAAGTCTTGCCTGAGACTTTTTAAAACACGCTCTTAGGGCGTGTTTTAAAACTTCTATTTAACTTATAAATGCATTCAAAAAAATGCCTAAAAACAGCGGTTTTTTGTTGAAGCAGCTGGTTGCATATACTTCCCCTCCTATGCTTCCTCTCCTGTCTGTTCAAATTTTTGCCTTTAGTATATCTCACTGTAAGAGATTCTAGACGCGATCTAAACCAACAACCAAAAGCGCCACGGAGTACCTGTACCACTCCATCGCGGATGGCCTCATCTAAGCGTTTCCTTAACGACTATGGGGCTCTTCCCTATTTGTCCGGCGATTTTCGGCGCTGCCTTGGTATAATGTTAGCGGTCGATTCTTTAGAGCGGGGGTTTTGTCTTTGGGAGACCAAATGGAAATGACGGGCGCTGGGGAGCGGAAATTTTTAAGGGCGGGCTTTGGGGTTTCCCGCCTGCGGGCGTTACCGCCGGATAGCTTGGACGCCCTGGCCGCGGAGGTGAGAGAGCTGATCACCGAGGTGGTCGGGGAAAACGGTGGACACCTGGGTTCGTCGCTGGGGGCCGTGGAACTTTGCATCGCGCTCCTGCGGAAGTTCGACCCGCTGGAAGACCGGATCATTTTTGACGTAGGGCACCAATCTTACCCCTACAAAATTTTGAGCGACCGCCTGGAGCGCTTCCCCACGCTCCGCGCCCAGGGGGGCGTCAGCGGCTTCCCCCGCCGCGCGGAAAGCCCCTTCGATCACTTCGACACGGGGCACAGCAGCACCTCCATCTCCGCGGCGTTGGGCTACGCGAAAGCGCGCGACCTTTTGGAGCAGAGACACCACGTGGTGGCCGTTATAGGCGACGCCTCACTGATCAACGGACTGGCCTTCGAGGCCTTGAACCACGTCAAGGAAACGCAAACCCGCCTGATCATTGTTCTGAATGACAATAAACACTCCATCAGCCCGCGCGTTGGGGGCTTTGCCACGATGCTGGCGCGCCTCTCCACCAGCACGTCCTACAATAAAATCAAGTTCGCCGTCAAGGAGTGCTGCCGTGCGCTCCCCAAGGGCGACGCCCTGGAGAAGACCCTGGAGGGTATCCGCGGCCAGATCAAGTCCCTGGTAAAGCCCCAAAACATCTTCGACGAGCTGGGCATCAACTACTGGGGACCCTTTGATGGGCACAACATCGGGGAAGCCGAGATGATCTTCGACCTGGCCCGGCGCTACGACCGGCCCGTGCTGCTGCACTTCAGCACCGTTAAGGGCAAAGGGTTTCCTGAGGCGGAGCGGAATCCCACGAAGTACCACCAGATGGCACCTCGGTCAGAGCGAGAGTCCCCCAAGGCCTTGACCTGGAGCGAAGCTGCCTCTGGGGCCGTGGAGCGGTTTGCCCAGGTTGACGGCCGCGTCGTCTGCCTGACCGCCGCCATGGAGACGGGAGCCAGGCTCGAAAACTTCCGAGCCCGCTTTCCTGAACGGTTTTTCGACGTTGGCATCGCAGAAAGCCACATGCTCACCCTTGCGGCGGGGATGGCGGCTGGGGGGCTGCGCCCGTGGGTGTTCATCTATTCGACGTTTTTGCAGCGCGCCATGGATCAACTGACCCACGACATCGCGCTCCAGAACCTGCCGGTGGTGCTGATGGTGGACAGAGCCGGCCTGGTGGGGGCGGACGGGGAGACGCACCAGGGGCTCCTGGACGTGGCCTGGGGCCGGGCCGTTCCCAACTTGGAGATCTACGCCCCAGCGGACGAACCCTCCCTGCGGCAGATGACGGCCCACGCCGCGAGCCGCCAGGGTCCCACCCTCCTCCGTTATCCGCGCGGCCCCCTGCCGCGCGTTCTGTGCACCGGGCGGGAACCCTTGAGCCCCATCTTGCTCCGCGATGGGGAGGAGTGGGCCCTGGTCGGGCATGGCGTCACCGTCCGCATTTTGCTCGAGGCGCGGGAGCTGGCGGCGTGCGCTGGCCTTCCCACGCCTGCCATTGTTGACCTGCGGCGCTTAAAACCCTTAGATATAGACTTTATTGACGAAATTTTGAAGCACTACCCCACCGTTGCCGTCGCGGAGGAGGGTTATCTGGCCGGGGGCGTGGGCGAGGCGATAGCGTCCCGGGCCGCTGAGACCGGAGCCGCGGCAACCGTCCGAAGGCTGGGCGCGCCTGACCGCTTCATTCCCCACGGAACTGCCGCCCAACAGCGAGAGTTCTGCGGCCTCACCGTGGAGGACGTCCTGAGCTGCGGCGCGGGCCTGAGCGCCGCCCACACGGCGTGAGCTGGAAGACCGGGAAAAACGTCTCACGGGAGCGGCTCGACAAGGTTCTTGTGGCCCTAAAACTGGCCGAGAGCCGGGCGAGGGCTCAGGCAATGATCTTGGCGGGTTTGGTTTGCGTGGACGGCCAGCGCGCGGACAAGGCGGGCACGCCCGTGGGACCCAGCTGCGAAATCAAAATTGATGAGGGAAAGCGCTGGGCCAGCCGGGGGGCTTTCAAACTCCTGAAAGCCCTCGAAACATTTAAAATCAGCGTGGAGGGGCGCATCTGCGTGGACATCGGCGCGTCAACAGGGGGCTTCACGGACGTGCTGTTGAACGCGGGAGCGAAAAAGGTCTACGCCGTGGACGTGGGATACGGTCAGCTTCTTTCTCGGCTGGCCAAGGACCCCAAGGTGGCGGTTATAGACCGCACCAATGCCCGCACTCTGACGCCTGACCATTTCAACGACGCCATCGACCTCGTCGTCTGCGACGCCTCGTTCATCTCGCTGCGCCTGCTGCTTCCGCCGATAGACGCGATTCTTGCGGAAAGGGGAGAGGCGATGGTTTTGATAAAGCCCCAATTCGAGGCGGGACGCCAGCGCCTGGGACGCGGCGGCGTGGTGCGCGATCCCCTGGTTCACGAGGCCGTGCTGCGCGAGGTGCTGAACTTTGCCCTCCAAGAGACCCGCCTCCGTCCTGCGGGCCTCTCTTGGTCCCCCATCCTTGGCCCCGAAGGGAACGTGGAGTTCCTCTGCCGCCTGAACCGGAACGCCACCGCCCCAATCGACGCCGCAGCGGTGGTCGAGGCCGCCCACCGGGAGCTGGAAGGAGGAAAACACCCCAAGTTGTAATGATAGTGTATCATATCATTATTATGACGCGACTGATGATACGGATAAACATGCTATCGACTTCTCGATACGCACTTGATCTTTCTCTTGGAGGTGGTCGTCAAACTTTACCTTTACGGTGAGGGAGGGGAAGATTCAACGGCGTGTAATCGGGATGCCAGCTTCTGGGGAAGGCGTTTGAGGTTCGCGAGGGCGGTCTAAACGAAAATCAAGTTGAGTGGGTCAGCCACTCATTCAGGGAGGTCGGTGCGATGCCGAAGCAATCCGCGAAAATCGGGAACAAAGTTCAGTACGACGAGTCCATCCTGACCGACTACGACATTTACCTTTTCAAACAGGGAACTCACTACACCCTGTACGAAAAAATGGGCGCTCACAGGATCACCTCGAAAAAGGGTGAGGAAGGGGTTTTCTTCGCCGTTTGGGCTCCCAACGCCCAGAGCGTCAGCCTCGTGGGCAACTTCAACGGGTGGAACCGCTCCTCTCATCCTCTGGCGGCCCGCTGGGACGGAAGCGGGATATGGGAGGGCTTCATCCCCGGCCTGAAGAAGTGGGACCTCTATAAGTTCCATCTCAAAAACAGCCGGGGCGAGCACAAGGACAAGATGGATCCCTTTTCGGCGTTTTTCGAGGTGGCGCCGCGTACGTCCTCTATCCTGCACTGGCCCGACTACCCGTGGAGCGACGGGGAGTGGATGGCGTCGCGAAGCCGGCACACGTCCCTCTTTACGCCTTGGTCGGTGTACGAGGTGCATCTGGGTTCCTGGCGGCGGCACTGGGACGACGGACTGTCGCTTTCCTACCGGGAGCTGGCGGAGGAACTTCCCCGCTACTGCAAGGAAATGGGCTTCACCGCCGTGGAAATGTTACCGGTGATGGAACACCCTTTTTACGGCTCCTGGGGCTACCAGACCCTGGGATACTTCGCCCCCTCCAGCCGCTACGGAACCCCGGAGGACTTCATGTACCTGGTGGACAAGCTCCACCAGAACGGCCTGGTGGTGATTCTGGACTGGGTTCCCAGTCACTTCCCCTCTGACGATTTTGGCCTCGCTCGCTACGACGGAACGGCCCTTTACGAGCACGAGGACCCGCGCAAAGGCTACCATCCCGACTGGAGCAGCTATATTTTCAATTACAGCCGGAACGAGGTTCGGAGCTACCTGATTTCCAGCGCGGTTTACTGGCTCGACCGTTACCACATCGACGGCCTGCGTATCGATGCCGTGGCCTCCATGCTGCACCTGGACTACTCCAGAAAAGCCGGGGAGTGGGAGCCCAACGTTCACGGCGGCCGCGAGAATCTCGAGGCCATCGCCTTTTTGCGGGACTTGAACAAGGAAGTCTACGGCCGCTTTCCCGACGTTCAGACCATCGCCGAGGAGTCCACGGACTGGCCCATGGTGACGCGTCCCGTCTTTCTGGGAGGGCTGGGGTTTGGCATGAAGTGGAACATGGGCTGGATGCACGACACCTTGGACTACATGTCCCGCGACCCCATACACCGCAGTTACCACCACAACCGGCTTACCTTCAGCATCTGGTACGCCTTCAGCGAGAACTTCATGCTCCCCATCTCCCATGACGAGGTTGTCCATGGTAAAAGCTCACTGATGAACAAAATGGCCGGCGACTGGTGGCAGCGCCGCGCCAACTTCCGCCTGCTGCTGGGCTACATGTGGACGCACCCTGGAAAAAAACTGCTTTTCATGGGCTGCGAACTGGGGCAGGGACTGGAGTGGAACCATGACACCGCCTTGGAGTGGCACCTTTTGGATGACCCGGACTTTCAGGGCCTCCAACGGTGGGTTAAAGACCTGAACGCCGCGCTGCTGCGCCTTCCGCCCCTTTACGAGCGGGATTTCACCCAGGACGGTTTCCGATGGGTGGACTGCACCGACTGGGAGAAGAGCGTTCTGGCATACCTGCGCAAGGGCGCGGCGGAAGGGGAGTACGTCCTAACCGTTCTAAACTTCACGCCTATACCGCGCTGGCACTACCGTATCGGGGTTCCCCAGGGCGGCTGGTGGGCGGAAATACTCAACAGCGACTCCCCGATTTACGGGGGCGGCGGCATCGGCAACGCTGGGGGGATGGAGGCGGAGGCCGTTTCCTGCCACGGACTGGGCTGGTCGCTCCCCCTGACCCTGCCTCCCCTGTCCGCCGTCATTTTTCATTCGGATCAAAAACAAAAGTAGGAGGTGGCAAACTGTATGGCACGCTACGTCTGCATACACGGCCATTTTTACCAGCCTCCGCGGGAAAATCCCTGGCTGGAGCTGTTGGAGATTCAGGAGTCGGCTGCGCCGTGGCACGATTGGAACGACCGTATCACGGCGGAATGCTACCACCGCAACACCGCGTCCCGCATCCTGGACAAGAAGGGAAACATACGAAAGATCTGCAACAACTACTCCCTTATGAGCTTCAACGTGGGGCCCACCCTTCTGTCCTGGCTGAAGGAAAAAGCGCCGCGCACCTACCGGGGAATCCTCGACGCGGACGCCCTGGGAGGCAGGCGTTTTTCAGGGCATGGCACCGCCCTGGCTCAGGTCTACAACCACATGATCATGCCCTTGGCGAACCAGCGGGACAAAGTTACCCAGGTGAAGTGGGGCATAGCGGACTTCAAGAGCCATTTCGGACGTATGCCGGAGGGCATGTGGCTCGCCGAGACGGCGGTGGACACGGAGACGCTGGAGACCCTGGCCGAGAACGGGATACGCTTCACTATCCTGGCGCCCAAACAGGCCAGCGAGGTCCGCCGTTTGAACGACGCCCCCAGCGCGTGGCGCGACGTCAAGTGGGAAAAAATCGATCCCAGTCAGGCTTACCTTTGCAATCTCCCGTCTGGAAAGAAGATTGTCCTTTTCTTCTACGACGGGGCGTTGTCCCAGTCCATCGCCTTCGGTGGACTTCTGAACGACGGGGCCCTCTACGCCAAGCAGCTGATCGGCGCCAGGCCGGACGGCGATGCCCCATCCCTTTCTCATGTGGCCACGGACGGGGAGTCCTATGGGCACCACCACAAGCATGGAGACATGGCCCTCGCCTACTGCCTCCAAAGCATTGAGGGCGGGAGCGAGGCGACACTCACGGTTTACGGGGAATTTTTGGAGAAAAACCCTCCCCTGTGGGAGGTGCGCATCGTGGAAAACTCCTCGTGGAGCTGCGCGCACGGTGTGGAGCGGTGGAGGGATAACTGCGGCTGCTCCACCGGAACGCTGAACTATCATCAAAAATGGAGGGCTCCCCTGCGCGCCGCCCTGGATTGGCTGCGCGGCAAGCTTATCCCGCTTTTCGAACAGGAGGGAGCCAAGTACCTGAAGGCCCCCTGGGAGGCGCGGGACGACTACATCGCGGTGGTCCTCGACCGCTCGCGGGAGGCCGTGGAGGGCTGGCTGGCCGCCCACGCCGCGCGTCCCCTGACGGAGGAGGAAAAGACACGAACCCTGAAGCTGCTGGAGTGCCAGAGGTCCGCTCTCTTGATGTACACCAGCTGCGGCTGGTTCTTCGACGAAATTTCGGGCTTGGAGGCCGTGCAGATTCTCCGCTACGCGGCGCGGGCCATTCACCTGACGCGGGAGCTGACCGGCCTCGACTTCGAGATGGAGTTCGCGCGGCTGCTGGAGAAAGCGCCCAGCAACGTCCCGGAATTCGTCAACGGTAAGCGGGTCTACGACCTGCTGGTGAAGCCCACCCAGGTCTCCTTCGAGCGGCTAGCCGCTCACTATGGCATGGTATCCCTGTTCCCGGACTTCACTCCTGAGTTTCCCGCCCGGCTCTCCGAGGGTTGCTGGACTGTGACGGGGAAGGTGGCGGCCAGCGAAAACAGCCCTGGCGTGCCAGGTTCACGAGCCTTCACAGCCGGTGAGGCGGAGATCTCGTCCAGCGTCACCTGGGAGAAGAAGACGTTCCTGTTCGCCGCTAACTACCGGGCGGACACCTCCGTAGTCTGCGGCGTGGTTCCTGAGTCGGAGGAGGCACGGAAGCGGCTCTTGGGAGACGTTCAGGCACTGAGGGGCTTTTTCACCGCGCCCACCGATGAGAGAATGGTGGCAGCCTTTGGGCACAGGATTTTCTCGCTGCGTCACACCCTGCGCGACGCCCAGAGGAGCCTGCTGAATAAGCTTCTGAAACACGACGTCTCGCGCATCGAGATCAGCTTGCGCGAGATCGTGCACGACTACAACGGTCTGTTCGAGTTCTTGTCGGTATTGGGCATTAACGCCCCGACAGTCATTCGCTCGGCGGCGGGTATCGCACTGACCGCAGACGTTGTCCATCAGCTGGAGGCGGAAATCCCAGACATCGAGGCCGTGCGCCGCAACATAACGCGCGCCCATCAGTGGAACGTGACGCTGGACAACGAACAGATCACCTTCACCCTGAACACCTGGATGATACGGGAGATGACCAGAGTTCACGGGTCCCCCGCGGAGCCCGCTCGGATGGAGCGGCTGCGCGGCGTTTTGTCGCTTTTCTTGGACGAGTTCAAGTGGCCGTTGGATACTTACGAGCTTCAAAACCTCTACCACGCCACTCGGCTTCATCCCCAGATGAGCCACGCCTCCTCTGAATCGCGCGAGGCGTTCTTGAAGCTGGGCAAGACCCTCCACTTCAGTCCCGAAGCGCTGGGGTAGGAAAGCCCTGCAGTACAAATATTTCAAATATCTCAAAATAGAAGGGGGCGAGTGATCGCCTCCTCCTGTCTGCTTTGCCGTTATTTCTTCCCGCTGACCAGACGGCGGATCACATCGTCCGTGATGTCCGTTCCCCCCAGGTACACGGAATTCCGTTCCAAAATCACCGTCATTTTTTTGCTCACCATGACGATTTCCAGGGCCTGGCGGCACTCCTGCAAGATGGGGGTCATCAGGCGGCCTTCCTCTTGGTTGAGCCGGAGCTGCCGGGCCTGAGCGATCTCGTTTCTTTTCGCTGGGTCCTTTTCGCCGGAGAGGCTCTGGTCGAAGTCAGAGAATACTTTCAACAAGTCCGCGGACTTCGAGATCAGGGATTTCGTGTCTGAGTCCGTCTCCTTCCCGATGATCTGCTCTGGGGTACCCTCCAAAGAACGGCTCAAGAAGAGCAGAAGCCGGGTCGCCTCGTCGAACCTAGGGTGCTGAAACAGGATCTTCTGAGAATCGACAACGCCTACCGTGTCCGCCGCGCCCGCCGCGGTCTCCGCGAGCACCACAAGGGCCATGCCCAACAATATCCATTTTTTCAGGCTCAAAAACGGGTTGGGGATAAAATACGTCACTTGGCAACCTCCCATTTTCAGATTCGCCCGCGCGGGAAAACGCGGGTCGGAATAAAAACCACTTTATAGAAAATTGTACCACAGAAGGCGCGCCCATGCGGACACCGGCGGGCCAGGGGCGCGAAAAATTCAGGGAGCCTTTCGGCTCCCTTCGTCAGGCTGTATCGTTTACGTGAAGACGGCCCCGTACCGGCGCCGTCGCTCGATACCGCGTCAAAGCTCAAGGGCATCCGTTAGGGTTTGGCGCGCGGATCCCTTACCGGCCAGCATTTTAACAAATAAACGCTCTATCTTTTCTCCCAGGCCAGCTTCGAGCAAATCAACCGCAAACAGCGCCTTATTTGACAAAAAGGGCTTCAATTGGCCTCGATAACTGTCAGGAGAACCTGCCCTGATTCCCTCCAGGCCCTTTTGGAGTTCTGGAAGCATTGGGTCGCCGCTGAGTTCCATCGGGAGAAGATTATCGTCAACGCCCAACAGATATCGAAACCACGCGGCGATCACCAACGGGATGGCGGTCAGGCTGGCGGCCTCCAGATCTGGGCGTTTCACGTAGGCTTTGATCGTTTCGCCGTAGCGAATGGGTATTTTCTGGCTCGTGTCTGTAGCGATCCTCTGCGGGGTGTCCGGAATGTACGGGTTTGGCAGGCGCTCTTCCAGAACTTCGCGGAGGAAATCCCGCGGGCTGAATATTCCAGGGTCCATCACCACGGGCAGTCCCTCCTTACAGCCAATTCGCTCTGCCAGGCCCTTCAAAGCCGGGACGCCCATCTCCGCCGCTATGCTGTCATATCCCAACAAACAGCCGTAAATGGCCAGGGCCGTGTGAAGAGGGTTAAGGCATGTGCAGACCTTCATCGTCTCCGTCTTGTTCACTGTCTCTTGATTCGTGAAGTAGACTCCCGCGTCTTCGAGTTTCGGCCGTCCCGCTGGGAACCGGTCCTCTATCACCAGGTACTGAGGTATTTCCGCGTTTGCAAAGGGGGCGATATGCGTTCCCTGCGATGTGACGACAGTACCCATATCCTCTATCCCCCTGGCGGTCAGCGTGTCATACACGGCCCTCGAAGGGCGGGGCGTTATCTTGTCGATCATGCTCCAGGGAAACGAGACTTGGTTTTCATCCGACAGCCATGGCACGAAACGCTCGCCGACGAAGCCGGACTCCCGCCAAGCCGCCGCGATTTTGAGCACCGCGCTTCGCAGCTTTTCCCCGTTGCGGCTGCAATTATCCATGCTGACCATTGCCATAGGCCTGGCTCCTGATTGGAAGCGCTCCCAAAGCAGCCACGCGGTCAAAGCCATGACGCTCTTTGCTTTTTCGGGAGAGGACGCCATATCTTCCTTGGCTGCGGCGGTCAGTTCCCCCTTCATGTCCGTCAGCGCGTAACCCTTCTCCGTGACCGTAAAACTCGCCATCTGAAGGGAGGGACTGCGAAATATCTCCGCCAATCGTTCCCTGCCCCTATCCGCTCGTATGGCTTCCGCCACGGACGCGACCGTGTCAAGCTCAAGCGAACCGTCAGCGGCCATCCCAACGGACAGAGCCAAGTTGTCAAACGGATCGTATATCTTGTCTATGATTTCGTAGTCAAACGTTTCTACGGCGATTATTCCCGAATCCGCAAGCCCGCGGTTGAGCAGGGAGTGGTTCAGGCGGGCTATGAAACTTCGGAATATGTTTCCCGCTCCAAAGTGAATCCATGTCGGGTTCTTCACGGTTCGCGCCGACATGTCCGCAACGCCGTAAGCCGGAAGCGAAACTCCGGCCGATGTCCAATCACGCTTCTGAGCCGCGTCCATAATGCCGCGCCTGTCGAGTCTCATCTTGTTCACCTATCCGTTCGTCTTCTTAATAGGAAACGCTGATTAACCCTTTGTGGGGCTCTGCCCCATGCCCCGGGGTCTCGGACCCCAAGGGGTCTCAGACCCCAAGGGGTCTCAGACCCCAAGGGGCCTCAGGCCCCTAAGAACCCCATTAATCCGTGCTTCCTATATCTTCGCCTTCTGTTGCCTCGCGGCAGTTTTCTCCAGCGCTTCCCAGAGCCCTTCGAGATATACCGCTCCCAGCGCTCTGTCATAGAGCCCGTAACCGGCTCGTCCCTTCTCGTCCCAGATCATCCTTCCGTGATCTGGCCTGACGTATCCGTCGAAACCGGTCTCAAAGTACGCACGCATGATTTCGTACAGGTCGAGGCTTCCTTCGGAGGACAGGTGAGCGGATTCCTGAAAGATTCCGCGTTCATAAATCTTGATATTTCGGACGTGAGCGAAGTGTATACGTCCTTTTGCGCCGAAATGACGGATGATGGCCGGTATATCGTTGTCGGGGTTCGCCCCGAGCGATCCGGAGCAGAGCGTGATGCCATTGTAAGGACTATCGACCAGGCCGATGATGGCGTCGTAATCCTCTTTGCTGGTCACGATACGCGGCAGCCCGAATATCCCCCACGGCGGATCGTCCGGGTGTATGGCCATCTTGACGTCCAATTCGGCGGCGACAGGTATTACCGCCTCAAGAAAGTATCTGAGGTTGTTTAGAAGTTCCCTGGTTCCAATGGCCTCGTAGCCCTTGAACAGCTTTTTGAGTTCGCTCATACGCTCAGGTTCCCAGCCCGGCATCTTGAATCCGGCGGAGCTTTTCTGTATTTGGCCGGCAAACTCCTGGGGATCGCGGATTTTTTCGATGATATTTTTGTCGTACGATAAAGCCGTTGAGCCGTCGGGGAGCGGTTTTGCCAGGTCGGAGCGCGTCCAGTCAAACACCGGCATGAAGTTGTAGCAAACGACCTTGATACCCGCCAGCGCCAAGTTTCGAAGAGTATCAACGTAAGCGGCGATGTAGCGATCCCGGGATGGAAGCCCCATCTTGATGTCTTCGTGGACGTTGACGCTCTCAATGACCTCAAGCGCGAGGCCGGCGCTTTCGACCTCGCGCTTGAGATCCATAATTCTGTCCTTGGGCCAGACTTCTCCCGCCGGTATGTCCATGAGGCAGCCCACGACGCCGGTGACGCCCGGTATCTGCCTGATATATGCGAGCGGTATCGGGTCGAATTCCGCTCCGTACCACCTGAGTGTCATTTTCATGTTGCAGTACCTCCCAACGAATAGAGGTGACGAGCGGAAGCAGTATCGGCGTGGTGATCAGAATGCTCGGCGCCATATCCATGATACAGCCAGCAGCGTGAGGCAGTAGCCGAAGATGATTATGGAACTCATTCGTTAGGACATGGGCTTCACCTCCTAAAAAATTTAACATTTGCGCTTTGCGGGAATTATAACATAGTTTTGGGATTTGCGATTTCGAAAAGAGAGGTGGCTGGGGGGAAATTTTTGCGGGAGGGGGCTTGCACCTCCTCCGCCTGATGTTCAATATGGCGTGGTATTCCCCGCGTTTAGGCCAGAACGCCAACGTGGTAAAATGCAGAGACTACTATTATATATGACAAAGGCGTGATGGACATGACGGACAAATGGAAACTGCCGCTTGACAAACTGCGGAGGGTGACGGCCCCCAAAAGCTGGAAGTTCAAGACCACCGACGATATCAAATCCACCAGAAGTCTTATCGGGCAGGAACGCGCTGTCGAATCCATCTCTTTCGGCCTGGAGGTCCCCAGCAGGGGATACAACATCTTCGTGACGGGACGCCCCGACAGCGGCCGCACCCGTTACGCGCTGGAGCGCTTGAGAGAGAGGGCGAAAAACTCCCCCGCGCCTGACGACTGGGTCTACGTCTACAACTTCGACGAACCGGGGGAGCCCCTGGCCGTACGCCTTCCCGCCGGGCACGGCAAGGGGCTCTGCACGGCGCTGGAAAACCTTATCGGCGAGCTGAAAGTCACCATCAGCAAGGCTTTCGAGAAAAGCCAGTACGAGGACGCCAAGACCCAGTTCGTCAAGGATTTTCAGGAGAAGGCCGGGGCAATTATGGACGAACTCAAGGCTTGGTCGGCGAAAAAGGGCTTTTCCCTGAAACGGACACCCCAGGGGTTCGTAAACATCCCCCTCATCGAGGCCAAGGACGAGGAGGACAAGACGGTTGTCCGCGAGATTCAGCAGGAGGAGTTCGAGGCCCTCAGCGACGACAAGCAAAAATCCTACCAAGCGGCCTCCGAGGAAGTTTCCCAAAAGACCCTTTTGGCGCTGCGGCGCATCCGCGACATGGAAAAGGACCTGAAAGAAAAAATAGGCAAGCTGGAGGCCGAGATATGCCGGGTCGCCATCGCCCCCTACCTATCGGACATTCGGGAGAAGTACGCGCTTACGGAAAAAACAAAAAAAACGAAGAAAACGAGGAAAGACGCAAAGCCCAGGAAAAACGCGGCGTGGAAGGAACATGCCGGGGCCTTCCCCAACGAAAGGCTTTCCAGCTGGTTCGACCGGTTGACCGAGGATATTATTGAAAACTTTGGGGCTTTCGTGACGTCGGTGAGGGACGAGTCGGCTGAGGTGGACTTCAGCCGCTACACAGCGAACCTTTTCGTCGGCAACGACCCGAAGGCGGGCGCGCCTGTCGTGTGGGAGACGAACCCCACCTATTATAACCTAGCGGGCAAGGTGGAGTACGAGAGCCGTCAGGGATATCTCTACACGGACTTCCGCCGCATCGTGGCCGGGGCCTTTCACAAGGCCAACGGAGGGTTCCTGGTTCTCGACGCCGAGAAGGTGCTGATGAATTTCATGTCCTGGGAGGTCATCAAGCGAGTCCTGCGCACCGGGGAGGCCAGCATCGAAAACCTTGGGGAGCAGTACGGCGCCATCCCCGTTTCCTCTCTGCGCCCCACGCCGATCCAGCTGAATTTGAAGGTGGTTATGGTTGGGACGCCTTATATTTATGGGTTGCTGCAATATTATGACCCTGAATTTCAGAAGATTTTTAAGGTAAAAGCGAGCTTCGACTTCGACATGCCGAGAAACAAGGGCACGGAGCGGGAAATGGCCTGCTTTGTGGCGGGTGTGGTTCGGGAGAAAAACATGCTGCCCTTTGACGCCTTCGCCGTCTCTGAGATTTTGGAGTGGGCAAGCCGGGAGGCCGACGACCAAAACCTTTTGTCCATTGAGATCGGGCCGATACGGGAACTGGTAGTGGAGTCCCACGCCTGGGCCAAGACGGAGAAAGCGGCACAAGTGAGTCAAGAGCACGTCCGCAAGGCCATCCATCACAAAAAGTACCGGAACAGCCTCTACCAGGACAAGGTGACGCGGGCCTTCGCCAGCGGCCTGGTGCGCGTGGACACCGAGGGCGAGGCGGTGGGGCAGATCAATGGCCTTTCCGTCATCGACCTGACGGACCACCGATTCGGGCATCCTTCGCGCATCACGGCCAACGTCTACATGGGACAGGAGGGCGTTATCAACATTGAGCGCGAGGTGAAAATGACCGGCCCCATCCACAACAAGGGCCTGATGATTCTCTCTAGCTACCTGGGGCGCATGTACGCCCAGGACATGCCGCTCTCTCTGTCGGCGCGCCTGACCTTCGAGCAGAACTACGGCGGGATCGAGGGGGACAGCGCCTCCTCCACCGAGCTGTACTGTCTGCTGTCGGCCCTGTCGGGGCTGCCTTTGAAACAGAGCGTGGCCGTCACAGGCTCGGTGGACCAGTTCGGCAACGTGCAGCCCATAGGGGGGGTCAACGAAAAAATTGAGGGTTTTTTCGAGTGTTGCAAAATCCGGGGCTTCAGCGGTGCGCAGGGTGTGATGATCCCCAAGCGGAACGTGAGGCACCTGATGCTGGATCACGAGGTGATTGACGCTGTCCGGGACGGGAAGTTCGCGGTCTGGGCGGTGAGTACCATCGACGAGGGCATTGAACTCCTGACGGGCGTCCAGGCGGGAAAGGCAAAAAGAAACGGCGCGTTCCCGATGGGCACTGTCCACGGCAAGGTGAAGGCCCGACTGAAGAAGCTCCTGGAAGACAGCGCCAAGCTGCGGAAAGAAATGGGTGGGGACAAAGACGCCGGGGAAGACGAGTAAATGTTTCCCGAAAAGACGGCGGAAACGCGGCGAACGCTGGGGCGGCGGATCTCTAAGGTTTTGGACATTCTGGAGGAGCGCTGGCACAACGAGAAATCCCCTCCCGACATAGCCCACCCGGAGCCTTTGGACGGTCTCATTCTCACGGTGCTGTCGCAGCACACCAACGACCGAAACCGGGACGCGGCTTTTACCCGCCTGAAGGAGCGCTGCCCCGCCTGGGAGGCCGCCGTGGCCGCCGGCCGCGGCGCGGTGGAGGACGCGGTGCGCCCAGCTGGGTTGGCCCCCACCAAAGCCGGACGCATTCTTGAGATTTTGGACATCGTTCGGGCGGACTTCGGGAGTTATTCAATTCTGCCGCTTGCGGAGCGAGGGCGAGACGAGGTGCGGAAGTACCTTCTGTCCCTGCCAGGGGTTGGGGAAAAGACGGCGGCCTGCGTCCTCCTGTTCGACATGAGGCTGCCTGCCTTCCCCGTGGATACCCATGTCGCCAGGGTGTGCCAGCGCCTGGGGTTCGTCCCGGAAAAAACTCCAGCGGGGGAAATCTGCGCCCTGCTGGAGCGGGAGGTGCCTCCATCGCGCTACCTGGGCGCTCATCTCAACATTATTGAGCACGGCAGGGCGGTCTGCAAAGCCCGAAGCCCCCTCTGCCCCACCTGCGCAGCCGCGAAACTGTGCGATTTTGGGAGACTCTCCCATCCAATCCGCTCTATTTCTCAGAAAAACGTTGATTTAAGGGGTTCTTAGGGACCTACGGTCCCTTGGGTTCTAAGACCCTGAGGTCCAAGACCCTTTGGGGGCCGAGAGACCCCTGCACAAGGCAAAAAAATGGAGTGATGTTTCAGCGGCCTCCGTATCGCGCGCCGACCAGCGCTAGAAGGAGGCCGCTCACCTGCAAGATGACCTCCACGCTTACCGCGTCGGCTAACGGGCCGAACAGCAGAATCGCCGCCGGCACCGCGCCTGCCGACATAATTTGCAAGATGGAGAACACCCTGCCCAGCATCTCCGGTTCGCTGATTTCTTGGATGTACACCGTTTGCGCCGTGCTCATGGCGGGCATGAAGAAACCCGCCGCGCCCATGACGGCGAGAAAAAACGTGAAATTCCACGCGGCCCCCAGCAAGCCGAACAGAATCCCGAAGGCGATAAGACAAAGGGCTATGGTCCGCGCCTTGTTCTTGAACTCTCCCTTGAGGGAAACGAATGCCCCGCCGAAGAGCGACCCCACCGTCCAAACTACTTCGTTGGCGGTCAAGCGCCAAATCCCGCCGCCGAAGGTGCGCTCCACCATCAGCGGAGAAAGCACGGCTGCCGGCGTGATAAGGAAAAAAGAAAACAGGCAGCAAATAAGAAGACGCCGAAGCTGCGGATGACGAAAAGCATAACGCGCCCCCTCTTTCCAATTGTCCCACATGGGACCAGACGCTTTTTGGCGTTCCGTCTTTTTTATCGGGATATTCATCATCACCAACACCGCCGCCGCGGCCGTAAGAACATCCACGAAAAAAGCGGCGACGATTCCCGTCCAGCTTAAAATCAGCCCCCCGGCGGCGGGAGCGGCCAGCATCATGACCGAGTTCAGGGTTTGATTGATTCCCTGAACTCGGGTCAGGTGTTCCTGCGGCACAAGCTGAGGGTAAACAGCGGCCACGGCTGGCGTTTGAATGCCCCCGCCAACGGAACGCACCGCCGATACCGCCAGCAGCAGCTCCAACTGCCGGAAGTCCAGCAAAAAAGCGACGGCCAGCCCAAAGGTGGCTAGCGCGATAAAGCTGTCAGACAGCACGATAAGGTATTTCCGGTTGTACCGGTCCGCCCAAACGCCTCCCAAAAACGAAGACAAAACCTGCGGAAGCAAGGCGCAGAGGGTGGAGAGCATGATCCACACGCCGGAGGACGTGGCGAGGGTGATGTGCCATATGATGGTGAACCCCGTCACCGAGGAGCCGAAAAGCGAGATGTTCTGACTGACAAGAAAGAGGGCGGCCCGTTTTTTCCAGTGGCCGCTTTCAGACGTTGGGGTATCCATATCATCACCACGGAACATAATGGACAAAGTTCAGCGGGGCCGGCAGTACCGGCCCCGTTACGCGGCGGGCGCTGCCCTGCCTATTTCACGCTGAAACTCTTCGCGCTCCAAGACTTGCCGCGTTTCATCTCTCCCGACAAAAGCTCCAAGTAACGGCCGAGACATTTGGGACAACGCTTTGTAGACTCGTCGGCCTTCAGCTCAACCTCCGCCTTGCACTCGATGCAACGAAACTTCGCCACGCGATCTCGCCTCCTTCGTCATTGTGTTTTCGAGCCCTTTCGGCATTCATGGCGCATATAATAGCCAAAGAGCCGCCTGTCGTCAATGGCCCGTGGGTTGGGGCAAGGTCTCGTTCATGCTGCCCGTCCGGTAGCCCAAGAGGTCCAGGGAGACATAGGCGTACCCGATCTGCTTGAATTGCGTGTATAGCGTCTCTCGCACCTTGCGGTCCGTGAGGCGGGAAAAACCCTCCTCGTCGGTCTCAATTCGGGCCGAGTTCCCGTGATGACGCACTCGCACCTGCCGAAATCCCAGGTCCAAAAGGAGCTGCTCCGCCCGGTCCACCATGCCCAGCCGCTCCGGCGTGATGCCCTCGCCGTAGGGAAACCGGGAGGACAAGCAGGCAAAAGACTGCTTGTTCCACGTGGGAAGCCCCAGCTCCTTGGAAAGGGCCCGTATCTCCTCCTTGAAAAGCTCCGCGTGCCGCAGGGGGCTCTTTACCCCTTGTTCCCGGACGGCGGTCAGTCCTGGCCGGTAATCCCCGTCATCGTCCATGTTGGAGCCCTCGGCCACGTGGGCGAGCCCGTTTTCCCGCGCGATGGCCCATATTTTGGTGAAGAGTTCGTTTTTACACAGGTAACAGCGGTTGACCGGGTTTTTCGAGAACCCTTCGATGTTCAGTTCCTCAGAGTCGCAGACCGCGTGCTGGATTTTCTCCCCCGCACAGAAGGCCTTCGCCTCGTTCAGTTCCCGCGCCGGAAAGGAATGGGAGCGCGCCGTGACCGCCATGGCTCGGTCACTCAGGACGTCGTGGGCCGTCTTCAGCAGAAAGGTGGAGTCCACCCCCCCAGAAAAAGCCACGGCCACGCTTCCAAGCTCCGCCAGGTACTGTTTCAGGTTTTCCTGTTTCTGATGAACGTCCATATTGCTGCCCTCCAAATCAATGCGGTGTTCAACCTGTTATTTTACGCTATTTACGCGACGCGGGCAATCGTGCCGCCTGCGACGACCACGTCCCCGTCGTAAAGAACCACCGCCTGACCTGGGGCGACGGCCCGCTGGGGCTCGTCGAAGGAGACGCGCATCCTGCTCTCTCCCGTCCTCTCCACGGCCGCCCACTGCTCAGACTGCCTGTAGCGGGTTTTTGCCCTGGCCCTAAAGGCATGGACTGAGGGAACAATCCAGTTAACCTCCTCGGCAAACAGCGTCCGGGTGTAGAGGGACTCCTCGCCGCCCAGCGTGACCGTGTTGTCCGCCGCGCTTTTGCCGCAGACGTACATTGGGCGCGGAAAGGACAGGCCCAGCCCCCTGCGCTGACCGATGGTGTAGCGGATCAGGCCCCTGTGCCGCCCCAGGACGCGGCCGTCTGTTCCGACGAAGTCCCCCCGCTCGCAGGGTCTGCCCCTGTAGCGCTCGATAAAGTCCGCGTAGTCCCCCATGACGAAACAAACGTCCTGACTCTCACCCTTCCGCGCGTTGACGAAGCCCTGGGCCAACGCAATCTCCCGAGCCTCCTTTTTTGTCGTATTGCCCAGAGGGAAAACCGTGCGCGCCATCTGCTCCTGGGTCAGGGCGTAGAGAAAATAGCTTTGGTCCTTAGCCCCGTCCAGCGCCTTTTTGAGCAGAAAACGGCCCGAGCCCGCGTCTTGCTCGATTCGCGCGTAATGACCTGTGACAAGGCAGTCGTACTCCAGTTCCACCGCGCGCCGGAGCAGGCGCCCGAACTTGACGCAGCGGTTGCAATCCACGCAGGGGTTGGGCGTGAGCCCCTTTTCGTAGGCCTCGGTGAAGCGGCGGATCACCTGACTGAGAAACTCGTCCGAAAAGTTGAAAACGTAATGGGAAATCCCCAGTTGGCAGGCTACGGCGCGGGCGTCGTCCGTGTCCTTCAAGGAGCAGCAGGTGTCATCCCGGTCAAAACCCACGTCCTCGTTGGAAAAAAGCTTCATGGTGACGCCGGTGCAGTCGAAACCGCGCTCCTTCATCAAATATGCGGCGACAGAGCTGTCCACTCCGCCGCTCATGGCAACCATCGCTTTCAAGTTTGACCTTTTCAACGCTCGAATATCAAGAGGCTTGCCTCTTGTGCGTCCGAAGGGTTATCGAGTAGACGCCGCAGGCGCGCAGGGTGACGCGGAGCAGGCGCTTTCCTTCCCGCGCCGCGTGGAATTGAACGGTTTGTCCCTCCTCGGCGGCTCCCTCGAACAAGGAGCCCTCGACGCCCTCCTGAGTCACCCTGGCAAAGCCCGCGTCCGACGAAAACATGAGCGACACGAGGTTCTCTCCCTCCCGCAGGGGAACGGAGAACCCTCCGTCCTCCGCCCAGAGGCGGCAGAAGCCGTTTTTCGGCAAGGTTGCCGCCCCTATGGACATCGGATGCCTGCCCAAAGGGGGCAGACCCACCTCCCAGCCGCCGTGGAGGCTGTCGCCGCCGGCGAAATAGACTTTTTCGTGGTCGCGTTCCCGCACTGGCATACTGGCGGTGTGAATGACGGCGCATCCCCACTCCCCGTCCGGCGGGTTCGCCAGGAGCGGCTCATCCGATATCCGCTCCCAGCGGCGGGCGTCCCGGCTCCACGCCAGATAGACCTCGATCTTGCCCACGTGAGTGCCTTTCGGGAGTTCTCGGTCGATCAGGAAAAGCCAGAGGAACCCCAGGTAGCCGTTTCCATAGGGAAAGGCAGGGAGCCCGTAGAAGTCGGCCCACTTGAAGCCCTTGGCGGCGGCTATCGCGTCTTCCGCCGGACCGGGAATCCAGGCGGTCTCCACGGGATACCAGCCCAGCATGTCGGGGCTTTCGGTGCAGCCAATGCAACGGCGCGTTCTTCCCTCTCCGTCTATCTCGTAGGTCTTGATCAATCCCACGTAGCGGCGCTGCCCGCTGTCCCAAAAGGGGATACCCACGTCGTTGGCCCACTGCTTTCCCGTGTTAAGGTTGGGATACCAAGTCAAAGGAATGACGGGATTCTCCGGAACGTAGCGAAAGCGCCGCCCATCTTTGGAAAATCCCGCCGCGTAGCCCTGGCTCGTGAAGCCCATGATTTTGTAGAGCCCCGGATAGGGGTCGCCGCAGTCCGGGGGGATCACCACGGGGTTATGCAGGCAGGCGGCGATGTTGTTCCTGCCCGCGTAGAGGGCAGGCCAAGAGGCCAGCTCCTCTGGAAAGGTGAGCGTGCTCACGGTGGGCGCGTGCCCGGCCTTCAAGCCCTTCCCGCTGTTGAAGAGCGGGCGCGTCCAGGTGTACCCGTCGCGCGACAGGGAATGGCACACCGCATCCCCGAAATTCGGGACGATCGCCTGGTGCCAGATACGATACCAGCCCTTGTACTTGAAAACGGAACCGTACACGTAGCAGGCGGAGCCCTCGCAGGGCAGGGTGGGCGCCAGGACGGGCGACTCCGTTCTCACTGCCCGCCCTGGTCTCAGGCGGCAGCCCTCCATGCCCTCAATGTCCCTCGTGTCGGGAAACAGTATTGCGCGCCGCATTCTCTCATCGACCTCCCATCATAGACCCAGCCTTGTATTTTGGTCATTTCACCTGAATATACCCCCATTTACCGTCCTGCTCGACGGCGGCCAGGCCCTCGCTGAAAGGGCGCGCGCTGTCGTAAAAGGCGTTCAGAACCATGCGTCCCTTCACGTCGATGTAGCCCCACCGCGCGTCCGTGGCTACGGGGGCCAGCCCTCCCTCGAAGGTTCCGGCGCCGTGAAAGCGGCGCGGCACCATCTCCCTGCCTGAGGCATCCACGTACCCCCAATCGTTCCGCGCCCCGCTCCCCCGAACGGGAGCCAAGCCGTTGCGAAACGTCCCGCCCTCGTCGTAGACGGGCCGGATCACGAAACGCCCCGATCGGTCGATGTACCCGATCCTGCCCTCGAAGTTTACCGCCGCCAATCGCCTGTTATTTCCGCTGGGGACGGCCTCGATGTCGCCGAAGGACCAGGCCTTGAGGAAGCGGGGGTTGATCAGCATGCGGCCTTGGGCGTCGATGTAACCCCACAGGCCGTTCTTTCTCACAGGGGCCATGCCGCCCGAAAAATCACCCGCGTCCTCGTAGGTCGGGGGAATGGTGAACAGCCCTCCAGGGCCGATGTAACCCCAGCGCCCGTTGCTCTGCACAGCCGCCAGTCCCTCGGAAAAGGAGGATGCCCGCTCGAAAGTCTTCGTTTCATCACCACTCCCAAAAGCGGGGTTTCCCTTCGTGTCGATGAAATGACCGCCCACGAAAGCCACTCCCTCGGAAAAACGCCCGGCCTCCGGCGTTTTGAAGCGGAAGGGAACGGCCACCCGGCCCGTGACGCCGATATAGCCCCACAAGTCCCCCGACCTGACGGCCGCCAAGCCCTCACTGAACTCCCGCGCCTCGGCGTACTGGAAGTCCACGACAACACGGGCCTCCCGCGCCTCCGCTCCGCGCCCCGCGGGAAACAGGGCCGCCACGCACCCCAGAAGCAAACCTGATACTAAAGACATGACGCCGCCGCGCCTCATGAACATCTCCCCCTTAATGGATTTGCCTTTGTTATTATAGCGGATTGCGCAGCTCCGCTTGGCTCCAGGTCAGGTGCGCTATAATTCTTTGCACAGACATAATGGCAGAAAACGGAGGCGAGTTTTTATGTTCAACGGCAGCAGTCTCCTGGTGACGGGCGGCACGGGGTCGTTCGGCAGGGCGTTCACGGCGGAAATTCTGAGGTGCTACGCGGTGCGGCGGCTGATCGTTTACTCCAGGGATGAATTGAAACAATATGAGATGCAGCAGGAGTTCCCTGACCCCCGTATGCGTTTTTTCATTGGCGACGTCAGGGACGAAACGCGGCTGAAGCTGGCCATGGCGGACGTGGATTACGTGGTTCACGCGGCGGCGCTGAAGCAGGTACCCGCGGCCGAGTACAACCCCATGGAGTGCATCAAGACCAACGTGATGGGGGCCCAGAACGTCATTCAGGCGGCCATGGAAAACGGGGTAAGGAGTGTCGTGGCCCTATCCACGGACAAGGCCGCGAATCCGGTAAACCTCTACGGAGCCACGAAGCTCTGCTCGGACAAACTTTTCGTGGCGGGCAACAACCTGGCGGGGGCGAAGAAAACCCGCTACGCGGTGGTGCGCTACGGCAACGTCATGGGCTCGCGGGGCTCGGTGGTTCCCTACTTTCAAAAGCTCCTTCACGAGGGTGCGGGGGAGCTGCCCATCACGGACCCCCGAATGACGCGCTTTTGGATCACCCTCTCTCAGGGAGTGGCGTTTGTCCTCAAGGCCTTCGAGCGGATGCAGGGAGGGGAACTCTTCGTGCCGAAGATACCCTCGGCTCGGGTCACGGACCTGGCCGAGGCCCTGGCGCCAGGACTGCCCCAATGTGTGGTGGGGATACGACCCGGCGAAAAGCTCCACGAGGTGATGTGCCCCCTGGACGACGCCCGGACTACCCTGGAGTTCAACGACCACTACGTCATACAGCCCGCCGTCACGTTCCTGAAAGCGCCCGATTACACCCGAAACCTGCTAGGTGAGAGGGGGAAACCTGTCGTTCCTGATTTCGAATACAACTCTGGAACCAACGAACGCTTCCTCTCCGTGGAGGAAATTCGCCAGATGATCCAGGAGAACGTTCCCTATGGAACTCATTGAAAAAAACAAGAAAGTCGTGGCCGTGATACAGGCGCGGATGACCTCCACCCGTCTGCCGGGCAAGGTGATGATGCCCGTTTTGGGGAAACCTCTTTTGGGTTACGAATTGGAGCGGGCCGCGCGGGCGGAGCGTATTTCCAAGATCGTGGTGGCCACCACGGTCAACGCCGCCGACGACGTTGTTGCCCGCTGCGCCGAGTCCTTGGGCTTCGGCGTCTATCGGGGTTCGGAGGACAACGTGCTGGAGCGTTACCACGCCGCCGCCTTGGCGGGGAGCGCGGATGTCGTGGTGCGGCTTACCGCGGACTGTCCCCTCATCGATCCCGCCGTGATGGATCGGGTCGCGGCCGCGCTGCTGGAGTCCGACGACCTGGACTACGTCTCTAACACCTTTGGGCGGCGCACGTATCCCAGAGGGCTGGACACGGAGGTCTTCACCTTCGCCGCCTTGGACAGGGCTTGGCGCGAGGGCCGGCTGCCTTCCGAACGAGAACACGTCACTCCTTACATCTATAATCATCCCGAAATTTTCAAGCTGGGAGGCATCTGCAACGAGACAGACTTGAGTCACCACCGGTGGACGGTGGACACCCCGGAGGACTTTGAGCTGATCAGGGCCATTTTGGAAGGGATCTACCCATCCAACCCAAAGTTTTCTTTTAAGAACGTCGTAGATTTTATGAACGGCAATCCGAGGCTTTTTGAGGTAAACTGTTTTGTAAAACAAAAAACTTGAACTAATTTGGAGGGGTGGATATGAAAACATATCTGCGCGTGTTGGAGGTTATCGAGTCCTCCGGTGTCAGAGCCTGGCTGGTGGGGGACCCTGTGCGTAACGTCGTCATGGGTGTCGCCCCTTCGACGCTTACCGTGGCCGTAGCGCCCTGCGACTTGAGCGTTCTGGCGAGGTCCATCGGGGGTGACGCGGCCGTGAGGAACGACGCGTTCCCCGTCCTGAGCGCCACGATTTCGGGGAACAGAACAGACATCGCCTGCGTGGTGGGCGGCGGCATTGAGGCGGACCTGGCCAGGCGCGACTTCACCATGAACGCCATAGCCATACGGAGCGACGACAGCTTTGTGGACCCCTTCAACGGGCGTCACGACATCCGCAACGGCCTGATCCGCATCACCGGCGACGACATTGAACTGGTGGAGAGCGACCCCATCCGCATCGTCCGCATGCTTCGTTTCGCGGCGGAACTGAACATGAACATCTACTGGAAAAGTGAGACGGACGTACGCGTCTTTATCTCTCAGAACGCCGACCGGATACGGAACACACCTCCAGAGCGGTGGGGCCGTGAGATCCTGAAAGGGATGAGACGCCGTCCCTATGACTTCGTCTACCTCTGCGACCGCTATCACCTGCTGCCTTACTTCTTGGAAGAACTGGAACACTTGAAGGAAATCGGCATCGAGGGCAGGGGAACTCTTTTTGACCACACGCTGGACACGGCGCGAGTGGCACAGGAGTTTCTGGCGGGCCGCAAGCGCCGGGAAAACGACATGGCCTTTTCCGTGGCCGCCCTTTTCCACCACGTGGGCTCTGTGGGCAGTCAGTCCGTGGACACCGCCACCGCAGCGGAGATCGCCTTGAAGCACCTTCGGGAGTGGAACATCGGCTCCGAGATCGGCGACCTGGTGTCCTCCGTGATCAAAAACTATCGCTTATGCTTCCAGGTCAAGGCCGAGGAGGAACTGTGCGCTGCGGTGCTGAAGTACGGCTTTGAGGCTGTAGATATGATCTTCGATATGGCCGTCTGCAATTCCAAGGCGGACAATATGAAAAACATGGACGTGCTCATGGCCAACAAGTGGCGTCTGAGCGAGGTGGTCCGGCGCTTCGACGAGGTTCGCCGCCGCATGGAAGGCAGTACGCGCTACCTGACCGGCGACGAGGTGATGAAAACTCTGGATATCAAGCCCGGCAGGGTGGTGGGCGAAATCCTCTCCGAACTGGACATGGCGGTGGGTACGGGGCTCGTCAACAGCAAGAAAGAAGCCTCGGAGTGGCTTTTGAAGCGTGGAGCGGACGGCAAGTGACACGATAGCCGCCATCGCCACGGCTTGGGGCGAGGCGGGGATAGCGGTGGTGCGGCTTTCCGGACCGCGGGCCGTGGAGTTGGCTGGGACCGTGGTGCAAGCCGGATTTTCGTTTCCCCCGCCCCGCTTTATGCGTCTGACCTTTCTCACGGACGGGGAGGGGCGTGTCCTGGACCAAATTCTGGTGGTCCGTTTCGCCGCGCCCAAAAGCTACACCGGCGAGGACGTAGTCGAGATTCACACTCACGGGGGGACCTTAGCGGCTCAGCTCTGCTTGGAGGGCCTGCTCCGCGCGGGGGCGCGCCTGGCCGAACCTGGCGAGTTCACCAAGCGTGCCTTCCTCAACGGACGCATAGACCTGTCCCAGTCCGAGAGCGTGTTGGGGATCATCCGCTCCCGCAGCAGGGAGGCCTTGAGAGCTGCGGCCCGCACCCTTTCCGGCGAACTCTCCTCCTTCGCCTCCAACATCCGAGAAGAGCTTCTAACGCTGCAAAGTACCTTGGAGGTGGGGCTGGATTTTCCCGAAGAAGGCATTCCTTACAGGAGTGAGGAGGAGTTGCTGGACGCCGTCACCACGATCCGGCTGAGCCTGGAGGACCTGATGGACCGCTGTTCGGTGGGCTTGTTGCTGCGGGAGGGCGTCCGTGTGGCCCTGACGGGCAGACCTAACGTGGGCAAATCCTCCCTCCTGAACGCTCTTGTGAAACAAGAGCGAGCTATCGTCACGGCGCTTCCAGGCACCACGCGGGACGTCATAGAGGAGGTCATCACCTACAGGGGCGTTCCCGTCCGCCTGGTGGACACGGCAGGACTGCGCGCGCCTGCCGACGAAATCGAAGCCAGCGGGATCAAGCGCACCCTTGCTGAGTCGCGCCGCGCGGACGTCCAGCTCTGGATTCTGGATGGGTCGCAACTCCTGGAAGGCCCAGATAGGAGTTACATCCAAGAGCTAGCCCGCGAAGGCAAGGGTCATATCGTGGTGCTGAACAAGTCGGACTTGAATGGGTCGGACTGCCCGAGCGTCGTCATGGAGGAACACGTCCGCGCCCTGTCCCCCGAAAGCCCCGTGCTGTCCCTTTCGGCCAAGACCGGGGAGGGACTGGAGCTTTTGAAGGAGCAGGTTCTCTCCCTGGCGTCAGGAAGCGGAGCGCTGGACGCGGGGCTCAACGTCACAGCGCGTCAGCTTTCGGAGGTTCGGGAGGCCCTCGCGGCCGTCACGGACGCCGAGGCCGCCGCGAGGGAGAACATCGGGCAGGACGTGACGGCAGAGCTTTTGGCGGAGGCACGGCGAAGCCTGGAGCGGCTTTTAGGCCTCGAATGTGACGACGCATTGCTGGACAGTATTTTCAGCCGCTTTTGCGTGGGCAAATAACCGCCCTCCACTCTAAGGAGCGGAGCGCAAAACGCTACCATACCCCCAATTCTTTCAGCTGGCGCGTGGCCTCACCAGGCCAATCGGCGTTACTTTGGGGGGACGCGGGGCTAGGGTGCAGGATTTTCCCTATACTCAGGTTCATGCCCGCAAGAGCGGTTTCCGCCCGCGCCGCGGCAAAGCTCCCAACCCCGATCAAGAAGCGGGGCTCCAGGAGCGCGGCCAGCGCCCGTAAGTGCACGTCGCAGGCATCGAAGAGCGCAGCGCGGCTTTCGGGGGGCAATTTGTCCGGGGTCAAGTTACGCGCGCCCTCCTTGCCATTTGCCAGGAGCGTGGTTTCAATAAAAAGCAGCGGGCAGTAGTTGACAACGAAGTGCTCCGTGAAAAACGCCTCCGGTTTGACGAATCGCTCCCGGAACAAACCCCACAGCCTTCGTCCGCTAACCTCCGACCTCTTACAGAGCCAGCCGTCCACGGGATACTTCGGGTGTTCGTTCCTGGGACGCTCCACAGGGGCGGAGATTCCCAGCCACTCCCTCACCGCCGCCACCTCACCGAAGGGCACCCCGATCTGGGCCATTCCCCAGGGGCCAGGGTTCATCCCCAGGAAAAGCACGCGCTTTTTCTCGCTGCCGTAACGCTTTACGTATTCCTCAAACGCTTTCCAAGCGTAAGTTAAGGGATTGTACACCCGAGCGGGCGCGAAAACCCCCTTCTGCAGCATCTCTTCCGTCCGATCCTTCAAAGTCGCGGCGGCTTCCAACTGCGCGGCGGCAATTTTCACAATCGCACCTGCCTTTCAAAAAAGTTCTTTTTCACGCAAGAACCTTCACTTGATCACGCGATAACGTAAGACTTCAAAGGCGGGAAGCCGTTGAAAAAAATCGAGCTGTAAGTTTGCGTGTAGGCCCCGGTGGTCAGAAAGTAAAGCCGGTCGCCCTCCTCCAGGTTGGAGGGAAGGCGGCAGGACGTTTTTTCATAGAGGATATCCAGGCTGTCGCAGGTGGGTCCGGCGATGACGTAGTCCCGGACATCCCCCGTCTGCTCCGAGTAAATGGGGTATTTGATGGACTCATCCAGCGTCTCGATAAGCCCGCTGAACTTGCCCACGTCTAGGTAAAGCCACGAGACGCCCCCCTCGCCCTCCTTGTTGGAGATCATCACAACCTCCGTCACCAGGATGCCCGCATCGCCCACCATGTAGCGGCCTGGCTCGACGATGATACGGGGAAAATCGGAGTCAAAAAACTCCCGGAGGTAGCCCGTTACCGCCTCGGCGTAAACCGGGGTCTCCTCCACCGAGGACAAGTAGTGAGCGGGAAAGCCGCCGCCCATGTTCACCAGGTCAAGGGTGATCCCCTTCTTCCCCGCCGCGTCAAAAAGCTCCCTGCAGGTGGCAAGGGCCCCGCGCCACTGGGTGACGTCGTGCTGCTGCGAGCCCACGTGAAAGGAAACACCCCTGGGGTTGAGACCTAGCTCCCTCGCCAGCAGGATGTTCTGAAAGATGACGCCCGGCCGCGCGCCGAACTTGCGGGACAGAGGCCAATCCGCCCCCAGACCGTCCGTCAGTATTCTGAAAAAGACGTCGCTTCCTGGAGCGTTCTTCGCCAGCTTGCGCACGTCGCTCTCCGCATCTGTGGCGAAAAAGCGCACTCCTTTTTCGTAGGCATACCGAATGTCGCACGCCTTCTTGATGGTGTTTCCAAAGCTCAAGCGGCCCGGCGGAATCCCTAAACTCAACACTAGGTCCAGCTCGTAGACTGAAGCGATATCGAAACAACTTCCGCGCGCCGCCAGGAGTTTCAAAACCTCCACCGATGGATTCGCTTTAATGGCGTAATAAACGTTGGCGTAGGGCATGGACTCCTTCAACTCATCGTACTTCCGGGCCACAACGCCCAAAGACGTCACCAGAAACGGGGTTTCCTTCGTTGAGGCAAACTCCTTGATCTTCGTGAAACTTTCTCTCGTCATATAGTTCTCCATGTCGAAAGAATAACCGGCCACGCGCGCATTCCTCCTAAATAAATTTATATAGAGCAAACACCCTCAAAACGCAGCGTATAGTTTACCCCTGTTTTTCCAAAAGTCGATTGCCGGAATCGTTTTTTGGTAAGATATACGTAATAATAGGCAAGAGGGGGCTGACCGATGGCAAGACGTTTTGGGGTTTTGTTTGTCTGCGTGTTTCTTTGGGGAGCAGTACCGTCCTGGGGCGCGGCTCCCGTTGGAGCCTCGTTTGACGTGTCCGTCTTCGAGGGGCCAAAGATGGAGGAGCTGTACTACGTCATCATGAGGGACATGGACGCGCAGCTTCTGGCCATGTCCACGGGGGGGCTGGACGTGGTGTGGGACCTCTACCGCCCGGCGGACGTGGAGCGCCTGGCGCGGTCGGGGAAGGTGGAACTTTCCCTGGCGTCCAGCTTTCACGGGTTCTTCGTCACCTTCAACGTCCGCAAGTTCCCCTGGGATCAGACGGTACTCCGTCAGGCGGCGTCGCAGGTGGTGGAGCGCGTCAGGTGGACGCGGGACCTGTTCTCCGGCTACTGTGAGCCTCTGGCGAGCTTCCTGCCCCAAGTTTCCCCTTACTATGAGCCCAACGTCACGGCCTTCCCGCCGGGGGCTGAGGCCGCTCGCAAAAGGCTGGCCGGCGCCGGGTGGACATGGAACCGGTCGGGCTGGCTCGTGACGCCGGATGGGCGCGAGGTTCCTTTGACGAAGATCTTCTGTCCGCCCTCCACTGTGGCCGCCACGACGACGGAAATGGCCCAGCTGATGGCCGAAGCTCTGATCTCCATCGGCGTACCCGCCGAGGCCGAGCCCATGGACTTCCAAACCATGCTGGCCCGGGTGGACGCGCGGGACTTCGACGCCTGCACCAACGCCTGGTCCATGACCCGCGATCCCGACAACCTCTACGCCTTCTACCACTCCTCCATGGACGTGGAGGGCGGGTACAACCTCAGCGGTATCGCCGACCCCGCGCTGGACGCCGTGCTGTGCGAACTGCGGTACGCCCCCGGCGAAGCTGCGGCGCGGGAGGCCGCCTCCCGCGCGCAAAAAATACTCTCGGAGCTGATGCCGGTCATCCCCATCTACAGCCGTTACTCCATTTCAGCAGTACGCGAGGACTGGGACGGGGTCTTTGCCACCGATCGCACCACCGCCGACAACTTGCTGACCCTCATCTCCATGAACCCCAAGGAAGGCGGCCAACGTCCCATCTACTGGAACATCCCGGAGGAAATTCGCACCATGAACCCCTTGGTGTCCTCCACAGCCTACGACTGGACGGTGTTAAGCACGATTTACGACAGCCTGATCTCCGTCGATCCCCACACCTTTGAGGACATCCCTTGGCTGGCCGAAAGCTGGAGGATAGGCACGGAGGAGGGTAGGACGGTTCTCACGTTCACCCTGCGGCGGGGTCTGAAATGGCAGGATGGACGACCCCTGACGGCGGAGGATGCGGCCTTTACCCTCCGATTTATCAAGGACAACAACGTCCCGCGCTTCTATGACAGCGTAAAGGACATCGAGGCCATTGAGACCGACGCGGAAAAGCGAACCCTGCGCGTCGTCATGGCGAACACCAGCTACTGGCACCTGCACAACATCGGGGGAATGATCCTTTTGCCCAAGCACATTTTGGAGAACGTTCTGGACTGGCGGGCATGGCAGCCCACGAACCGTCCCCATCAAGCACTGGACGGCGAGGCGCTGAGCGAGCTGATCGGCTCCGGACCCTTTACGTTCCGGGAGTCCCGGACGGGAGAGTACGTGCGCATGACCAGAAACGCTCACTATTTCCTGGCCAGCGGGAGCGGCGTGAACGCCAGAACCGCAGATACTGAGATGGCGCGATGACCTCCTTCTTCAGGCGGCTTTGCGGCTCCGCGGCGGTGCTGGCCGTGGTGCTGGCGCTCAATTTCTTTTTGTTCCGCGTCATGCCTGGCGACCCTCTGACCGCCATTATGGACCCGCGCTTTTCTCCAGAGGCCAAACAGCAGCTTGCCGCCCAATGGGGCCTGAACAGACCCATGAGCGAGCAGTTCGCCGTCTACATCAAGGAAATGCTCTCGTTTCGGTTCGGTCTGTCGATGATGACGGGGCAGCCCGTGTGGGACGAGCTGAAAAACCGCGTGCCCAACACCGTGGCGCTCCTGCTCCCGGCGCTGATTTTGTCGGCGGCTTTGGGGGTGTGGCTGGGCGTGAAGGCCGCCCTCGCCCGCGGGTCGAAGGCGGAGCGCCTGGTGCTGGTGAGCGGCGCGATCTCTTTCTCATTCCCGTCGTTTTTCGTACAGCTTTTGCTGCTCCTGTGCTTTGCCTACGCATGGCCGGTCTTCCCGCTGAGGGGAACAACCTCGATCCCTCCGCCGGAGGGACTCATAACGGCCTTTCTCGACTACCTGTGGCACCTGACCCTGCCCCTTCTCTCTCTGGTGCTCCTGAGCTTCGGGGGGTGGGCGCTCTACGTTCGTAACATGATGGTGAAGACACTGGGCGAGGACTACGTCCTGATGGCCCGCGCGCGGGGGCTCTCGCGCCGCCGGGTGGTGTGGAATCATGCCTTCCGCTCCATCCTGCCTCCGGTGCTGACGATTTTCTTGCTGTCCCTGCCCGGAGTCGTTAGCGGCGCGGTTATCACGGAGACCGTTTTCTCCCTGAACGGGGCAGGACGCTTTCTGTTGGAAGCCACCAACTCCCACGATTATCCCTCCGCAGGGGCGGCGTTTTTCCTGCTGGCTCTCCTGACGGTGGCGTGCAACCTCCTAGCCGACCTGATCTACGTCCTGGTGGATCCGCGCGTGCGGCGCGTGCGATGAAACGGCAAAATCGCGGCTGCGCGCGCTGCATACAGGCTCTCTTCGGCAAAAGTGATTTTTCGAGCCCTCTCGCCGTTTTTTCAGTTTGCAGCAGTCATAACCAGCTAGGCAACTGCGAATATTTTTGCCTCCCTGCTGTCCAGCCTAGACTTTCCCGCTGGATTTTATAGAGCCTGGCGAACAGGCCGTTTCGGGTGAGCAGTTCCTCCCCGGCACCCTCCTCTGCCAGCCTGCCGTTATCCAGAATAACGATTTTGTCAGCGCCGAGCACCGTGCGGAGTCTATGGGCTATGACGATGACCGTCCGCTCCTTGACGAGAGCCGATATCGCTTTCTGCAGCTGCGTCTCGTTTTCCGGGTCGAGGCTTGCCGTCGCCTCGTCCAAAAGCACAATAGGCGCGTTTTTCAAAAGGGCGCGCGCGATGGATATACGTTAATGTTCTAACTTTATTGTCATAATTTGCTGAGAAAGAAATAAAAACTAAAGCGAGGACAAATTATGGTTTTAGTAGCTTTAAACATGTCCCTTTTGTGGAAGTGAAAACGTGGATAAATAATGAAGATTCGAATGGAAAACAGCGATATTTATGCCGAAACACTGAATATTCCCATTAAAAATTTTATACCGAATACACTTATAATGCTTATAAGCCTGAAGTGAAACAAGATATTATAAAAATGTCTGCCGATGGCACAGGGGTACGGGCAATATCGCGCATATTGGGTATAAGCAATAGATCACGATACAGGTGAAGTTGTCGCATATTGGTTTGGCACACGGGAGCACGAAAGTCTTGATAAACTCATAGAATTGCTTGCTCAACTTGAAATTGGCAAAGTGTATACTGACGGTAACTATGCGTACTATAAACGATTTTCTGTGGACAAGCTTGTTGTTACCAAAACAAATACGCAAAAAGATAGGGCGTGTTTTAAAACTCCTTCACTATAAATGCATTAAAAAAGTGCCTAAAAACGGCTGTTTTTGTTGGAGTAGTCAGTTTTCAAACACGCCCAAAACATTTAACTTTTAACTTTGAGAACCTGGTGTGCAAGATTGGTCAAAAAAGGTATTCGTTAAATTCAGAACACAACCCCGATTGTGGGTTGATCCAACATGCGTTTTTGGGCTTGATAGGGCCTCTTGACAGAAAAGAAAATTTTCTTTAGAATCTTAACCAATAGTTTTTATATTTTTGAAAAACAAAGGGGGAACGAGCGTGGTGAAACGAGAGCGGGGCGGTTTCTGGATCGCTGGTTTGGGTCTTCTCCTCGGACTTCGTGCGCACGCGGATTTCCTTTTTCTTTGGATCGGCGTTTTTTGACGTTTTTGCCGCGCGGCAAAGCTGAAAAAACGAGAGACAAAACGAAAAGCGGGGATCCGGGTGAGAGCTCGGACCTTTTTTTTGTGCTTTTAGGAAACACTGATTAAACCCTCGTGGGGCTCTGCCCCACACCCCGCTTAGGGGTCTAGACCCCAAGGGGCCTTAGGCCCCTAAGAACCCCATTAATCAGTGCTTCCTTTATACTAAATTAAAGAGGGGATTTTTATGGAGAGGCAGCAGAACAGGGTTTACATTTTCGACACCACTCTGCGCGACGGCGAACAGGCGGCCGGGGGCAACCTGAACGTGGCGGAGAAATTACAGATCGCCCGGCAGTTGAGCAGGTTGGGCGTCGACGTCATCGAGGCGGGGTTCCCAGCGGCGTCTCCGGGGGACTTCGCCTGTGTGGAGGCGATAGCGCGCGAGGTGAAGGACTCCGTCGTCGCGGGGCTCTCCCGAACGAAGAAGGAGGATATCCGTGCCTGCTTTGAAGCCGTGAAGAGCGCCCCGCGGCGCCGCATTCACACTTTCATCGCCACGAGTCCCATCCACATGGAACACAAGCTCCAGATGAAACCGGATGAGGTGCTGGAGGAGATACGCTCTGCCGTCTCCCTGGCCTGCGGGCTGGTGGAGGACGTGGAGTTCTCTGCCGAGGACGCTAGCCGGTCAGAGCTTCCTTTCCTGATTGAGGCCTTCAAAACGGCCGCTGCGGCTGGGGCTTCGACCCTGAACATCCCCGACACGGTGGGCTACGCCACGCCCGATGAATTTTATGAATTCTGCCAGGCAATCATCAAGGGCGTGGACGCGCCGAAAGCCGTCTACTCCGTTCACTGTCACAACGACCTGGGGCTTGCCGTGGCCAACTCCCTGGCGGCGGTTCGCGCTGGGGTCCGTCAGGTGGAGTGCACCATCAACGGCCTGGGAGAGCGGGCGGGCAACGCCTCCCTGGAAGAGGTGGTCATGGCGCTAAAAACCCGCGCTGACCGCTACGGTTTCGTCACGGGCTTGGACTCCACAAAGCTCCACCCCACAAGCGCCTTGGTCTCCCGCCTGTCGGGCGTTCACGTTCCCCCCAACAAGGCCATTGTCGGGGCGAATGCCTTCGCCCACCAGGCCGGCATTCACCAGCACGGCGTCATGAAAAACCCCCTCACCTATGAGATAATGAACCCTGAGGAGGTGGGCGCGTCCGGAAGTGAACTGGTGCTGGGCAAACACTCGGGACGTCATGCTTTTCGCGACCGCATCGAGCAGATGGGCTACGTCTTGACTCCCGACCAGATCGAGACGGCCTTTACCCTCTTCAAAAAGCTCTGCGACAGCAAAAAAAACGTCTCCGACGGGGACATCGCCGCCCTCATCGCCGACGAGATTCTCCCGGCGTCGGGCGAGGGGCTTTACGAGCTGAAACACTGCTCCGTCAAAACCGGCAACGGGCCCACCCTGGCTGTCGTCACCCTGGCCAACGGAAAGGGCGACATCAGCGACGCGGCCACGGGTAACGGCCCTATCGACGCCGCCTACCGAGCGATTTGGCGCGTTATCGACCTGGAGCCGGAGCTGCTCAGTTTCAACATCAAAGCTACCAGCGACCGGTCGGACTCCCTGGGCGAGACCACGGTGCTTCTCAGGTCCGGTGACGTCACCGCGCCGGGAAGGGGCGTCAGCACAGACGTTATCGAGTCCGCCGTCAAGGCCTTCGTCAACGGGGTCAACCGGCTCCACGTTCTGGCCTCGGCCAAGGGCGTGGAGTTGAGCGTCAAAAAGCATAAACACCACTACGAATAGGGGGCATAAAGGTGAAACACTACACCATGGCGGAGGCGATCATCGCCGCGCACAGCAAAGACCCTGTGGAAGCTGGAAACATCTGCGGGGTTGAGGTCGATTTCGCGTTCGCGAACGACATCACGGCTCCGCCAGCAATTAAAGAATTTGCGAAAATGGGGGCTGAAAAAGTGTTCGACGCGGCGCGCTGCGCGATCCTGCCCGACCATTTCACGCCCCCCAAGGACATCGCCTCGGCGGAGCAGACCAAGATAAGCCGAGAGTTCGCGCGGCAGCAGGGGATGCTCTACTGGGAGATCGGCCGCGTGGGCGTCGAGCACGCATTTCTCCCCGAACAAGGTCACGTTTTGCCAGGTGAGATCGTTCTGGGGGCCGACAGTCACACCTGCACCGGGGGCGCTCTGGGGGCCTTGGCCACGGGGGTCGGCTCCACGGACTTGGCGGCGGCTTGGACCCTGGGAAGCACGTGGCTGCGCGTGCCGGAGACCTGCAAGGTCGTCTTCGAGGGCGCGTCTTCCCCATGGGTGGGAGGCAAGGACCTGATACTAGCCGTTATCGGCAAGCTGGGGGTCGAGGGCGCGAGGTACATGGCCCTGGAGTTCCACGGTGAGGCCCTGTCTGCGCTGCCTCTGGACGGGCGCATGACAATGGCGAATATGGCCGTCGAGGCGGGGGGCAAAACGGGGCTCTTCATTCCCGACGAAGGTACCCTTGCCTACGTCAAGGCGCGGGCGAAGCGGAAATACTCCCCCATGCTTCCCGACGAGGGCGCGGTCTACGCAAAATCCATCACTATCGACCTGGACAGACTGGAGCCCGTCGTAGCGCTTCCTCACCTGCCGGAGAACGTCAAGCCCGCTAAAGAGTGCGGGGACATGGCCATTGACCAGGTGTTCATCGGCTCCTGCACCAACGGACGACTCACCGACATTGAGCAGGCCGTGAAAATCTTAAAAGGGCGCCGGGTTCACGACCGAGTAAGGCTCATCGTCATCCCCGCGTCCTACGAGGTCTACAGCGCCGCGTTGGAGCGGGGCCACGTCCGCGACCTAACCGAGGCGGGCGCGGTGGTCTGCACTCCCACTTGCGGCCCCTGCCTGGGCGGCTACATGGGAATCTTGGCCGCCGGTGAACGTTGTGTCTCCACCAGCAACCGGAACTTCGTTGGGCGCATGGGCAGCGTGAAAAGCGAGATTGTCCTCGCCGGCCCTATGGTGGCCGCGGCCAGCGCCGTTTTGGGCCGCGTTGCTGACCCGAGAGAAGTCTAATCCAAGAGGTGAACGCGATGAACACAATTTTGAGCGGCAAGGCTTGGAAGTACGGAGACTACGTGGACACGGACGTAATCATCCCGGCACGGTACCTCTCCGCCAGCACGCCGGAGGAGCTGGCGCCTCACTGCATGGAGGACATCGACGAGACCTTCGTGAAAGGCGTGCGAAAAGGCGATATCTTGGCCGCGGGGAACAACTTCGGCTGCGGCTCCAGCCGCGAGCACGCCCCCGTCGCCATCGCCGGCGCGGGGATTTCCTGCGTGGTGGCGGCCTCCTACGCCCGCATTTTCTTCCGCAACGCCATTAACGTGGGGCTCCCGATCTTCGAGTGCCCTGAGGCCGCGGACGCCATAGAAAAGGGAGACCTGGTGGAGGTAAATCTTGAAACGGGCGCGATTACTAACATAACTAAAGATAAAACCTGGACGGCGCGGCCCTTTCCGCCCTTTCTGCGCGATCTGATCGGCGCGGGAGGGCTGGTTCCTTGGGTACGGCGACAGTTGGGGATTTCGGGGGCGGAGGCATGAAGAGTTACAAGATAGCGTGGCTGCCTGGCGACGGGATCGGCCCGGAGGTGACGGAGGAGGCGCGCAAAGCCGTGGATGCGGCGGGCGCGAAGCACGAGTTCAAGATAGAGTGGGTGCGCTATCCCTTCGGGGCGGCTCATTACCAGCGGACGGGCGAAACTCTTCCCGACTCCGCCCTGGCCGAAATGGCGCTCTGCGACGCGATGCTCCTGGGTGCGGTGGGGGCTCCCTCCGTGAAACCGGGGATTCTGGAGCGCGGAATCCTGCTTAAACTGCGTTTTCACTTCGACCAGTACATCAACCTGCGCCCAGCGCTGACTTACAAGGGGGTGCCTTGTCCCATTCCGACGAGCGGGCGTATTGATTCCGTGGTGGTGCGCGAGAACACGGAGGATTTCTACATGGGCGTGGGGGCGGCGGCGGAAGGCGGAAATATCAACACGCCTTTTGAGGTCAAGAGGGAATTGTATAAAGTCTCCGGCCGCCTGAGCGCCGCTTTCTCCCCAGGTCACGCGGCGGCGGCGCAGGTTGGAATCCTCACCCGCCCTGGTATCGAGCGGGTAACGCGCTACGCCTTTAACCTGGCGAAAGGACGCGGGGAAAAGGAGGTGACTCTGGCCAGCAAGGCCAACGCCGTCCCTATTCTCTATGGATTCCTGGACGAGGAGACTCGGCGCGTGGCAGGCGAGTTCCCAGACATGAGCCTGAAAATACAAAACGTGGACGCCCTGTGCTGCCATCTGGCGCGTAAGCCGGACAGCTACGGCGTCATCCTGTGCCCGAACCTCTTCGGGGACATTGTGAGCGACTTGCTTTCAGGGTTGACGGGAGGCCTTGGGCTTGGAGCCGGAGGGAATATTGGGGACAAGCTGTCCATGTTCGAGCCCGTCCACGGCTCCGCGCCTGACATCGCGGGCACGGGAAAGGCCAACCCTCTGGCGGCGGTTTTGTGCGCCGCGATGATGCTCGCTCACATCGGGGAAAACGAGGGAGCGCAAACCATAGGGCAAGCCTTGGAATCCTACCTGGCGGAGAGCGGTGCGAAGAGGCCCGTAGAGCTGGGAGGCTCCGCCCTCTGCATGGAGGTTGGCGACGCCGTGGTGAAGAAAATCGGATAGTGAGGGGAAAGGGGCTTCGCTCCAGCGTTAAACCGGATTAAGAAAACACTGACTAACTCCCCAGCGGGGCTCCGCCCCGCGCCTCGCTGAGGGGTCTCGGTCCCCGAGGGGCCTCAGACCCCTAATTTGGAGCTGATGGTTATTTGTAAGGCATTGTTTTCGCCAAAGGAGTGATGAAAATGTTTAAAGCCAGTATTAATGCATCGGGATTGGGAGAGTGGTTCAGTGGATTTTTGGGCCGCCCGAGTTCCAGAATAGAGCGGATAGTGTCGTCTTTGAATCAACAGATTAACGCTAAGGCTGGTAAAATATCCGTTAAAATAGATACTTTTTCCATGTCCAAGGAAGCCTTTGTTAAGCAGGACTGGGTTAAAGAACTATATTTAAGCCCATACCGCGGCGGCGGTGATATACGTCTGCTCTCTAATGCAAAATACGTCGAGTGGGATGGAGGTACTTTTTATTTGGATCATTCACCCTCTGGCAAGTATGTAAGTTTTTTTGTCGGTACACGTGATGTTAGCATTTCCCAAGAAGCGGCTGATCTTCTGTTTAAAAATCGCCGCGCCGAAATTGAAGAAATGATCGCAAGCGGAGAGTCCATAAAATCTATACCTCGTAAAGAATATAATTATTTTACAAATACTACAGGCGGGGATTTATATGCGTATTTGTGCCTTGATAAACGAACAAAGGAATCAAGGAGAGCGGAAGCCATTGCTATGTGTGAAGCATGGGGCAACGGCGGAGAGATAGATAATGCGAAATTTCGCGAACTAACGAGATATGACTATAAACATGATGGTTTTGTATTTAAATATTACGAAGAAGCGCGCTGGAAACGACTGTGGCAGGAACGTTCCGATCGCCTCACTGCGGCGTTTGAAGAAAATGGTATTGTACTCGACAAAGACGAAGTTTTAGATATACAACTGTCTATATTTCACAAATATACTGTCTCTGGTATTGAAAACCCAGAAAAACAGCAGAAAATAGAGAATATTGCCAATGATGTTTTGCCCAAGATTCTGGGTATGTCCGGTTCGTGGAATGTAGAGTTACCCTCCTTCTCAAAATTTGGTGCTGCGACACACCAAACGGCTGCTTTTGTCGGTGCATGTGAGAAATATCTGGAGGACAGCACAAATGGCACGACATTAGCTGATATGAGTCTTGGTAAAGACGGAAAAATCTATGGCGGATTACCGCAGGAAACGTTGGACAAACTAAATGCCGCAGTTATTTTAAAGCCAACTGATGACTATGATTATATTTTGTCGCTCTCTAAAGAGGAGAGAAAGATGTCTGAACTCAAAGAAAGTTTTACTATGGCACTGAGAGCGGTGCAACAGTCCGGTTATGAGAAGGTCCCCAGGCTGAATTGCTATTTCAGCTACAGCAATGGCCAAGTGAAACAAATTGACAAATGGACGCTTGGGTAAAGGAGTGTCAAGGAAACGCTGATTAAGCCCTTGCGGGGCTCCGCCCCACGCCCCGCTTAGGGGCCTCGGGCCCCTAAGAACCCCATTATAAAATGACCGTCCTGTCGCAGACGCGGTTCAGCAAATGCGGATCATGGCTGATGACCACCATTCCTACTGATTGTTCCCTCGCATATTCGACGATGGCCGCCCAAATATCGGCCTGCGTGACAGC
>JAITGX010000006.1 GCA_031280275.1 Synergistaceae bacterium
TAAATAATCTTACGTATTTATCAAGAAAAATGATTGAATTAGGGAAATATAGACTTTTTTGTTTGAATGACAATCCTAATGTCTTGGACAACAGTCGTTTTTCTTTAAAATTTTTTTTAGAAGAGTTATTTCCAGAACCCTCTTCTTTTGTGAAATTATAGTTCGGTGTGTGCTTGTGTTGATTTTGAGAAAGCACTTTGATTCTGATGGAAACACTGATTAACTCACTCTGGAGCTCCGTCCCACGTCCCGCTTAGGGGTCTCAGACCTTGAGGGTCATGGGCTCCTAAGAACCTCTTTAATCAGCGTTTCCTTATCTCGTTGGAGGACTTTAGAAGTGGAAACATTTTCGTTATCCGTCATCATCGCCACCAAAGACCGGCATTTAGCCCTCAAGTATGTTTCTTTGCCTAGCTTGGTACAGACTCGCCGCAAACAATTTGTGACGGTAGTATGGGATGCCAGCGAGAATACTCTTGCGCAACAGGTAGCAGAGAAATTTTCCTCTAAACTTTATCTTGATTTCTGTAAAGCGCCAAGGGTGGGTTTACCTTCTCAGCGCAATGACGCTGTTAAGTATGTCTTGACCACGTATCCTTCTGTTCAATACGTTCTGTTCATAGACGATGACTCGCGGCTTTCGCCGGACGCCATTGGGGGAGTTGTCGCCACGTTTGAAAAATACCCTGACGTATGGGGGGTGCATATTCCCCTGCACGATTCAAATTATCCCTATGACAAAATTAAGGTTGACCATAAGGGTAATTATGTTTTGCTTTCGCCAGCGCCGACGCTAAAACCTTATAGATTCGTAACACCTTACGTTGTGGTGGGGTCTTTGCCGCCGGAGAGCAACGATACATCTGTAGAATGGGCACAAGGGTGTGGAATGGCCTTTAGACGCGCGGTTTTTGCTGAATTGAAAATGCGTTTTAATGAGGAGTTACAGCATTTTGGCGGATATGCTCTTGCGGAGGACATCTTTTTCTCGACGCAGTTGAGGCGCATCTACAGTAAAAAACTTTGGAGTAGTGTTCATGGCTACTTGCGCCATTTAGAATCGCCGGGTGGGCGTGTGGACGAAGAAAAGAGAGTCGCCTCGGAGCTTTATAACCTGAGGCTTCTTTTTGATATGCTGAACGAAAAGGTCGTATTGAGCACTTATTTGTGGAGATTATTACGTTTTAAAATCGGCAGACTGGCAAGATGGTGCGCGCAATGTCAGATCTATTCTCTAACGGTCTGTTGGAGAGGCTTTTTAAGGGCGCGAAAAGCCTATGGCGAATACAGAAAAGGCGGCCACTTAAAGAACTGATTTACGCCTATTTCTAGGTTATTTTGGCAAAAGTAAAAAATAATCGTTGAAAAGGTCTGCGGCTCCTAATTTAAACTGAAACGAGGTAATGTTTACAATGGATTGTTTCACTCGGGTACTGAAAAAGTCTGATTTGATCTTGACCAAAGCGGACGCCGCACAGGCAAAGCGCGCGCTGGCGACAAAAGGGAAAACCTGCCTGGTGGTCGTGGATGAGGGCGGCGTCTTTCAATGCGTGCTGACGAAAGGCGATTTAAAACGGCACAATGTTGCGTCTGGGAGCATAGAGCAGGTATACAACAGGTCTCCCAAGCATATTGTGTCCGCGTCCGAAGAAGAAATCTTAACTCAAGCCAGGAATATTTTTGAAACATATTCGTCAATCAATAAAATCCCTGTTTTAGACGCGGAAAGGCGGCCAATTTCCTTCGTTTTTACACGGCGGAACAATACCATGCGGAACAATACCATAGACCGAAATTATGACACTTGGAACGACACTTACGAATGGGTCGCAGACGGCGATGAGTGGAGCGTCGCTTGGGGCAGCCAAAAAGCTCAGTGGTATGGGGCCCTTTATCCGCGGATAGCCCCTTGGCTGCCGGCGGAGTCTGTGTTGGAAATAGCCCCAGGGCACGGCCGCTGGACGGAGTTTTTGATCCCTTTGTCTTCCAAAAAATACCGGGGAGTAGACCTCTTGCCAAATTGCGCAGACTTTTGTAAAAGGCGTTTTTCGGAGGCAAAACACGCCAGCTTTTTCACCAACAACGGATTGACGCTGCCTATGATTGAGGATCGTTCCTGCGATTTCGTTTTTTCGTTCGATTCTTTGGTGCATGTTGAACTGGACGTTCTAAAAAGTTATGTTCATGAAGTTCTGCGCGTGCTGAAGGATGATGGGATTGCTTTTATCCACCACTCAAACGCGGGAGAATACCTCGATCTTTATGACGAGAACATTCCTGGATGGAGAGCCCCGACCGTCACTGCTTCGCTGGTAAAGAAATTTATTGAACAAGAGGGGGGGTATGTTTGGCTTCAAGAGAAAATAAATTGGATTGTGGACGAATGCGTTGATTGTTTGACATTGTTCGGCAGAGAGGAATGCTATGAGCCCTATTTTGTCGATAATGAGTTATTTATGCTGGAAGCCATGCTTACCAAAACGAGAATCAACAAATATTGGTCTGCTGCGCGAAAATTTTAAATGCTCGATAGCGCGCAAATCCGCGTGAAAGGGTGAGTTCATGCACATCGAAGTCGGAAAATACGAAAACAAGCGGAAGATGTACGGGGCGATGAGGTCCGCGCTCATTCTCCTTCTGGAGGAGAGCGGCGGCGATCTGGCGGCTGGGCTCGCGAACGCCTCCGCGCTGGTCAAGCTGTTTTTGGAGGAGGTCAATTGGGCAGGATTCTACCTGATGAAAGACGGCGTCCTGGTGCTGGGACCTTTCCAGGGGAAGCCCGCCGCGGTCAGGATATGCCTGGGTGAGGGCGTCTGCGGAACGGCGGCGGCGGAGAGGAAAACCCAGCGAGTGGACGACGTGCACACCTGCGCCAACCACATTGCCTGTGACCTGGCGTCCTCGTCGGAGATCGTGGTTCCCATGACGAAAAACGGGGAAGTTTTCGGGGTGCTGGACATCGACAGCCCCGCCCTCTCCCGTTTTGACGCGGAGGACGAAGCGGGGCTTGAAAGCCTTGTGCAGCTTCTGATGGAGCACTTGCCCTTCTGAGCGTTCATTGGCTAGGCGTCAAGGGGTTTTGTTTACCCTTTGTTGTGCCATTCTTTGCAGAAGCGTTGGGTGGGAGCAGCTCCAGAAAATCACAAGAGGGTGAGGCGTGAGGTTGACCAGTGACTTCGAGGATATTTTTTTGAGCGCTGAAATCAGGGCGCCCCCCAACCCATGAGAGGCGGCGAAGCCGTCGGCGGCGTACTCCTGCCCGCGGTAGATGCGGTTCTTCACCAAGTCCAGAATGGTGAACAGCGGTCCATACAGTATGGAAAAGCCGCACAAGCCCAGGTGGAACGACGGCGAGGTTCCACCCAATGCCTGGGAGAACTCCGGAATTTCCAGGAACAGCGACATCGCTCCCAGGATAAAGCCTATAGTTGCCAGAGACAGGACTATCCCGTAGATGGCATGCTTCATCTTGCAGTGACCGATTTCGTGGGCCAGCACGGCCACGATCTCCTCCGCGCTTAGGTCCCCGATCAGGGTGTCATACAGAACGATGCGCTTTTTCTTTCCGAACCCCGTGAAATAGGCATTGGATTTGGTGCTGCGCTTGGAGCCGTCGATCACGTAAATATTGCGGATCGGGAAAGACGCCTTTTCGGCGAAGGCCTCTATCGCCGACCGAAGTTCGCCTTCTTCGAGGGGTGTCTGCTTGTTGAAGAGCGGGACAATCCACTCAGAGAAGAAAAACGTCAGTATGAGCCCCAAAAGAGCGATGGCGCCCCAGGCCAGGAGCCAGAACCACCGGCCAGTCCAGGTGTAGGCGGACACGATGGCCGACACAATCAGACCCACCAGAAGCAGGTTCAGGAAGAGCCCCTTCACCAGATCCGCCGCGAAGGTCCAGGGCGTTGTCGTGTTGAAGCCGAACTTCTGCTCAATGACGAACGTGTCATACCAGCTGAAAGGGATTTGGAGGACCCAGATAAGGGCGGATATCGTCCAGAAAAACATCAGCGCCAGCGCCACAGGGCTGTCCGTGTACTTCCGGAGGAGCGCGTCCAGCCCCCCCAGCCCCCCGAACCACAAAATCGTTATGCCCAGCAAGAAGGAAAGGCTTTCGGAAAACGTCGCGAAACGGTCGTTCTCTTTTTGGTACTCCTGCTGCTTGGCGTACTCCGCGGGGTCGTAGATGCCTTCAGCCTCCTTGGGCATCCGGGGATTCATCCGCGTCCGATTCAGGTACGACAATATCTGCTCCCAGATGAAACCTGCGGCGTGAAAAAGGATGAAGACGTAAAAATAAACATTGCGCATTTTCAACCCGTCCCATTCTCATGAAAATCCCAAGGGGCTAAGCCCGTTAGTCCTTCGGGCGCGTGACAGCAATTTTACAATCCCTCCCGTTGGTCGGGGTATAGGAAGCACTAACTGAAGCACTAACTGGGGTTAACTTAGGTTCACCCTCCTATCTTCGCCCAGGAGGTGATTTTTTCCCTGTTCCGCAGCCACTCGTTCCGAAACTGAGCGATGAGGTAGACGCCGATCAGCTCTCCGTCCCCGGCGCGCATATGGTCTTTCAGAAATCCCTCAATATGGTAGCCCGCGTGTAAATCATAGTTTAAAACCTTCAAATTGTCGGCGCGCACCGCAGAATACATTTTGTTGACCCCGACCTCGACGAACCCCCACTGCTGCAAGTCATAGATGAGGCGCAGGCCAAGTCCCCGACCCTCAAAAGCGTTTTCTCCAATGTAAGTCCCCGTGTCGCAGGAACTGACGTTCATTTTTATATCCCTCAAAGTGATGATGCCAAAGGGAACACCATCCGAAAAGGCGATCCGGACTTCGTTTACTCCGGCTTTTTCCGCGAGGGATTCCAGCCAGCGCCCGTGCTGTTCTTTCGATATGTCTGATTGATCCAACATCCCGGCCTGGACCCTTGGGTTGCTGCGCCACAGCCTTACCTTTTCCTGAAGCTCTTCGCCGGCTTCCAAAATATTTTTATACGTGAGCATTTTCTGCTGCGTCCTTCCCTGCCGTCAGTCATTGCCTGTCAGTCAGCATGTCCCACGTCAGCCACTCGTCGGCGGCGATATCGCGAGACGCCGTTTTTCCGATCAGCTCTTCGATTTGTTTGGGTGCAATACCTAGGCCGGGGCGCTTGGTGCAGAGCATGTCCGCCGTTATCGTGCTCCCCGCGGAAATGCCGCGCGCGGCGTGGACACTGCGGCGCCCAATCCGGAAGCTTTCGCTCTCCGCCTCGCTGGGGCCTCGCTTCACTCCGTCCCCTAGAGCCGCCTCCACGTCCCGTATCTGCTCCACCAAACGCTTCATATCGGCAGGTTCCATGGCGAAGGGGTGATCCGGCCCCTCCATTGACCGGGAGAGCGTGAAATGCTTCTCGACCATGCAGGCCCCCAGGGCCGCCGCCGCCACAGAGACGTGAGTCCCCAGCGTGTGGTCAGACAGGCCGGTGGGAACTCCGAAGGCTTCCCTCATGGTCTTCATGGCCTGCAGGTTCACGATGTCCGGCGGCGCGGGGTAGAGCGAGGCGCACTGCAGCAAAAGCACCTGTTCGTTTCCCGCCGCACGGCAAACGTCCAGGGCGTCGCGGACTTCATCCATGTTCGCCAGCCCTGCGGACAGCACCATAGGTTTTCCCTTGGCGGCCACATAGGCGATCAGGGGAAGGTCCACAAGCTCAAAAGAGGCTATTTTAAACAATGCGCTGCAGGGGTTCAGCAGGTCAGCGGCCCCCTTGTCGAAGGGTGCGGCGAAAAAGATAAGCCCCCGCTTGGCACAGTGCACCGCAAGCTCCTCGATCCACTCCCTCGGCGTCTCGATCTCGGAAATAAGGGTGTGAAGGTTCTTCGTGTAGCCCGAATGAGCGGGCGTTCGTCTGGAGTACAGAGCGTCAGCGGTGTATATCTGAAACTTCGCGGCGTCCGCGCCGCAATCCGCCGCCGCGTCGATGAGTTCCCTCGCCAGGGCTATCGACCGGTTGTGGTTCGCACCGATCTCCGCGGCGATGAAACAGGGATGCCCCTCGCCTATTTTCCGGCCTCCGCCGGGAAAATCTCCTGAAAGCGTGATTTCGTATGCCAAGTTTTCACCTCACCATAAAAAACACCCCCCGCCGCAGGAACCCAGCGACCCCATGGCACCCGACGGACACCGCTTACTGCTGCTCCCTTCCGGGTCTGACAGGGTTCACGGGCCTTCGCCGCATAGGACTGAGCCCCCGCACCGGGGGATACGGAAAGTATACTCGGAAATACCTCAGAGCACAAGCCCTCAACAGCCATGCGGTCTCTCATCAGGCCATCAGGCCGCCGAAGTTCCTTGCGGCTTGGGCTTCCGGGCTCTCGGCCAGTACCCCGCCCAGGCTCGCGCCTTGAAGTCTTCAGGAAGCTTTTCGTAGTCGCCGCGGGACAGTTTCGTCTCCCCGTGCCCCAACTTCCGACCCTCTATCCCATGCTCCTGATGCTGAGCTTTCTTCATTTCAAGTTCTCGTATGCCGTCGGCGCGGATTTTCATGACCTTCTCGTGCAACGCTGTCAGCTCGTCCAGACTCATCGTGTCGAGGGTTCGTTTGTCCAGCGCCGCAAGGTCTTCTGGATTGATACCGGCCGCGGCGTCGGGGTTTTCAGCAAGGTACTCACGAAGCTCCTGCCGAACGGAAGCGACCGTGCGCTTTTTCGGCGCGGCAGATTTGACCGTCGGGTTGGCACCGCCCTCCCGCGCCGACTGCCTAAGTACACCGTCCCGCTGGACGGGTGCGGCTCTCTTGGTTTCCTCTTCCTCGCCAACAGAAAGGCCGCCCTCTTCTGGGCGGCCCTGCTTTAAGCTGATTGATTCGTCTGTTTCTTGAACGGTTTCACGTCCTTGAAGGCTTCCTCGGCGTACCTGCTCGTTTCTTTCTTGTCTTGCCGCAAGGATTCTATCTCTTGAGGCGTCAAGGGACCCGGCTGCCAAGAGCGTTCTTCCTTCGGATTCGGTGAGCGCTCCGTATTCTCCGCCATATAACCCGACCTCCTTTTCCTTTGGGCGCGTCTTCTTTTTTAGGAATTCCAAATCTCGTGAGATTTAGTTAAACTGCTCTCCGCTTACATCGCCGTCATATGTCTCACGCATTTACTTCCTCTACCGTCTCTTCAAATCAAAACTTTGACTTTAGTATATCTCACTGCAAGAGATTCTAGGGCGTGTTTTAAAACTAGGATGAGCAATATTATTTCAATAAAATCATAATAAAAGCTATAAATACGAAACTTAAAAAGCTGCGGGATATCTTATCATATCGCGTAGCCACACGTCGAAACTGTTTAAACTTATTGAAAAAACATTCTATTACGTGCCGTTCCTTGTACTGAAAAAAATCACACTTCCACGGCTGAGTGACAGACACAATTTCATTACATTAGCAAGTGAAATTATAAATAGGACCTTGAAAAAGAAAAAACACGTTTCAAAAACTGATATCCTCTAGTTTAATTAAGGTTAGCTGCACTAAAACTGGAGGTTTCAATCATTCAAAACGTGTACATTTTGTATCATACGCTGGCTCGCTCTCTCGTGCAACTTTCTCACTAAGAGCGTGTTTTAAATGGTCTCAGGCAGACCGAAGGCGTCTCAACATGAGGTCCCGACTTCCGCGCTAAGGAGCCGTAAACCCTTGCAAT
>JAITGX010000029.1 GCA_031280275.1 Synergistaceae bacterium
ACTTTCCTGGTTTTACCTAATGGCATACCTTCACGCGACACTTTCAATAGAATATTTTCTATACTGTCTCCAGAAGAATTTTCTAAATGCTTCACTGCTTGGACTCAATCTTTAGCTCCAAAAATCAAAGGCGCTGCCGCTATTGACGGAAAAACTCTGCGCAGAGCGTTCCATTCAGCCTCAAAATCAACTGCTTTGCACATGGTCTTCGGACAATGAGCTTGTATTAGGACTGCCTTAGCAGCCTTAAGGCGGACGCAGAGAGTATAGGGAAAGCTATCCGAGCGCATTGGGGAATTGAAAACGGCTTGCAGTGGGTATTGGATGTAAATTTCCGGGAAGATTATGCTGGAAACAGGAAGCGGCACAGCGCGGAGAATATGGCGAGCCTGAGGCATATGGCAGTCAACCTTGTAAAAAAAGAACGCTCATCAAAGACAAGTTTTAGAGGCAAGCTTCTTAAAGCTTCTTGGAACGACGATTATATCCTCCAGCTGCTTGCTGCCGTTTGATGCGTTTGTCCTGGGGAAGGGCTTGGTTTGCCTTGACAAAGCCGTATTCTTTATGTATAATTACTGTTAATATTTTGTGGTAAGGGGCTATAGCTCAGTTGGGAGAGCGCTTGAATGGCATTCAAGAGGTCAGGGGTTCGAGTCCCCTTAGCTCCACCAAACAAAAACAAGGAGGGGTTTGTTTGAGAGCTACTTTGAGCAAAAGGTTTGTCGCAGCGGTGCTGGTTCTTGCGTGCTGCTTGTGGGCGTCGGCGGCCTTTGCCGCCCGGGAGATGAGGCTGGGACATTTCGGCTCCGAAAACCACCCTTCTCACACGGCGGCCAAGCAGTTCGCCGAGAACGTGGAGAAGAGGACCAACGGCGAGATCAAGATTCTCATCTATCCGAACAACGCCCTTGGCAGTCCTCCTGAGGTATTGGAGCAGGTTATTTTGGGCGCTCTGGACATGAGCCTTTCGGGCCAGGATCAGCTGGCGAAGCACGTGGCGCTTTTTGACGCGGTAAGTATTCCGTTTTCTATCGGCGGGTACGATCACATGGATCGAGTTCTGGACGGCCCCTTCAAGGAGTGGGCGTCGGCTGAAGTGGGCAAGGTGGGGCTCGTTTACCTCTCCAGTTGGGAGTGGGGGTTCCGTCAGATCACCAATTCAAAACATCCCATCAAGACTCCAGATGACGTGAAGGGGCTTAAAATCAGAACCCCGCCGGCAATGTCCTACCAGGCTGCTATTGAAGCTTTGGGCGGCAACGTTCAGACCATCGCCTTCGGTGAACTCGTTATGGCCATGAGGCAGGGCGTCGTCGACGGCCAGGAGAACCCCATCAGCGTTATCTACGACCTCAAGCTCTACGAATCGCAGAAATTCATATCCATTGTCAACTACCTCTACAGTTCCATGACCCACGTTATGTCCAAGAGCGTGTGGGACGAACTCACGCCGGAGCAGCAAACAATTCTTCAAGAGGAATCCGACAGCGCCCGCCTTTTGATGCGTAAACTCGTCCGTGACGAGGAGCGGAAGCAGATAGAGGAGATGCGCTCCGCGGGCATTCAGATTGAGGAGCCCAGCCTCACGCCTTTCAAGGCGAAGATGGAGTCAGCTTACGAGAAGATCAAGAAGAACATCGGTGAGGCGAACTTCAATAAGTGGATGGAGATGGCCGAAGCCACGAAATAGGCGAGGTTTTGTTCATTCGAGCGAGGGGAGTTCGTGACGCTGGAGCGCGCGGCTCCCCTCTTTGTATAGTATAGGCTGTTGAGGTGAGAAAATGCTGACACTTTACATCTTTGCGGTGCTGATTTTTTTCCTCGTGGTCAACGTGCCCGTGGTGGTCGCGATAGGGGTGACGTCAGTGCTGTTCTTCACGGGACTAGGGGAGGGACGCCTTCTGGCTATGCTCCCGCACAGGATGTACTACGGCACCACGGGCTTCACCCTGCTGGCCATTCCTTTCTTCATTCTCGCGGGGAACCTCATGAACGTCGGAGGGATCACGGAGCGCATCTTCTCCTTTGCGAGCGCCATGGTGGGGCATGTTCCGGGCGGTCTGGGGCAGGTTAACATCGTGGCGAGTGTCATTTTCTCCGGCATGTCCGGGTCGGCCGTGGCGGATGCGGCGGGGCTGGGGCAGATCGAGCACAAGGCCATGGTGGACGACGGCTACGATCCCGCCGTTTCCGCGACACTGGTGGCCGCGTCGTCGGTTATCGGGCCCGTGATCCCGCCCAGCATTCCTTTCGTTCTGTACGGAGCCATCACCGGCGTGTCCGTGGCGCGGCTCTTCATGGCGGGTTTTATCCCCGGCATCCTGATGAGTGCCGGAATGATGACTGCCCTCGCTGTGCTCGCGCAGCGGCGCGGCTATCCCCGCGCACCCCGCAAGACTCCTTGGGACGCAAGGTGGAGGGCCTTCAAGCGAGCCTTCTGGCCCCTGATGGCGCCGGTTATCATCATCGGCGGGATCATGACAGGCTTCTTCACCCCCACAGAGGCTTCGGTGGCCGTTTGCCTCTATGCCTTGATCCTGGGTTTTTTTTACCGGGACCTCAAGCTTCGGGACCTGCCGGAGATTATCTACGGCTCCATCCGCCAATCGGTAAGCCTGCTTTTCATCATCGCGGCCGCTAACTTTTTTGGCTGGCTCGTCATTCACCAGAAGCTCCCGGATGGTATCATCGCGGCTTTGGTCAACTTCGGGGCGACTCAAAGCGCCGTTTTGTGGATAATCATCGGCATTATCCTCATCATGGGTTGTTTCCTGGAGGGGAACGCCATTTTTCTCATCACCCTCCCGCTTTTCATGCCTATCGCAAAGACTTTCGGCATTGACCTGATCAACTTCGGGGTAGTCATGACGCTGCTCATCATGATCGGCAACCTAACACCTCCGGTGGGCATGTGCCTCTTCGCGGTCGACAGCTACGCCAAAGTGGGGCTGATTGCTCTGAGCAAGGAGATTTGGCCCTACCTGATCGTGATTCTTCTCATCACGCTCTTCATCGCCTTCGTTCCGGGCATCGCGCTGTTCCTTCCGGATCTTCTGATGGGTTGACGGGGGTGATGTAAGATGGCAGCGTTGTTGAAAAACCTGGACAGGCGGACGCGAAATATCCTGCGCGTTCTCACCGTTTCGATCTTTGCCGCGCTGGGGCTTTTGATGGTCCTGAACGTCGCTTTAAGGCTCACCAACGACCTCTCGAACTACCTGACTCAAAAGGGATACGCCGCCGCCGCCGCGGCGGTCAAGTCGCTGGTGCCTATCGTTTCTTTCCACTGGTTCGACGAGATTGTGGAGCTGTGCTTCGCCGCCTTGGTGTTCTATGGATCTGCCGCCCTCTGGGCGTCCGGGGGACACTTCAGCGTCGGAGACTGGATTTCCCCGCGTCTGCCAGGGGAGAGGTCCCGCGCGTTTTACAGGCTGCTGACGTCCTTGGTCAGCGCTGTCTTTTTGGGGGTCTTCTTCTGGTTCTCACTTCGGCTCGCGCTGAGATCCACGGAACTCACCACCGTGTTTCAGATTCCGAAGTCGTTCCTCTACTCCTGTATGCCTATATCCTCGTTCATCATGCTGATGTACTCCGCCGCAGACGTTTATACTCACGCGAGGCGGCTCTTCTTAAAGAAGCGCTGACCGTGGGGCTCCGCCCCACACCCCGCTTAGGGGCCCGTGGGCCCCTAAGAACCCCATTATTAATCAACGCTTCCTTCAGTAAACTCCAGGACACCCGTTGCCGCGGAGGGTGGTGTCGTTACAGCCAACATGGTAGAAATTGTGCGCAATCATGTTGGAGAGCGTCATCCCCACCGTAACCTCCATATTCCTTCTCTTGGAAGCGCCCTCGTGCTTTTTGGAAAGGTCCTCGTCCTTCAGGCCGTCAAGCCAAGCATCCGCCTCGGCTTTTTTCTTCCTGCCAAATTCGCGAACGACGCCCTTGGAAAGCGGTTCTTCCGGCAGTTCTGCGAACATCGCCACCCCACGCGTGCTGGGCCCTGGATCCAGTTCCTTGTCTGCTGGGAGGATGAAGAAATCGATACACACGAAAGCGTGGTAAAGGTGCTGCCAGTATACAAACTTTCCCGTCTTTGCTGCCCACACCTCGTCCGAGGCGTCCTCAATCTGCTGGAACAAAAACCCGAACCCCCGCTCATAGTTCTTCCTCAGTTCCCCAACGATCTCCTTCATTGCCTGTTTCCTCCTTCTCTCCTATTTCTCCTATTGAAAAAAATCGGGATCATGCCCCGAACCCGTCAGGGGCCGTGAGCCCCCGCGCTCCCATTTTCCGCCCTATCACCCCGCATCAGCACGTCGATGGCTTTTACAGCCTCGTCATACTCATAAAGCAGAACGTACTGCTCTATCTCCGAGACGATATCCCGCGTCTTTTGGTCCAGGGGCATGTTGAGGTACTCCGCCAGCAGTTTGTTGACCTTCTCAATGTTCGTTTTCAGCAGCGCGTCTTTCAGCTCCTCAATCCGCAGCGCCGACAGGTCTGAGCGGACACACCCGTTTCCTTCTGCTTTTTTCAGCACCGCGCGAATGTCCCGACACAACTCCGCCAAAGCGGAAAGCAGTTCTCCCGTCCTCTCGCCGATCAGTTCCGCGTCCTTGTTTTTTCCAGCCATTTCCATCCGCTCCGCCAGGTCGGCGAAGGCCAGGGCTCCCAGGCTTCGGGACGCCCCCTTCAACCCGTGCACAAGGACGGTGTAAAGCGCCAAGTCCCCTGTTTCTACGCTTTCCCGCACTTGCGCCGCCTTTTCGTCCGCGTCGCGGCAGAAAATGGAAAGCGTGTCCCTGTACTGCTGCATGGAGCCGCCCGTGTTGACGAGTCCCTGACGTACGTTCAAACCGGGAATCGAAAAGTTCTCGTCCCAATCAGCTTCTCTTGACCCGTCCGAGTCCGGCGCTGCCTCCACCTGCTTTCCTCTTGGCATCCACGTTTTCAGAATGGTTTCCAACTGGAACATATTGACGGGCTTCGCGAGGAAGTCGTCCGCGCCATGCTGCAAGAACATCTCCCTGCGGCCGGAGATGGCGTTGGCCGTCAGCATGACGATGGGCACCTTTCTCGCGTAGTCAGTGCCAATCCGCTGCCGGATGATCTCCACCGCTTCGAGTCCATCCATCTCCGGCATCATGTGGTCCATGAAAATGATGTCGTACTTTTTCTCTCCCTCCCGGACGAGTTCCACGGCCTGTCTGCCGCTGGAAACGCAGTGCACCGTCAGTCCATAACGCGTCAAGAGGCCCTTGGCTACGTCCTGGTTGGTAAGCACGTCGTCCACCACCAACACCCTGCCGTTGGGCATGGTCACTTGCGGGGCACTCAGTTCTCCCCGAAGGTTCTTTAACAGGCGGAATTTTTTGAGGTCCTCCACCACGTCCGCGCCGATGGGTCTCCTATCTACCACCTTCTGAAGCAGACGCACCGTGAAGCGCGAGCCCTTACCGAACTCACTCTCCACGCTGACGGAGCCGCTCATCATTTCCGCCAGGCTCCGGCATATGGAGAGTCCCAGGCCCGTTCCCTCAATTTTCCGGCTTGTCCGCGAGTCGAGCTGACTGTAGTTTTTGAAAAGCTTTCCGAGGTGCTCCTCCCGTATCCCTATGCCCGTGTCGCTGACGGTGAAGGTAAGCCAAGCGTTATCCCCGCGAAGTTCGCAGGTGGTCGAGAGCCGCACCTCACCCTCTTCCGTGAACTTGAAGGCGTTAGTGAGGAGGTTGTTCAGTATCTGTTTCACCCGCGTTTCGTCACCGCACAGGCGGGAGGGGATGCGCTCGTCCACGTCTACGGCGAAGGCGACGGGCCTGGAGGTGAGACGCACCACGTTGATGCTCAGGGCCTCGCTGATCATCTCCGTGAAGTCATACTCGTCCTCGTCCAGCGTGAATTGCCCTGCCCCTATCTTCGAGACGTCCAGCACCTCGTTGATGAGGGCGAGCAGGCTCTGGCCAGCCGCGTAGATTTTTTCCAAATTCACGATTGTCTCGCCAGGCAGGTCTTTCCGCAGCTCCAGCTCCGTGAGACCCAGAACCGCGTTGAGCGGTGTCCTGAGTTCGTGACTGACGCTGGCGATGAACTGGTCTTTGGCCGCGTTGGCGTCCTCCGCCAAAATCCTCGCCTGCATGTCGGTAATATCGTGACACAGCACAATTGCTCCGCCGTACTCGCCGTTGTCGCCCAAAAGGGGCGTGAAAATCACGTTGAGGAAGCGGCGCTCGCGCTCTCCGTTTTCGTGGATAACATAAACCTGATCGTCCAGCGCGAGGGCCGTGCGCGTCGTCCGAATGGTCTGAAGGGCCTCCATTTGGCGCTCTATCAGGTGTTTGTCGCCGAAATAGGCGCAGATGTCCGCCGCTGAACGGCCGTTGATCTCCTCAAAGTCCTTAACTCTTATAACCTTTAAGAGGATGTTGGTGCAGTAGACGATCCGGTCATGGACGTCGAGGAACAGAATGACGTTGCGGCTGTGTTCAAGTTGGAGCTTCATGTATTTTTCCATTTTGAACCGCTCGGCCGCCTGAACTTGCTTCACGGCTTTCATCGACTTGCCCAGTGATTTGACCCGGTTCAGATAAATCTTCAGATGGTATAGGTCGCGGTTAAGCACGCGATTTTGCGCGATCAGGTTCCGAGCGAGCGAGACCAACTCTTCCTGAGACAGGTATTCCAGCTCTCTGTCAGGGGGAGTAAAGTCAAAAACGCCGTCCGTATCCGCCATGCGCCGCGCCTCCATTCGTTTTTGTCTTGCCCGCCGCCCCAAGTCAAAGCGCGCAGGCAATGAAGGAGAAGTTGTGGGAACGGTTCAAAAGAGCCCCCTCTTCGTTCACGAGGGGGCATATTTCACCGCCGGAGTAAGAAAATTGGTAAGGTGCGCTGTCGTGAAGGGGTTTTAAACCCATCTGCGCCTCCTCGCCGGCGCGCAGCCCCAGCAACATGTACCTAAGGGCGCAGGAGTGGATCAACAAGCCGGAAACACCCTTTAACCTCGCCAGGGTGCGCACCATGCCCTCAGCGGTGGCAAGGACACCGCTGCCGTCCAGCCGGTGGACGGCGATGGTGGTGCCGACGGGCAGTTCCGCCGTGAACACCCCCCAGCCCTCCGGCGTGACGGTGTGCAGGACGCGGGCGACGCTTTTCGTGCCATCGTGGTAGTTGACCATAAATGGGACGGGCAGAGCGGGATAAATCAGATCAGAAATCGGCAGACCAATGGAGGTGAAGTAGTCCAGGAAGAGCATATCGTTGATTTTTTTCACGATGTTTCCCTCGGATTGTGTAACAACGCCGTGCTGCTTGCGCATTTCCTCGAAACGGTCAACGCTTCCCAGGAAAAAGCGAGGTTTGACGTCTCCGTGCATCAGCAGCAGGGAAGCGGAGTCCGGGTAGAACGCGCCGCCATAAATCACTCCGCATTTGTCGACGAAGGTCGGCGAGTTGTCGCAGGCCGCGGAGCCGAAAATGGGTATCTCGCCGCCGCTGGCCTTATCCAGCTCCCGAACCATCAAGGAGGCGTCAGCCGATGTGGCGCTCAGAGGCAGGTATGTGAGCGCCAGCGCTGCTTTTCCTGGCAGGGCCTCCGCGGCGCGCCGGTAGAGGGCAGATATTTGGGTTCCGATTTGAGATGGGAAAAGCGGCTCGGAGATAGCGGCAGAAAAGGTCACGTCGTCGCTGGTCAGTACGGCCAAGGTCAGCAGCTCGGTGTCGTACTCGCAGCAAGCCGCGCTGCTGAGGGTGGTGTAGCCCACCACGTTAAAGGGCAGGCGGCCGCACAAAGCGTGAATCACGCCCGATTCCACGAAATCCGGTGAACAGGTGAGAATCCCGACGGCGTGTTTCAGCAGGTCACGTTCCAGATTCAGCTGTTTTATGACCTCTGATAGGGCTTTGTCCACGAAGTCGATCTCTCTGGTGCAGGCAGTGAGCATTTTTAACATACCGTTCATCTCTTCCGTCAAAATATTTTTATGACGTTTTTTAGTATATCACTTAAGAGATTATCTCACATTTTGAGTGTTTAAGGTGAGGTAAATCAGCGCTTTTTTTGTATAATTATAGTTAAGGAAGCAATGTCAATAACTTAATATCTAAAGACATATTAAAACTGAGAATAGGCTGATTGAACATGTAAAAATAAGTCAAATGCAGTATTGAAAAAGTCTCACAATGCTATAATCGAAAAAATACTTTCATAAGGTATATCTTTGACTGCTGCGGCGGCTTCAGCAGCAGCGGTGAGCGAAGGGTTATGTGCGGCCGCGCGCAATGAAAGAGAAGCTAATGAAAGAGAAGCTGTGGATGCTCATCAAAGACGAGGATTAAGCTTTTTCCAGATCGGCCGGCGATGGATACTGAAGCAATTGAGCCGAACGATGAAAGGATTTGCAGGGAGTTTGGAATGATTGCCAGGGAACGGCCCCCTGCCTGCTGCTCCAACTCGAAAGGAGTCTG
>JAITGX010000033.1 GCA_031280275.1 Synergistaceae bacterium
TACCCCGATACCCCGATACCCCGATACCCCGATACCCCGATACCCCGATACCCCGATACCCCGATACCCCGATACAATTATACCATATTTCATAAATAAAGTCAAGCGTGATATGCATGTTTTTCCCCCTTTCTATGTCAAATTAGAAACATAATTTCAAGAGCCTGCTCGTTAAAGTGTGTTTTAAAAGTACGAAGAACCTCTAGATTTTGATAATGCTGTATTATATTATACATGATATGCGAAAGACACGCTAAATATAATAAGGAGTGATTATTGTGGCAAAGAAAAAAGGACGTCTTGAGTTTTTAGACATGAAAAAAAACGGGGAGAAGGTCACGTGGATCACGGCCTACGACTATCCTACCGCGTTGTTTGCGGAGGCCGCGGGGCTGGACATGATTCTGGTGGGTGACTCGTTGGGCATGGTGGTGCTCGGCTACGCCGGAACCATCCCCGTCACCATGGACGACTGTATCCGCCACTGCCAGGCTGTTCGCAGGGGCGCGCCCAACACCTTCGTCATGGGTGACATGCCTTTCGGGGCCTACCAGGTCTCCGATGCGGATGCGGTGAAAAACGCCATTCGCTTTTTTAAGGAGGCGGACATGGACGCCGTGAAGCTTGAAGGCGGAGTCCGCGTGGAGAGCCGAATCAAGGCCATCGCCGACAGCGGCGTTCTCGTCTGCGGGCACATCGGGCTCACGCCGCAGAGTTCCGGCCCCATGGGGGGCTTCAAGGCGCAGGGCGTGACGCCCGAATCCGCGCGCTACGTCATCGAGGACGCCTTGGCCGTGGAACGAGCCGGAGCTTACGCCATCCTCCTTGAGGGTATTCCCCCTGAGCTGACGGAGTTCATCACGAAGCGCCTCACCATCCCCGTGTACTCCATTGGCGCGGGCTTGCCCTGCGATGGTCAGTTGATCATCTGCGGGGACATGTTAGGGCAGTTCCAGGCATTCACGCCCAAGTTCGTGAAAAAGTACGCCAATCTAGCGGAGATCATCACCAAGGCGTTCAAGGAATACGCCGACGACGTCCGCAATCAGCGTTTCCCTGGCGATGAGCACGTCTACCACATCCGAAAGGGCTGCGAGGCGGAGTACACCGCAATGCTCAAGGAGTACGAGAAATGATGGAAAGGGGCAAGCCGTCAGGGGACAAAGGAAGCGCCGATTAAGGAAGCACTGATATAACCCGGGGCTCCGCCCCACGCTCCGCTTAGGGGTCTAGACGGGGCCTCAGGCCCCTACCCCATTAATCAGCGTTTCCCTAACCTTTTAATTTTTTCCAGACTGCTGCGGAGGGTTTCAGAGTTTAGGGAGCGGCCTCCATAGTAGTGTTCCTCGAAGCTGCGGACGAAAGGCAGGGCCAGGGCGCGAAGATGAGGGTCGGCGACGCGAGCCAGGAACTCCGACAGGCCCTCGCTCTCGCGGCGGCGGTAGCCGCGCCGCCCCATGACCCGCGAAAACTCGGCGAGCAGCGCCATCTCCGGTCTGCGGGTGCTCAGGGCGCGCACAAGGTAAAAGAGCGCTCCGCAGGCCGCCAGAGCGCCCAAAATGGCTATGGGCACGGACAGCGCGTCTCCCAAACGAAGAAACCCATCCCGTGTGGGGGTTAGCGACGCCCGCGGGTTGCGAATGATCTCCCTCAGGCTTTGCAGCATTTCCATCTGCGTCTCCCAGTTGTAAGCGACGATCAGCTTTGACCACTGATAGTCCAGCAGGTCTAGGTACAGCGCTAGGGTATCGTAGGCGGAAAGCCCGCTGCCCGCGCCCTGACCCGGCGGCGTGGGGTCGCGGCGCACCCATGCCGCCGCCCCCTCGTCCCAGGCCTCGACCCAGACGTGAGCGTTTTGCTCTTGTACGATGTAGTAGTTCCCCGCCTCGTTGTAAATCCCTCCCCTGTAGCCGCTGACCATACGCGCCGGAACTCCTGCCATGCGCAGCATGACCGCCATCGCCGAGGCAAAGTACTCGCAATTGCCCCGTTTGTCCGCGAAAATGAACCGATCCAGCGCGTCCCAGGCGCTGGGCAGTCCCTCTGTGGAGTAGGAAAAATCCGAAAAGAACCTCATGATTGCGTCGATTTTCTCGCGGTCGTCCAAACCCGCGGTCATGCCTGCCGTCAGTACCCGGAGGTGCGGCATAAAGTTGGCGGGCAGCTGCAGACAACGCCGTTTGTCGGGCTCGATATCCTCAGGAGAGGGTCGCATGCGGGATGACAGGATGGAGACGGCCCGGTACTGCAGGCGGCGCCCCATGGTCTGAGAGCGGTGGCGGAACACCCCGCCCCCGTCCACGATAACGTCTGCCCCAATGACGGCTAAGGGTTGATCCAGGGCGAAAAAGTGCCCCCGGTTCCCCGGTTCGAGGGAGATTTCTTGTTCAACGCGCGGAGCGCTGGTGTCCGGGATGAAAGGCCCCCGGGTGTTCCGGGAGGCGAGCCATGCCCTCCCGTCGAAGATGTCCAGCACCACGCCCCGCCAATAAGGAGTTTGCGGTTCCAGCTTCACCATTTCCGCGCGAAAAGCGAGCCGGCTGTTCGCCTGAATGACGCTCACGTCCCCCAAGCGCACCTGGTCGGAGAACCCTATGGAGGCGCTTCCGAATTGGCTGCGCATACCGAAAATGGGTGCGGTCGTCCGGGGCATACCGAAGAAAAGCGCCAGACAAAGCGGCAGCATGGCGGCGAAAAACACCCCAATCCGCGCGAAAAGCTGGCCGAGTTCCCTGGCGGTCAGCAGGGCGCTGGGCTCCTTCTCGAACCAGGCGGAGAGGAGGAGGGTCAGGGTGGCGGCCAGGCCCGTTCCGAAGCAGTAGATGATGAAGTCCTTTTCGGCGGAAAGCAGCGCGTAGCAAACCACCATCCCTAGACCCAGCAGCACCACCTGGACGTAGTCGCGGGGCTTCCTGTCCTCCAGCATCTTGACGGCGATCATCAACAGCAGGGACTCCATCAGGGCCTCCACGACGTAGCTGCGCCGCACGCGGCCCAGGACAGCCCCCAGGACGGCTACAGTGACCAAATTGATCAAAAGGCGCGGCGGATGTGGAAACTCAAACCGCTCAATGGCGAAAGCGGCCAGCATTAAGCCCAAAAAGCCCCAGGTGTACCCGGCGCTTACCAGCTCCCTCCCCATGAAGAAAGACAGAACCGCGATGAGCGAAACGGAGGCGTTCAAAATGCTTTTCAGGGGGAATTTTTTTGCGGGAATGGCCGCACTACTCATAGAGGGCCACCTGTGTCAGAAGGTCCAGCATGTGCGCGCGGCCCGCCGCTGGGGGCACGGCCTTGCGGTGCGAGCGCAGGCCCACGGGGAGACGCGCCTTCATGGACTCCGTTACGGCGAAGGCCGCCATGGAAAGCCCCCGCTCCACGCCGCCCGCCACCAGGCGATCCAGGTCGATCACCCGTCCCGACCGCGAGGACGCACCGTCATAGAGGCGGGTCTTGAGCTTCCCCGTGCGGGCAGAGGACTTCCAATGGATGCGCTTCATGGAGTCCCCCTCGGTGTAAGGACGCACCCCCACGATATCCGTCTCCGCTAAGGGATCAGCAGCGTCCTCCCCAGCCCGATCCCGCGGCAGCTGAACAAAAACGGCCTGCGGGTCACAGCGGAGGGGAAAGGGAAACACCGTCACGATGGCCTTGAAGTCCACGGGCCAGTAACGTACGAAAAAATTGAACGGGTACACGGACATGAGTTCAACCTCCCCAGCGTCGTGCCGTCCCCTGGCAGGGAAGGTCACGAAAAGCGTCCGGTTAACGGACTCGCCCGGTTGAATCACCGGGAAAAAGGCGCGCTTCTCCCCGCCCAAGACGACCTCAATGAGGAACAGGGGGGCAAAGCGCCTCTTGTTGGCGACGGTGACGGTGACGGCGCAGGGAAGTCCGGCGTATATCTCGTCGGGAAAGGAAATGGAAACCGAAGCGCCCAAAATATTGCCCCGTCCGGCCAGCCCCGATGCCAGCATGTACCCCAACAACACCGCCGCCGCCAGGTACAGGAGGTTGTTGGCGCTGTTTACCGCCACCACCCCCAGCATGATCGAGATGATAATGTAAACCATCCCCGACCGGCGCACCCGTATGATGCGCTTCACGGTGAATCCTCCCAAGAAGGGGGCACGGACCTCATAGTATCACCGGGACCTCCGCGAAGATCGCGTCCAGGGTCTCGCGCTTAGCCGCCTCCGAGCCCTGTCTCATCTGCAGTCGATGAAGGAGTACGTCCGGGGCCATGGCCTTCACGTCCTCAGGGATCACGTAGTCTCGGTTCTGCATCCAGGCCAAGGTCTTGGCGAGCTGCAGCAGGGACATGGCGCCCCGCGTCGATATGCCCGCCGCAATGCCGAGAGAGCTGCGGGTTTTTTCGGTTAGGGTCAGCATGTAGTCCAGGATTTTCTCGGAGACCTGGATGTCACGCTCAATGCCCGCCTGGATGCGCAAAATCTCCTTTGGAGAGAACAGGGCGGAGATATTTTCCAACTCGGCCTTCTGGCTGCCGGCGCGCAAAATCTCCCGCTCCGCGTCCCTGGGTGGGTAGCCGATGGAGATCTTCATCATGAAACGATCCATCTGGGACTCCGGCAGAGGAAAGGTTCCCGAGTGCTCCACGGGGTTCTGAGTAGCGATGACGAAAAAAGGCCGGGGCAGCCGGTAGGTGCGTCCGTCGATAGTGGCCTGCTCTTCCCCCATGGCCTCCAGGAGGGCGCTTTGGGTCTTGGGCGTGGCCCGGTTGATCTCGTCCACCAGCACCAGGTTGTTGAAGATGGGGCCAGGGTGGAACTCGAACTCGCCTTTTTCCGTCTTGAATATGTTGAGCCCCGTGACGTCCGTGGGCAAGAGGTCATTGGTGCACTGGATGCGGCCGAAGTCCAGACCCAGTGCCCGCGCCACAGCGATAGCCAGGGTCGTTTTTCCCAGGCCGGGCAGGTCTTCCAGCAGCATGTGACCGTTGGAAAAAATGCAGGCCAGCACCTTTATCAGCGCGCTGTCCTTGCCGTGCAGCGACGGCGACAGGTGAGCGAGCGCCTCTTTTACGCAGGGGTTGGCGACGGAGAAAGGAGTATCCATCATATATGTTTATCCTCCCGAAATTTTTTCGAAAAAAAGCCTTTAGGATCATACCACCAATCAACGAAGGTGTCATAGACTGTTTTGATTCCTCCTGCGGTATAATTGACTTGATAATCACAATCTTCGTTCGGGAGGAATCGCTGATGACAGGAACAGGTAACACGCTGCGGGCGCAAGTGCTGAGGAGAAGGGTGTTGCGGGTTTGGGCTCTCGCGGCGTTAGTGCTCGCGTGGAGTTCGGCGGCTTTCAGTTTCGACGCGGAGAAAGAAGCGGAGGTTTTCTTTAAGACGCTGAGAGACGGTCAGCCCCTCCAGCTCACCCAGCTTGACGCGGGGGATAAGACGGCGGAAAACGCTTACAAGATTCAGGCGGTCTTGATTAAGAAGCTTCTGACCGAGACGGAGGATTCCCTTGCCGGGTACAAGGCAGGCCTCACTACCACAGCCCAGGCCCAGCGTTTCAAATCACCGGGCCCCGTCAGCGGCCCGCTTCTGAAAAGCGGTAAGATGGAGATCGCCGCCCCGGAGAAGCCCTTCTCAATCAAGGCCTTCCCCGGCATCATGCTGGAGGTCGAGTTCGCCTTCAAGACCGCCGTTCCCATCGAAGCCCCGCTCAAGGATGAGGAGGAGCTGAAAAAGAGGATCATCAGCGTTCACGCCGCCTTGGAGGTTCCCCGGGTCTACTTCGCGGACATGGCTGACCTTGGCTTCTTCGACCTGACCGCCTCCGGCGTTGGCTGTAAGGGCTTTGTCGTGGGGCCTCCTCACGAAACGAGCCTCGACCTTGACTTCATGCAGGTCTCTTTGACGTTCGAGGGGGCGGCCGTCGTTGAGGGCAAGGGTACCGACGTGCTGGGCGGTCAGTGGAAGACCCTCTTGTGGCTGGTCAACGACGTGGTGTCGCGCGGAGGGCGGATTGAGGCGGACCAGTACCTTCTGACCGGCGCCATGGGCGGGATGATACCGGGAAGGCCCGGAAAATACACCGCTGCCTACCCCTTCCAGACCTTTACCTTCGAGATCGTCCAGTAGTGCGGGATTGGCTGAACAACGTCCTGCCGGAGGGCACGCCTGAGGGGCAGGCGCGGGCCGTGACCCGCGACGGCGACCTGGTGACGGTGGGCGCGGGTGCGGGAACGGGTAAGACCTGGGTGCTGTCGGCCCGGTTTATCCGGCTTCTGCTCTCCGACCCGGAGTGCCTTCCGCAGAACATCTTGACCCTCACCTTCACCGAGGCCGCGGCCCGCGAAATGCAGGAGCGCATCTACCGCCGCGCGTCTGAGCCCGGCGTCTTCGCACCCCAGCGGTGGCGGGCGGTGAGGGAGGGATTTGACGAGGCATGGATATCTACCATTCACTCTTTCGCCTCGCGCCTGATACGGGAGTCAGGCCTAGCTCTTGACGTGGACCCCCGTTCAGGCGTGGTGGCCGCGCCTCAGGAGGAGGCCTTCTGGGGCGCTTTGGAGCGGGCGCTGGAAGAAATGGACCTCCCAGCCTTCACCGCGGCTTACCCCAACGAGAGGCTTCGCCGGACCGCCGCTCTTCTCAGCGCGGACGAGGCTCTTCCCGCGGCACTGGAAAAATGGGGCCCCTCCGCGCTGCGAAACTTAGCCCGAAGCGTAACGGAACTGCACGCAAGCCTCGGCCACACCTGGGAGACCCTGTTGACCTGGGCTGACGACGCGGTCCAAGGCGGGCGGCCCGACCCCCAGGCAGCGGCGGCCCACGAGGCCGTTCTGGAACTGCTCCGCCCCCGGTGGAACGCGGCCTGGCGGCTATGGGCGGCGATTTTTTCGGAACTGAGGTCTCTCATCTTGACGGCCCGCGCGGACGCCCTCGCCAAAGCGGCCGGCGGCGCGAAACAGCCGCACCCCGCCGTCTCCCTCGCTGAGGTTTTGGAGCGGTGGAGCGACGCCCTGTCCGATGAAAACAAGAAGACTTCCCCGGAGCTTCAAAGAGCTTTCTATCTCGACCTTTGTTCCAACCTGAGCGGGAACAACTCCAAACTTTTCAAGGCCATCGCGGAACGTCTGGGGCAGACCTCCTCAAAGTGGCGGGAATCTCAGGCGGACTGGGCCGCGCTTTCCGCTCTCCCCTCCGGCTCTCCCTTTCCCGCCCCGGAGCAACGCCTCCGGGCGGCCCTTCTGCGCCTTTCCGCCCTGGCCTGGGGGGCTTGGGACGAGGCGAAACGGCGCGGAGGACTCCTTTCTTTTTCGGACATGATCCGCTTCGCCGCTCAGTCTATTGCTAAAGACAGCCGTGTAAAGGGGTTCAAGCACGTGCTGATAGACGAATTTCAGGACACGGACCCCCTGCAGGACTCCATGATTCAAGCTCTGCGCGGGAAAGAGGGCGCGAAGCTCTTCTTGGTGGGCGATCCCAAGCAGGCGATTTACCGCTTCCGCCACGCCGACCTGACGCTTTTCGCCGACTACGTGCTCCAAAGCCGCGCCTCTGGGGCCGGCGTCAGCCTGGACGTCAGTTTCAGAACCCGTGAGTGTCTCATGAACACCATTAACTCCCTTTTCGGCCGCATATGGAAAGACGGCCTCGGAGCGGGAAACCGCATGAGAAGCCTGAAGTTCGAGCCGCTTTCCGTTTCCGGCGAACCCGGCCGCGAGTCCGCTTCCATCCCCCCCTTCACCCTGCTCTTGTCCGTAAAAAAAAGCGGGGAGGGGCGGGAGCGCTTGGACAGGGCTTTGGCGCAAACTTTCGCCCGTTACGTGGCGGAGGGATACACGGTCTGGGACAAGGGTGAGGGCTGCCTCCGCCCTGTCTCCTGGCGGGATTTCGCCGTGCTCACCCCCACTCGGGCCGAGTACGATATTTTGGAGGCCGCCTTTGCGGAGGAGGGCGTCCCCGCGGCCTTCGAGAAGAGCATGAGCTACTTTTCGCGGGGTGAGGTGGGCGACGTGGTCAGCCTGCTGAGGGCTGCCGCCTTCCCCGACGACGAGACGGCCCTGGCGGGCTGGCTCTGCTCTCCCCTCTCCGGCGTGCCGCAGAGGGAGGCGGAGGCGTGCCTGTGGGGGGGCGTCCAGTTTTTTCGGGAGCGCCTGCCGGAGGCGGCGGAGCGACTGACATACCTGCGGCGGTTGGGCGCGCTGAAGGGTCCCGCCGCCCTCCTGTCCCACCTGCTGGAGGACAGGACATGGCTGGCTGCCTTCGCCCCTTCCCTGAGAAAGCGCGTAACCAGGAACGTCAACCGGGCGGTGACGCTGGCGCGGCAGTACGAAAACGGGGTCTCTCCAAGCCTGGCCGGGTGCGCCCAGTGGCTCGACATGGCCTTGCGCTCGGACAGGGCCATCGAAGAGCCGGAGTGGATGGAGGATGCCGACGCAGTCCGCGTGATGACCGTTCACGCCTCCAAAGGCTTGGAGTTCCCCGTCGCCGCCGTCATGCGCATGGAGCGCAGCCCCCATGAAGTCCCCAGCGCCTCCTTAGCTCCGTCGAAAAACATGGGCGTCGCCTTTTCCTCCATTCCAGACATGATGCTTCCAGGTGGGACACCCGAGGCGGACGAGGTTTCGGCCTGGTCTTTGAGGTGGGAGCGGACCCTCGCGGAGCAGGCCGAGCTGGAGGAGAGCGCGCGTTTGTTCTACGTGGCGGCCACCCGCGCGCGGGATTCCCTGATTTTGTGCGGTCTGGTGAGCAAGAACGCCAAGGGTGAACGCAGCGTCCGGGAGGACTCCTGGCTTTCGTGGACGCTTTCCTGGCTGGCGAAAGAGCAGAACACGGACTGGCGGGATATTCAAGGCCCTCCCCTGGTCTTTGCGGAGGAACTCGAAAAGGGCAGCCTTCCTCCTAAGAGGTCAGAACCGGAGGAACCCGCCCCCTTTTCTCCTCTCCCCTTGCCGGAGGCGGAGACGGTGCTTTCCAGCTTCTCCGCGACTTCTTTCGCGCTGTTCCAGTGGTGCCCGCTGGCCTGGCGGCGGCGCCACCGTCAGGGCTTGGATCTGCGCTGGGAGGTTCCCGACGAGGGCTCCGACGAGGAAGCTGCGGGCGGCTCGGAGATGGGAACTTTGGCCCACTGGATTCTGGCCCGGTGGAACCTGCGGGAGGAGACCTTGGGTGGTTGGGTGAGCGAGGCGCTTACACCGCGGCTTCCTCTTGCTCTGCGTGACACTTGGCGGAGCGAGAAAAACCGCAAGGCCCTGAGCGGCTGGCTCGCCGCCTTTGCTCGTTCCGACGAGGGACGCGCCCTGGCGGAGGCCGCGGGACGGGCAGCGCTGTTCCGGCGTGAGGGGGCGTTCCGGGTCGTGGCAGGGGACGAGGACTCCGAGAGAGAAGCTCGCCTGACCCGTCTCGTTGGAGCTATGGACGTGTTTTGGCGGGACGGCGGGTTTTGGCACGTGAGGGACTACAAGATCACCCTATCGGACAACGCCCCCGCCGAACTCTACCGCGCTCAGCTCGCCTTTTACGCGCTGGCGGTGAAGCTCCTGGCCCAGCGTCGCAGCCTGCCCTTTGAGGGCGTGGACGTGGGGCTGCTTTTCCTCCGCGAGGGAGGCCGGCTGGGTGAAATGCGGAGTTTTTCTCTTTCCGAGGATTGGACGACGCTGCAAGACCAGGTCCGCGAAGCCGCCCGCGCCGCCGCTCAAGGTCCCTGGCCCCCAAGCGGCAACTGCCCCCGCTGCCCTTGGCGAGCCGCGTGCCCGCGGCCAAGAAACGCTGAATAAATGCTGAATATGCTGAATAAAGGAGGAGAACGCACCGATGAACAGCGGAACCCATTCCGCGAGGGATATGCTGGAAGCACTTAAGAGGGAGGTCTGCGAGGCGAACCAGCAGCTTCCGAAGTACGGACTCGTCACGTTTACGTGGGGTAACGTGTCGGCCATTGACCGAGCCTCTGGCCTGATCGTGATAAAGCCGTCGGGCGTGGAATACGGCGCCATGAGGCCCAGCGACATGGCCGTGGTGGACATGTGCGGCAAGCGGGCGGACGGAGGACTCAAGCCGTCGTCCGACACCCAAACGCACGTCGAGCTTTACAAGGCGTTCCCGAAAATCGGTGCGGTTGTCCACACGCACAGCAGATGGGCGACGATTTTCGCGCAGGCGGGCGTGGGTATACCCGCGCTTGGCACAACCCACGCGGACTACTTTTACGGCGAAATTCCCTGCACCAGGCACATGACGCTGGAGGAGATAACCCACGGCTACGAGGCCGAGACGGGCCGCGTGATCGCCGAGACGTTCGGTGACGCGGATCCCATGAGTGTGCCCGCCGCGTTAGTGAGAAACCACGGCCCCTTCTGCTGGGCGCGCGACGCCATGCACGCCGTGGAAAACGCGGTCGTGCTGGAAGAAGTCGCGATGACAGCGTGGCACGCGAAGGCGCTCGCCCCGTCGCTGCCGCCGATGATTCAGGCCCTGCTGGACAAGCATTACCTCAGAAAACACGGTGCGGGCGCGTACTACGGGCAAGAAAGCCAAAGCCCTGGACCTATAACGGAATAGAGCCCTTTGACGGAGGAATATCATGGACAAGGAGCAGATCGAAAAATCCATAGCTGAAAGGCGCACGTACCTTGGAATAGAACTCGGCTCCACGCGAATCAAAGCTGTTCTGATCGGGGCGGATCACGCACCCATCGCGTCGGGCGCTTACGACTGGGAAAACAGGCTCGAAAAAGGGGTGTGGACTTACCGCCTCGACGACGCGTGGGCAGGGCTCCAAAGCAGCTTCCGCTCCCTCGCCGGCGACGTGCGGAACTGCTACGGCGTGCCGCTTGAAAGCGTCGGAGCCATCGGCATATCCGGCATGATGCACGGATACCTCGTGTTCAACAGCGCGGGCAGGCAGCTCGTGCCGTTTCGGACGTGGCGCAACACCATCACCGAGAAAGCGGCCGCCCTGCTCACGGAAAAATTCGAATTCAACGTGCCCCAGAGGTGGAACATCGCCCACCTGTACCAGGCCATTCTGAATCAAGAGAGCCACGTCGGCGATATCGCGTTTTTAACGACGCTGGCGGGATACATTCATTGGAAACTTACCGGCAAAAAAGTGCTCGGCGTGGGAGAGGCGTCCGGCGTTTTTCCAATCGGCAGCGGCGTGAACGACTACGACGCCCGCATGGTAAGGCGGTTCGACGAGGCCGTCTCCGGTCTTGGAGTCTCCGGTCTTGGATGGAGATTGACGGACATTCTGCCCAAAGTCCTGACGGCTGGGGACGACGCCGGCACGCTCACGGAGGAGGGTGCGCGCCTGCTCGGCGGCCTCGCGCCCGGCATACCGATGTGCCCGCCCGAGGGCGACGCCGGAACCGGCATGGCCGCGACGAACAGCGTGGCCGAACGCACGGGCAGCGTTTCCGCCGGAACGTCGATATTTGCGATGATCGTGCTGGAACGCCCGCTGTCGAAGGTGTACGCGGAGATCGACATGGTGACGACGCCTTCAGGAAAACCGGTGGCGATGGTTCACTGCAACAACTGCACGTCAGACCTCGACGCGTGGGTGAAAGTGTTCCGTGAGCTGGCCGAGACGCTCGGCGCGCGCGTCAAAAAGCCCGCGCTGTACGACGCGCTGTACTTCAAGGCGCTGGAGGGTGAACCGGACGGCGGCGGTATCCTTTCGTACAACTACTACGGAGGCGAGCCGATCACCGGACTGGACGAAGGACGCCCTCTGCTCGTGCGCGCTCCCGACAGCCGTTTCACCCTGCCGAACCTGATGCGAGCGATACTTTTTTCGGCAATGGCGACTCTCAAAATCGGTATGGACATTCTAACAGAGCGTGAACACGTCCGCCTCGATACCCTTTTGGGACATGGCGGCCTGTTCAAAACGAAGGGCGTCGGTCAGCGGCTGATGGCCTCCGCGCTGAACGTGCCGGTCGCGGTAATGGATTCGGCGGGAGAGGGAGGCGCGTGGGGTATCGCCCTGCTCGCCGCGTACATGAAACAAAAGGCGGACGGAGAGACACTGGAAGCGTACCTGGCCAAAAACGTGTTCGGCGAAAACTCCGGCTCGCGCGTGGAACCGAACGACGATGATGCGCGAGGCTTCGCCGCTTTCATGGAGCGTTATGAAAAGGGCCTTGCGGTAGAACGCGCGGCAGTGGAGAACTTGCGCTAACGGCGCTTGCGCCGGCGGCGAGAGACGATCACCGTCAAAAAGACCCCGCTCAAGGACCGCGGCCCTCTCAGCGGGGTCTTTTGGTATTTTTGCAAGAAACAAAAGCGGCCTCAGCGCTTACGCGTTTTTCCTCCGCGCAGAAGCCCGGCCGCCAACGCCAGCGCCGCCCCTCCAAGGGCCGCGTTGCAACCGCCGCCGCCACCGCCGCTGGACGGGGTCGTGGGCGTTTCGGCGGTTCCCGCCAGCTCCATCGCCTCGGTCTCACCCACGTAAGTGAAGTTCGGATCATCGGCGTCCTGATACACAAACCTGATCGTGTATGAGCCCGCCGGCACCCTTTCCGAGCTTTTGGTTCCGTCCACCTCCGGAAGGTTGTTCACGTCGATGTTCAGCACGACGTCCTCGCTAGCCTCCTGGCTTTTGATCCCAAACGGACCGTAGCTCTCCCCGGCGGCGGCTCTGATGCCGTTGCCTGGGTGGCGGCGCTTCAGCCAAATCTTGTGCCACAGCCCCGGCAGCACCCTGCCGCCGTCTTGGGTTTTCACCTTGATGGTCACTTTTTCCCTCGTTTCATCAACCGAAGTGGTTGTTTGGGTGTTGGGCGTTAATTCCTCCTCCTGAGTCGAAGAACCGTTGTAGGCGATGAAATTCCACACATAACGCTGCCAAGTGCCATTGTAGTCAGAGTAAAAACGCACCTGTATCCGCTTAATGTCAGCGCTGGTCATGCCTGCGCCGATCTCGGAAAGCCTGATGGAGCCATCCACAATCTCGCCGTCTCCATACAAGATATCTGGGACATCATACAATAGCCCGCCGTTAACGCCGTAAATCCGAATCCGCGCCCGGCCCTCGCCGGACATGGGGACGGCCTTCCCCTCGCGGGGCAGCCAGCTTTTGTATATCACGGCGTTGTCCGTTAGTTCTACGTAGGGAACGCACGTATCAAGCTGTTCCTCCGTCGTCTTGAAATCCATCACACGGCCGGTACCGCTGTGCGGTCCGACTTCCCATTGAAAATCTTTGTTGACCAAACCTCTTTGATGCTCCTGCGCCTTGCCGCGGAAACCCAGCCCAAACCTCTTTCCGTTGAATGTGCCTGCCGTGTCGAAGTATTGCTCATTGGGGTCGTCAACCTTTATCAATAAACAGTCTACGTTTCCCCCATTATTGTTGTACAGCGCGCCATTTGGGAGTATGGCCGAATAATCTACCGGTCCGGCCATATAAACCCTGCCCTCAACGGGAGAAACATCCAGGTTAGGGTCTTCAGGCTCGAAACCCACGAAAATAGTGATATTGTTGAACGATGCGTTCGCATAACTTGGCTTGCCTCCCATCAAGAAAGTCCCCGAATAATGGTTAGCTCTTACGGACGGTGCACCGCTCCAAGCGAAGGACTTTATGCTGCCCGCCACGTTCCCCCCAATGGGCGCGGCACTGTAAAACATCCCTTGGGTGGTGTCTATCGTCCCGTTGTTCTCAACCACGCCGCCCGCGTAGTTGTAAATCCTGTAGCGGTTCGTTATCTTTCCGCCGCTTCCGACGATCACTTTGCCGTAATTGTGTACGCGGCCGGGGTCGGGGTCTGTGATAAATTCCCCGTTTACCACCATTTGCGCTCCCTGCTGTACATATACGTTGTCTTTTATCGTCAGGGTTTTCCCCGCTGGTATGGTCAGCGTGCTGTTTTCCCGCAGCTCCGTTTCGATGAACGCCCCAAGCCGTCCTCCCTCCGCGAGCGTGAGCGACGCGCCTTTCATAAGCGTAATCAAATATTTTTCATCACTGGCTTTTAATTCGAGATTGACTGGTTCACTCTCAATGTCGTTTCCGTAGAAGTAAAAATATGCGGAATAGTTCCCGGGCGGCACTTCTCCATTCAATGTGCAGCCATTTGACAGGCTCACGAAACCATTGAGAGCGCTTGTGTCTTTCAATTGAATGTTTCCCTCAGGCGCCTCCATATGAAGTTCACCTTCCACGACGGCGCCGGTATCAATGACGATATTGCCGCTTGTTCCTTCGGCAGACGTCCCTTCGCTGGCAATCGCCCTGCTGTGTGCAGATTTCACCGTTCCGCCCGCGACTATGACGTCAAATCCCGTTGTAAAAATGGCATCCATGCCCGTTCCGTTCGTGGAAATATTTCCTCCGTTCTCAACCCGAAACGTGCAGTTACCCTGCAACGCAATCAGGGAATAATGGGAGTTGATACCCGGAAGGAGCATGTCGCCATTCCCCTGCAATGTGGTCTGCCATTTTATAGTTACATTGTTAAGGTCGTGGTTGTTTATAATCAGCGTCTTGGCTGCCCCCGTGATACCCGTCCCCGTAACGATGACTTCGTTAGCGCCCGCCGTTTCGGCACTAATTGAGCCCGTCCCGCCGCTCGTGAAATTGTAATTCTTGATCAGCGCGGCGACATCTGCCGCATCGGCCCAGGCCTTCCCGCAAAGTCCCATGAACGCTATCGCTGAAACGAACATCAGGGCGGTAAATCTTGCCATAACTTTCATTTTTGCATTCCTCCTTCAAAAGATATGATTTTCTCGCGTTTGTCAACGTCAGCTTTTCGAGCCGCGCTTTACGGTCCCCGGATACGTTCTGAAAAACGATGAAAACGCGCGAATGGAAACACCGCATAAACGGCTTCCCGCAGGGCATGAAAATACCCCATACGCGAAAGCCGCGTAAGATAAGAGTTACTATAGGATTTATGAGAAAATAAGAAACACCCGAAGTGGTTGAAAACCCCTGAAAAGGAAAGAGATTTTAGTGCATAGTGGAGTCCTGAGTCCTGAGTCCTGAGTCCATTATACCATATCAAGTTACAATTTATATCCGTAAAATTCATGATATTAGCCTCTTCTTTTAAAAGATTTTACGCTGCCCCAAGCGAAAAACCTCGCAAGATTTTTATGTAGTATATACGAAATTCAAAAAAAAAGCAAAAGGGATTTTTTGAGAATCGCTGGTTAGGGCGTGTTTTTAAATTCCTATTTTCAATAAATTCATTAAAAAAGTGCCTAAAAACGACTTTTTTTTGTTGGAGCAGCTAGTTTTCAAACACACCCTAGCGTAAACACAAAACATTATTGCAGAGTTAATAATATTCCAACAGCCGCCGTACAATCGCTCACGTTACCTGGAGTGAGATTCAGCTCTATCGGATTGCCCAGTGCGTCAGCGACCGCGTGTATCTTTGTGTTTCTGCCGCCGCACGGCAACCCTATATCTTGATTGGTTTCCGCGTTTTCAGCCCCTTTTTTGCACCCGCTGAGTGCCGGCGGGCCTTACAAGACGTGCTGTCAATTGACATATCTTGCATATCCGCGTCACTGCTCAACAACTTGAACACTTTTTTGAAAACCTCATCATATGACCATTTGCGGAAGCGGCAGTAAACCGTCTGCCATGGCCCGTAGAATTTCGGCAAATCACGCCATGGAGCGCCAGTTTCAGCTTGCCATAACATTCCATTGAGCATAACTCTATTTGCTTTTGAGGGTCGGCCTTCTCCTCTATTTTCAGGAGGAAACAAGTCTTTGACGCGTTCCCAGTTTTCGTCACTTATCTCATGGCGATTTGACATTTTTATCTCTCCCATCGCTGCTTTGTTATATTATGCCGCATAGAAGGATTCATGCCCATATTTAGTTTTAAAACACACACTAAGGGACAACATCTTGCGCGATTTGCTCCTCTGTTGTGTAGAAATCATATACAGTCCCCAAACCACTGTACACACTAAGACTCCAGTCAAAACGCGTCTTCGGCAATCCCACTTGGCGATTTTGTGATATGCCGCGGAAATCCAAAAACCCAGATTTATTCTCATAATCTTCGTCAACA
>JAITGX010000081.1 GCA_031280275.1 Synergistaceae bacterium
TAGGGGCAGGCACAAAATGCGTGCGGCGTTATGTGTGATGGTGTATTAATGAAACAATATTCTTTTGAAGAAATGTTATTGACGCAAGATCAGCATTGGTGGTTTAAAGGCAAACGAAAAATATTATAAACATTAATACAAAGATCTAGTATTAACCAATACGGTCATATTTTAGAGATTGGCTGCGGAACAGGAGGAAATTTAAAGATGCTTTCACGTTTCGGAAACGTTACAGCAATGGAACGTGATGATTACGCAAGAGAGCATATCCCTTCTGATGTGGAAGCTGAAATTCTTAAAGGCTGGCTTCCTGATGGGCTTTCTTCTATAAATAACAAAAAATTCGACCTTATTTGTCTATTTGATGTTCTGGAACATATAAAAGAAGATGTACAGTCTCTGGTCATACTTAAAGATTACTTAAAACCAGGAGCAAAATTGCTGCTGACAGCTCCTGCGTATCCGTGGATGTTTAGTACACATGACGCCAATTTAGGACATTATCGTCGTTACACAAGAAGAGAATTACTTCTAAAATGCAAAAATACTGGATATAAAATTAGATATGCTGGTTACATGAATATGTTTTTATTACCATTTATGATTCTCATTAGATTTATAGATAAAATAATATATTGCAGCTAAATCTACAGGCAATGCAATTCCGCCTTATTGGCTTAATACTCTTTTATATCACCTCTTTGCTGTTGAATCGTGCTGGATTCCTTATATACAAACACCTATGGGTGGTTCTGTCGTTATATTAGCTGAGAAATAACTGCCAAATACGTAAATTTATCAAGAATTGGGGCGATTTTTGTGATTTCAATTTTATGTCCTTGTTATAACGAAGAAGAAATGATACCTAAATTTTTTCATGAAATGATGCCTGTAATGGAAAACAGCGGGGAATCTTTTGAATTCATCTGTGTCAACGATGGCAGCCAAGATGCTACGCTGAATATTTTGCAATCTTTCGCGCAAAAAGACAAGCGAATCAACGTTATCGATCTTTCCCGTAACTTTGGTAAAGAAGCGGCTTTGACGGCCGCTCTTGATTATTCTTCTGGTGATGCGGTGATTCCTATTGATGTTGATTTACAAGACTCGCTTGAACTCATTCCTCAAATGCTCATAAAATGGCGGGAAGGATATGATGTAGTCTTGGCAAAACGTATCGACCGCTCCAGTGATTCTTTTATGAAGCGTTTTACCGCGTGGCTTTTTTATAAACTTCACAATCAAATCTCCTCTCCTTCTTTACCAGAGAACGTTGGGGACTTTCGTCTGATGGATCGCCGCGTTGTGAATGCTTTAAAAACGCTGCATGAACATCACCGCTTTATGAAAGGCCTTTTTGCTTGGGTTGGTTTTAAAACCTGCACGCTTGAATATGTTCGCCAGGTACGAACAGCGGGGAAAAGTAAATTCAACGCCTGGCGGCTTTGGAAATTTGCCCTGGAAGGACTCACTTCATTCAGTATTTTCCCCTTGACGATATGGTTTTATTTAGGCAGTGTGATTTCTCTTGGTGCTTTTTGTTATGGCGTTTTTATTTTTCTCAGAACACTGATTTTAGGAGTAGAGCTTCCAGGGTACGCATCTTCACTATGCCTGAATTTACTTTTTGGTGGATTGCAATTGTTGGGAATAGGGGTTTTAGGTGAATATCTAGGACGAACATACATCGAAAGTAAGCGCAGACCCTCTTATATTGTGCGTTCCTCTTTTACAAAAAAACACTGATTAAGAGCTTGAGTCAAGGCAAACGAACAAAGAAAGCGCTGATTAACCCGGGGCTCCACCCCACGCCCCGCTTAGGGGTCGGAGACCCCTAAGAACCCTTTTAATCAGCACTTCCCAAAGAAAGCCAAGCCGGGCCGCCGTCCATTACAGCCTGTTTTTCACCATGTGAAACATCATGCTGACGCTGGCGGCGCACAAATAGAAAAATCTGGAGATGTCCGGCTTGACCAGGCGGTCTTCAGCTGTTTTCAATTGGAGAACGTTCTCTGCCAAAGCGTCCAAAGCCATGCCGAGATTTTTCAGGGGACTGCGCCCGATGCGCCTGGCGCCGATCATGCCGCCTCCGCCCGCGCAAACGCCCTGTCCCCATTTAAGACCCGATTTCACGCAGAAACTTTTGAGCGTATTTACCGCCAAGATATTTTGAGCGGGCTCGTAAAAGCCATTATTCACCACCGCGTAGACAACAGCGGCGGGCACCGCGCCGGAAATTTGCCCCTGCGACTCCTCCAAAAAGCGAAGCAAGTGAGACGGCACCCCATCCACGTAAAGCGGGAAGACGAATATGAGGGCGTCACAACCCAAAAGCGCACTCACTATCTCCCTTCCGCTTTGAGACATGGCGCTGCACAGGGCGTACTCGGGCGCTTTGCCCAATCTTTCGCGCAGCGCGCCGATAATGTTTTCGCTGGCGCTTCCCCTCTTCCTGGGGCTTCCGTTCACGACGCCGATCTTCATAACGCCGCCTCGACAGCGTCCAGCGACGAATAAAAATCGCATACGTACCCCTGAGCCCCCAGGTTCAGCGCGTTTGCCCTGGTCAGCGCCCTGGCGTTTTCCTTGCCGCTTTCCGTCATATCCGGACCGTAGAAAATATAACGCAGACGAAAGGCGTTTTTGTAGCGTTTTCTATGGTGCATTTCACCCTCCACGACGCGGAAGAAAGGTGATATGTGCCCTATGCTTCGTTCCAAAACGGCTTTGGCGTCCGGAGAGAGTCCCCCGAACACCAAACGGCTTATAACGATCAATTCCTCGTGTACGTGAATGAGAGGGCTAAACTCTTTACCTCTGTCGTCAATCGCGCACTTTCCCGGCGTCTTGAACCAACAATGTAAACACCCAACGCAAGTTTGAACCGGAGGCCGCGCGGAAAAAATCGTATATTCACCGCCATTTGCGGAAAACAATTTTTCCGCGTCCTTCGCCGGTAAATCGTGCAGTATCAATTTTTTCCCCATCCGAAAACACCCCCTCTACTGGGTGGGGCCTATGCGGTTGATGGCGAAACTGCCGTAACCGAGTTCCTCGCTTTTTGTGGTCTTTCCGCTGCAGACTTCCAGCATTTCGCTGAAAAGCGCCTCCCCCACTTGGGCAATGGTCTTTTCGCCCGTGATAATCCCTCCAGCGTTCACGTCCATGTTGTCGCTCATTTTCTCGAAGGTCGGCGTGTTGGAACACACCTTGATCACCGGCGCTACCGGGCAGCCCGTACAGGTTCCCCGCCCCGTGGTGAAAAAGATCACCTGCGCCCCGCCCGCGACCATTCCCGTGATAGATTCAATGTCCTGTCCAGGGGTATCCATAAACACCAGGCCACGCTGAGACGGAGCCTCCGCGTAGTCCAGCACCTCCAGCAGCGGGGCCTCTGCGCCGGCCTTACTGATACAGCCCAAGGACTTCTCCTCCAAAGTGGAGAGTCCTCCAGCCCTATTCCCCGGAGTGGGGTTCGCGAGCCGGATATCCACGCCTCCGCTCAACGCGCCCGCCTCCGCGCGCCGTACCACCTCCATGAGACGTTTCGCCGTCGCCGGGTCCGCTGCCCGCGCGGCCAGGATGTGTTCCGCCCCGATGAGTTCCTGCGTCTCGGACAAAATCGAGGCACCGCCCGCCCGTATCAGATGGTCACTGGCGTGACCTGCAGCGGGGTTTGCTGAAAGCCCCGACCAGGCGTCCGACCCTCCGCATTCCAGCCCGAGAACGAGTTTAGAGAGCAAGTGAGGCTCCCTTTTCAGTCGCGAGATGTGGGTCAGCAGTTTGCGTCCAGCCTTCACGCCCTCGTTGACCGTATTTAGCGTGCCTCCCATCTCCTGAATGACCAGAGAGACCACGGGCGCGCCGGTTTTGGCGATCTCCGCAGCGATGTCCCCCGCCGGGAGGGTCTCGCATCCCAGTCCCACTACGATGCAGGCCGCCACGTTGGGGTTGGAGCCAAAACCAACAAGGGTACGCCGCGTCTGAGCCGCGTCCGCCGGAAGCTGGGCGCAGCCATGCTGGTGCGTTACGAACACCGCGCCGTTGAGCTGGGCCGCGATTCTAGCCGCCGTGTCGTTGGCGCACACCACCGAAGGTAACACCAGAAGGTGGTTGCGCACACCGACCCTTCCGTCCGCCCTAGCGTATCCCATGAAATTCATCGCCTGTCTCCTCTGCCCCGCAGGCCCTCCAGGTTGTGGACGTGGACGTGGGCCCCGGCGGGAATGTGTTCCGCCGCGCCGCCGATGACCTCGCCGTATTTCAGGACGTGTTCGTTTTGCTGGAAATCACGAAGCGCGATCTTGTGCCCCGCGGGCACGGCCGTGACCGCCGTGAGTTTCAAGATGCCCGTCTCTTGCCGCACCGTCACCACATCCCCTGCGGCTACGTCGTGGATGACGACGGCCACGTTGTCTTTTCCCGTTACGCAATGCGCGTCAAACGCTGGCAAAAACGTCTCACCCTCTCTGAGTTTGTCCCTTGATTTTTTCTTCTATTTTGCGGAACTCCATCAAGTCCACCTGCTGGCGGAGCCAAGAAACCAAATCAGCGTCCGCCTCGTAGTCGAAGCGTTCCAGCTCCGTCATCGCCACGTTCGTTCCGTCCATGTCGTAAGCCGCACAGGCTGCCCGCAGACGCTCCAAGACCTCGCTGTCTGGGTGTTTTTTTTGGGTTTTTTGGGGTTCACCGCCCGTCTTGGCCAGAGACTCAGAGAGCTGAGAGATCAGCTGCCGGGTCAGGGTCAGAAACTCACCGTGCCGCTCCCGCACGAAGCCGGAGTCCCCGGCCTTCGCCGCGTGTTCCAGCGCCTCAGCAAACTTGCCCACGGGCTCCGCGGCTATAGAATAGCTGCTGCCCTTGATTCCGTGCACGGTCACGGCATAGTCCGGCAGGCTGCTCTCTTTGGCGGCTTCGAGTTTTTCCAGCAGCGGCGGTGTGTTCAGCACATAGGAACGAAGCACCTCGAAAAAAGACTCCTGGTCATCTCCGAATCGCTCCAGGCCCTTCCTGAAGTCGAGTCCGTCAACGAACAACCGCGGAGCGGGCGAGGAAGCCCTCATAGCGCGGCGGTCCAGACCGCTCCTCCTTTCGACTCCCCCACGCCGGTCCCCCCCTTTTCGCATGTTCAAGCCCTCGTAACCCAGCGTTTCACCCCTTGCGGCGTTCTGGGCGGCGACCTGCCTTTCGTAGGCGTTATCCCGCACCCAGCGGCGGATCGAGGCGTCCAGTTTCTGCGCATCAATGGGCTTGGAAAGGAACGCTTGAAACCCTTTTTCGAGGAACACCTTGTCGTTGCCCACGATGGCGTTGGCCGTCAGGGCTATCAAGGGGACGTTTCGAGCGTAGTCGGTGCCGATTTCCTCTCGGATAATACGGGCGGTCTCCAAGCCGTCCATTCCGGGCATCATATGGTCCATGAAGACCGCGTTGTACTTCGTCTTTGCCTCGCGGATAAGAGCCACGGCTTCTTGGCCGCTGGTGACGCAGTCCACCATCATGCCGTAGGGCTTCAGCATCCCCTTGGCCACGTCCAAATTAGTGACCACGTCGTCCACCACCAGCACCCGGGCGTAAGGAAGATGCAGGTGCGAGCGGCTGGCGGCGCCGTGTTCCCGCTTTTCCGCGGCGAAGTGGAAGTTCTTCAGGTTTTCGACTACCTCCTTGCCGATGACGGCTGAGTCGTGCACCAGCTCCTGGCGCAGGCACGCCGTGAAGGTACTGCCCTTCCCGTAGACGCTCTTCACGGAGAGGGAGCCGTTCATGGCCTCCGCCAGCTTTTTCGCGATGGGCAGACCCAGACCCGTTCCCTCGATCCTGCGGTTGCTCTTGCGGTCCACCTGGTGGTATTCTTTGAAAATCTCTCTCAAATCCTCCTGGCGAATGCCAATACCCGTGTCCGTCACGGACACCGTCAGCCACACGTAAATGCCGTCGCGCTCACTGGTGACGGAGAGTTCCACGCGGCCTTCCCGCGTGTACTTGAAAGCGTTCGAGAGCAGGTTGTTGAGAATCTGCTTTACGCGAAGTTCGTCGCCCAGGAGCTTGTTCGGAAGGTTCTCGTCCACGGAAAGACTAAAAGCTATGGGTTTGCTGCCGACGCGCAGGATGTTCATGGTCACGGTGTCGTTGACGAAGTTGGAGACGTCGTACACGGCGGGGTTCAGGGCGAAGTTGCCGGACTCAATTTTGGATATGTCCAGGATGTCGTTGATGATGGAGAGCAGGGTGACGCCGGAGTTGTATATCTTCCCCACGTTTTCCTCCGCCTTGCCCAGGCCGGAGGACAAAAGGGCGTGCATGAGGGCTTTGTCTCCCAGCATCACCTCCGACAGGCCGATAATGGCGTTCAAAGGCGTGCGTATCTCATGGCTCATCTTGGAGAGAAACTCGCTCTTGGCGGCGTTGGCGGCCTCAGCCTGGCGGGCCTTCCGCCGGTAGAGGCGGGAGGAGGCAAACCCGACGGTGATGACCACCGCCACGGAGCCCAGCAGAAGAACGGCGAGCCCAAAGACACGGCGGCGCACCTGAAAGATCTCTTCGTCGGAGATGTCCACGCCCGCCACGGCCGCCACACGCCCCTCCGCATCCAGCACCGGAGCGTAGGCGCTGAGGAGACCCTCGTACCCGGTGGAGTACACGCCACGCCCCCCCGAGGTGGACACGCCTTCTAAGGCCGCCGCCACCGCCCTGTCGGGGGAAAGAGGGGGCGTCGTGAGGTCCACCACCTTGCTGGTGAAGTCGTTATCCACGATAAAGCGCACGTTTCCATTCCCGGCATCGCGCATGAAGTAGACGTAAAGAGCGCCGTTCTCCTTGCCCACCCTCGCGAGGCGGTTCTTGAGCGCAGCGTATTCTGGCTTTTCCATGTCCCCAGGAGTGAGAAAGGCAGCGAGTTCCTCGGCCGTGACCATCTTAGCGGTGACGTTGGCTGCAGCCACGGCGCGCTGGCAGATGAGTTTATCCATGAAGGCAATGGCCAGGGAGACAACAAAACTCGCGTGCATGGAGATGGCCAGCACGACGAACGTGGAGCAGGAGAACAACAGCAAGGCGAAATGTCTGCGAAAATATCTTTTCAACATCTCTCCTTATTCAGTGTCTCCTTATTATTCATATTCAATCTAAAAAGTCTTTGAGCTTTCGGCTTCGGCTGGGGTGGCGCAGCTTACGAAGGGCTTTGGCCTCGATCTGCCTTATACGCTCACGTGTGACGCCGAACTTGCGCCCTACCTCCTCCAAGGTATAGGAGTGTCCGTCTTCGAGTCCGAAGCGGAAATGTAAAACCTCCCTCTCTCTCGTGGAGAGGGCGGCCAGCATGTCCTCGATCTGCTCATGAAGCAGGTGCCCCGCCGCTGCCTCGTCGGGACTGGGCAGCTCCCTGTCCTCGATGAAGTCCCCCAGTTGACTGTCCTCCTCCTCACCTATGGGGGTTTCCAGCGAAACGGGCAGTTGGGCAATGCGGCGAATTTCCTCAACCCTCGCGGGCTCAATTTCCATTTCGACGGAGATCTCCTCGTCCGTGGGTTCACGCCCCAAGCGCTGCACCAACTGGCGGGAGATGCGCACCATCTTGTTGATGGTCTCCACCATGTGCACGGGCACGCGGATAGTGCGCGCCTGATCCGCGATGGCGCGGGTGATGGCCTGGCGTATCCACCAGGTGGCGTAGGTGCTGAATTTGAAGCCTTTACGGTAATCGAACTTCTCCACGGCGCGAATTAGACCCAAATTGCCCTCCTGGATTAAGTCCAGGAAAAGCATCCCCCGACCGATATATTTTTTCGCGATGCTGACCACTAGACGCAGGTTTGCGTCGATAAGCCTCTGTTTGGCGCTGGTATGACCCTCTTCCATCTGCCGGGCGAGGGCCACTTCCTCCTCGGCGTTCAGCAGAGAGACCTTCCCGATTTCACGAAGGTACATGCGAACCGGATCCGTGAGGGGAATGTCGTCCAGCTTTCCTATGTCGTCATTCAGGGACGGCAGGTACTCCTCGTTCACGGACACCGTGGGGATCTTCCCCCGGCTTTCCTCCTCCACCACCTCCATGCCCAGCTCCTGAAGGTTGTTCAGGATGTTGTCCAGCATGTCGGAGTTCCAGGTGTCCACCGGAAAATGCCGCTCGATGTCCTGAGGGGTGACGAACCCCCGCCCCTGTCCCTCGTGAACCAGGTTGCGCACCTTTCCCAAATACTCAACGGTCTCGCTTTTGGGCGTTTCTTTCTTGGCGGCGTCCGCAAATTCCTCCTGCATGGCTATTCCCCTTTTTTTACATTATATAATAAAGCGTCCTAAAAACCCAGGGTCATGCCAAAAAAAGGCGGGAAGGGCATCTCTGGAGAGGGACCCACCATTTGGCGGGTCTCCGGCAGTTCCATCTCATACAGAAGCCGGGTGATTCTGAGCTGCAACAGATCATCTGTTTCGTAGGCCATGCAGAAGCGCCTGTAGCCGAATTTCTCGGCGAAATAGGCAACGTGGGAGCGGCCCGCGTACCCTTCCCCCTCGAACATCGACTCGAACTCGGACAGAAACTCGTCCTCGCTGAACAGGATGCTGTCGCTGACCAAGATGATGACCTTCATGTTTTCGAGCAGGAGCGTCCTGTTCCACAGGGAACAAAAAGCCACCCCGGCGCGGATGTCCTGTTCGTCGGAGAACTTGCGGCTCAACAGGTTTTCCATCTTAGGGGAGTACCCCAGGAGCATCATGAACCCCAGGTTAAGGCTCTCGTCCGCGCTGCCCTTGTAAAAGTTGTCACGCATCAGGCTGCCTACACAGCCGCCCCACATTGAGGTCATAAAAAAGAACTCGCTCCCCACTTCCAAGCACAACGCCGCCACTCTCTTGAGCTGAGGGCTGTGCAGAAGGTTGATAGAGATCGGCTTGTAGTCCACCCCAAATGGGAACCACGGCGCGATTTCGAGGTCCAGGTCAGAACTCCAATAACGCAGCGTGGTCATCCGTCGTCGTCCCGGCGAGCCTCAGGCCGCGCCCCGTTCTTCCTTGGCCTTCTGCTCTTTGATGATCTTCGCCACGTACTCGACCAGCAGGGACACCTCCGGCTTGGTTATCTGATATTTGGCCCCAATGCTGGCGGCCTTGGCCTTGATGTCCTGGGCCATGATGGAGGAGAAGACGATAATGGGCAGGTCACGGGTCACGGGGTTTTCCTTGATGCGCCGCGTGAGCGCCAGGCCATCCAGGCGCGGCATCTCCACGTCCGTTATCAGCACGTCGTAGCGGGCCCCTTCCTTCATGATTTTATCGTAGGCCTCTTTACCATCGCTGCAAATCGTCAGGTTACTGAAACCGCCTGCCGTCAGCACGTCCCTGACCTGCTTGCGGATCAGGGGAGAATCCTCCGCCACGATAATACTGTACGAAGAAAGATTGCCGATATCCTGCGTAATTTCATGAAGACCCTTGGGGTCCCACGACCCATTGTGGGTCATGGAGAGCTGCGGGCTTATGACCTGGACAATGGCCTCGTAGTCCAGCAGGAGCACGTTGCGCGCGTCGCGCTTAATAACGTAGAGCACCCATTCGCCCAGGTACTTCCCGGTGAGGGTGGAGTCCAAGTCCTCGGAGTTGATGCGGTAGATGCGTTCCACAGCGTCCACCACGAAGCCCAGCTTGATGCCGTTGAACTCGGCGATAATGACCTTGCACTGTTCCAGCTCTATCTTGGTGTTGATTTTCAGGAACACGCGCAGGTCAACCATGGGAAGAACCTCGCCGCGGACGGAGGTTATCCCGATCATCGCGGCGGAGGAATCTGGGATGATCCGGCAGCCAGGCCAGCGCAGGATCTCCCGCGTCTTGTCCACGTTTATGGCGAAAGATTGATCCCCTAGGAAAAAGACCACAACCTGCCACTCGTTTGTCCCGACCTCAGTTATAACCTTTTTCACTTCCTGCATGGGGACTCCTCCATTCTTTCTAGTCCGGTGTGTTTATACACAACCACCTGTACTATACATCACTCAGTCCAAAGGTTCAAGCCGAATTTAAGGAAGTTCTGATTAAGCCCTTGTAGGGCTCCGCCCCACGCCCCGCTTAGAGCATGTCTAGTATTTTTTCAAAAGACTAGAGATACAAAAACCAACTTAACCATACTCACCTTGCGAAAACCTCTGCTTACATCGCTGTCATATGCTTTACGCATTTATTTCCTCTCCCGTCTGTTCAAATCAAAACTTTGCCTTTAGTATATCTCACTGTAAGAGATTCTAGACACGCTCTGAGAAAACATCTCCATCAGGTGTGCTTGTCAAAATTTCAAGTTCGTCTCACCGCGGCGTCAAATAGGGTATGGGGTTCACGGGTTTGCCGTCTTTTCGAACCTCGAAGTGCAGGTGGTTGGTGGTAGCGCGCCCGGAGTT
>JAITGX010000052.1 GCA_031280275.1 Synergistaceae bacterium
ATGAAAGCAAATAACACGCCAAAGACATGTTGCGGGTCAAGGGGCTTGCCCTTTGTCAGGACGAGGTTTGCGCCGTCACCAACGGGGGAGCTTCACATCGGGGGCGCCAGGACGGCGCTTTTCAATTTCCTGCTGGCCAGAGGAGCGGCGAAAACCCAAGGAGGCAAGGGGTATTTTGTCCTTCGCATCGACGACACGGATAGGAAGCGCTCGCGGCTTGAGTTTGAGCGGCAATTGATGGAGGACCTCCACTGGCTGGGCCTCGACTGGGACGAGGGCCCGGACATGGGATTGCCCGTGCCATACCGCCAAAGCCAGCGCATATCCCTTTACGAGGAGGTTTTACGTACCCTGCGAGAAAGGAAGGCGGCAGTCTATCCCTGCTTCTGTTCCGAGACGCGCTTGGAGGCTCTGCGCGCGGAACAGTTTGCCCGAGGCGAACCGCCGCGCTACGACGGCCTCTGCCGCCATCTGCCGCCAGATGAGGTGGAACGCCGGATCACCGCTGGGGAAAAACCCTGTTGGCGCTTTGCCCTGCCCGACGCACCGCTCGTGTTCTACGACGCGGTGCGAGGGGAGGCGACCTTTGTCCCAGGGAGCATGGGGGATTTCGTCCTAGTCCGCAGCGACGGGCTTCCCACCTACCTCTTCGCCAGCGTGGCCGATGACCATTTGATGGGGATTACCCACATTGTCCGGGGGGACGAGCACATCCCGAACACGGCGCGCCAGCAGGCCCTTTTCGACGCCCTGGGCTGGATGGCGCCCATCTACGCCCACATCCCGATGATCCTGTCTCCTGAACGGCAGAAGCTCAGCAAACGCACCGGTTCCACTCCCATACGACGTTATCGTCAGGAGGGCTACCTGCCTGAGGCCCTCTCCGCCTACCTCTCGACCTTGAGCTGGAACTCCGAACCCGGCGTCCCCCTTTTGTCCCTGAACGAAATGGCGTCCGCCTTCTCCCTAGTCCGCATTTCGGCCTCACCTCCGATTCACGACGAGACACACCTGAGGTACTGGCAGAAAGAGGCTTTAAGGAGAAAAGGCCCGGAATTTCTTGTGAAGGAGTTTTTGGCGACCGACCCGCGCCTTTCAGCCTTCAATGTCGAAGTGTTGGGTCGATTAGCCGCTGACTTGTCCGAGGAGAACCCCACCCTGCCGCTGCTGCGGGAGGCCCTGGGCTTTTTGACCGAGAGACCAGAGGCGGAGCGTCCGCCGTGGCTCCCGGAGTTAAGGACAGCGCTTTGTTTGATTGATTCTTGGGAGGAGGACGTGCTGAATCGGGCCCTGCGCGCTTTTATGAAAGAGCGCGAAATGAAGGGGAAAGAGTTTTTTCACCCCTTGAGGCTGCTTCTTACCGGGCGGGAGAGCGGTGCGGCGCTGGTACTGGTGATGTCCGCGCTGGGCCGGGACGAGGTCATGGAGCGTTTGGGAAGCAAAGGGTGAGTGATAAAATAGCCTTCGATGGGTCATTTGTAAAGGATTTTGCTGTACAAAACGTTGTGGAAAATGAGGTGATTTGCGTGAACATGTACGTGCGTAACAAGCTGTTCAACACCTATTGCATGATAGGAGCGGAGGAACTGCCCAGCCTAGAGGGTGAGATCTACGGCCTCACCTCCATACAGACGACCGTTATCGAGGACTACGAGGTTTCCCTGGAGGATGGCTGGCCAGATTTTATCAAGGATTTTTACGAGTAATCTTAAGCGGGGTGTGGAGCGGAGCCCCGCAAAGGGCTTAATCAGCGCTTCCTTGGAAAAAGCAATGTTATCTCAATTCTGATTTCTTAAAGAAACGCTGATTAACTTCGTTCTTCAAGACAATAGGAAGTAATAGGGCTCAATTTTTATTCCCACGGAGCAAAATTATGCCCTTTTTAAGCTTTATTCCCTCTTTTTCTAGAGCTTCCTCCGTTTTTGGAGACTATACCCCCTTTTACGCTCGTTTCTGGGGACAACCGACCCATACCTACATCAACAGATTCCCACTTCCAAACAGCATGTGCAGACGATACAATGCTGCAATCGAAAGGACACCCTCACAAGGTATATCTTTCAGGATTAGAGTGTTGCAGATGCTTAATCTATACGAAATCCTTACAACAACACGGAATATCACGCTCCAAAACTCAACTCTGGAGGCGGCTCGGTTGGAATCCACATTTTTCACTCGATATATCTCACTGCAAGAGATATTAGACAAGTTCTAAGCAGGGTCTGGGGCAGGGTGCATAGTCGAAGTGAATATCAACGCCGGGAGCAGCTAAATCAGTAAGAATAACTCGCCGCAAGAGACGGCCTCCTTTGAGAATAGAGCTGTGTACTCATTTTGCTATAGAATGATAAATAATAAGAATTTATGGAATTTTTATGAAAAAAATTACGTAATCCATGCAGCCATACTCTAAAGTCGAGTTTTTGTATAATTGCAAGCAAAAGGAGGGGAGCGGCGTGAAGCCGACAAAAGATGTTCTGGCATTTCAAAAAACAAGAGAGAGAAGGCCGCCCCGGCCCGGAGACGGGGACAAGGTGCTGTGGATACGCTTTGGCGCCTTTGGCGACGTTTTGCAGGCGGCGGCGGCGGCGCGACTGTTCAAAAAAAAACACCCCGGTGTCCATCTGACGTTTTTGACTCGTCCGGAGTACGCCGGTATCTTGAGGGTTCAGCCTTACATCGACAACCTGCTCTTGTGGGATACCCGGAAGCGTATTGGGGATTTCTTTAAAACCGTGAGGGAAACGCGCCAGATGAGTTTCGATTGGCTTTTCAGCCTGCACCGGGACGGCCTGGCGGCCCTCGTCTCCCTTTTCAGTCGTGCCCGCTGGCGCTGCGGCTACAACCGGCACCTGCAATTTTGTTACGACGCCGTGCATTGGGAGTACCTAGACGCGCTGGGCGTCGATTTCAAGAACAGGGACGAGGCGGCGATTCTCACGACGCGAGAGGACCGCAAGAAAGCCCGGTCGATACTGTCGGAACTGCCGGAGAAAAAGCTTTTTGCCGTCATCGGGGCCAGCAAGCCGCAGAAATTTTGGCCGGTACGGCACTGGATTGAGTTTTTGGCCTCCCTAGCGATGGAGGGATGGGGAATTGTCCTGAACGGCCACGGGGAGCCGGAGGCACGCGCCGCGGAGGAGATCGGGGATACCTTGAAGGGTCGGGAGGTTCCAGAGAGTTCCGTTCTGAACCTAGTGGGGCGGCTTCCTTTTCCGCTGATGGCGGCTGTGGCTCAGAAGTGCCGTGCCGCTGTGGGGAACGACACTGGGCCGCTGCACCTGGCGGCTCTGACCGGAACGCCAACCTTGGGGTTCTTCGGCGTTACGGACGCCTACGCCATGGACTACCGGATGCCCTGGTTCCGGGAGGTGAAAGTGACCTGTCCCAAGGCGGGCTGTCACAATTACAACTGCCCTGCCGACTGCCTGGCCGACATCACGCCAGAAAAGGCCCTCCAGGCCTTTCGGGAGTTCACCAGCTTGGATCTCCTATTTGACGAGGGTGTGTTTGAAAACTAGGAGGGGCAATATTATTTCAATAACGGCAACCCTATATCTTGATTGGTTCCGCATTTTCAGCCCCTTTTTTGCACCCGCTGAGTGCCGGCGGGCCTTACAAGACGTGCTGTCAATCGACATATCTTGCATATCCGCGTCACTGCTCAACGACTTGAACACTTTTTTGAAAACCTCGTC
>JAITGX010000094.1 GCA_031280275.1 Synergistaceae bacterium
GATGGTCAGTCCGAGTTTGACAACCCAGGCGTCCCAGCCCCCGTGATTTCCGGCCACATCGCGGTTGGTGGAGGAGGTATACCCCGCGACGATGTGCCCTCCGTCGCTTGTCCGCTGGATGGAGTGGGCTTCTTCAGAGCCAGAACCGCCCAGGTGTTTCTGCCACTCGATATTCCTCGCTGCGTTCAGCTTGACAACCCAGATGTCACCCTCATGAGATCCGTCCACGTCGCCGTTGGTGGAGGTGGTCCTCCCCACGACGATGTACCCTTCGTCGCTCGTCTGCTGGATGGAGTAGGCATAGTCAAGGTTAGAACCGCCCAGGCATTTCTGCCACTCGATGGTATTTCCCGCTGCGTTCAGCTTGACAATCCAGGCGTCGGTGCTTCCCCCATGATATCCGACGGTTACGTCGCCGTTGGTGGAGTTACTCTCTCCCGCGATGATGTACCCTCCGTCGCTCGTCTGCTGGATGAAGTTGGCTTTGTCAGAGTCAGAACCGCCCAGGCATCTCTGCCACTCGATGGTATCTCCCGCTCAGGGCAAACGCATGAAGACGTAAAGTCTTGATACGACTGAATTTACTTTCTAGGTAAAAATACCTAGGTAAATAGCGCAAAGTCAGTTGTTGCAATAATTTAAGGTGAGGCTCATGCGTTTGCCCTGCGGGTGGAATACCAAACTTGACCGTGTCCCCATTGGCGGTGCGGTGAAGCGCTACCAATTCTCTCTCAAGGTGGAGTAGCAAGCTACTCCACCTCTTTTGTATACTCTTCGCCTGAGAACCGACTGTAGAAGGGCCCACAGTGGGAACACACACCCGACCGGGCGCCGTCCGCCCAGATTTCCTCGGATCCGGAGCATCCGCAGGAGTCGCAAGTGAAGTCGTATGTGCCAAGGTGACGAATTTTTTCCATCTTTTCATAGCTCCTTTTTTCATATTCCCCAGCACGTAGCTGGGGAGTTTTTTGTCTTCCACTAGATGAACCCAGAATGTAAGAGCCTGTCTAATATCTCCAAAATATGATATAAATAGACTATACTATAATAAAGCAAGTGGAGAAAGCAGATATGAGAAGAGCATCAGGGCAAACGCATCAAAGTGAGCGGTAAATTATTTACTTTATGAGAAAAAAGTGTTAAAAAGCAGCTATTTCAATCATAAGGTAGGAGATGGCTGCAAATGCAAACAGGCATAACCAGCATTCACAAATATTTTCAGGAACTTACAGACCCAAGGGTAAAAAGTCGCAGTAGTCACCTTTTGATGGACATCCTTCAAAAACGGGACTGGTTTTAAAAGGGAAAGAAAACCTGAAAAACGGAACTGAGTTGGGTTCTAAAAAAGGAAAAGCAAAACTAGGACGTGTTTGAAAACTAACTACTCCAACAAAAAACAGCCGTTGTTTAGGCACTTTTTCAATGTAATTTATAGTCAAATAGGAGTTTTAAAACACGCCCTAGCAATGTCATCCGTAAAATGCACGATATTCAGCTCTTTTCCGCAAGGTTTTTGTGTTTGACCACGCAAAACCCCGCAGGGGATTTTTACGCCATTATACTTGCTTTCGTCGAAAAAGCAAGCTTAAATAGAAAGCGCTGATTAATGGAGTAGGGGCCTTATGCAAACCCCAAAAATCAATACCGCGCGATTGGAGAGGGAGCGTTATGGTGAACTTCAACAAAAACTTAGAGCGATTGGACGGGATTCTGAGACGCCTGGAGGAGGGGAGCCTGTCGTTGGATGAGGCCCTCGCGGATTTCGAGCGGGGAGTGGCCCTGGTGCGTGAAAGTCGGAAGTTCCTGGAAGAAGCCCAGCAGAAAGTAACCTTTTTAACGCGGGACGGCAAGGAGCCCCCCCGCGCCGAATAACTGTGAGCTGCTGGGCCCTCAATTGCAAATCGGTTTTACGAAATTTTCTTGACCAATTCCTTAAACTCGGTCTCGTTGAGGTCGCGTTTCACCTCAAGGGATTTGGCCTTCGCCAGGTCGAGCAGGTCGCGCTCCTTGTCCTCGGGAACGGTGAGGTTCGTTTTCGTGAGCCAGTATTTCAGGTTGTCCTTGCCGCTCTTCTTGTCGAGGTAAAGCACCGGCTCCTTCGCCCCTATGAGGTCATAGTGGTAGGGAAGCATGATCAGCGGGTCCTCCTGCTTGGCGTTGCTCCAAAGGCTGGAGGGAAGCCCCGTGGACCAGCCAAAGAGGCGATTCCCCACAATAGGTTTGTTGGGGGCGACGGGGAAATTCGTCAGTTTGGCCACCAACTCGGAGAGTTCCAGCAGCTTTTCCAGCTTGATCCCCGTCTTGACGCCGTAGAGGGCCTCCAGGGAGACGGCAAGGGGCTCCAGTCCGACGCTGCCCGCCCTCTCGCCAATGCCGTTAACCGTCACGTGAGCAACTGAAGCGCCTTCCTTCAGCGCAGCAATGGTGGAGGCCGTACCCAAGTCGTAGTCGCTGTGGAAATGAGCCTCTATTGAGAAGGAGGTGAAGCGCTCCTTCAGTTTGCGGATGCGGCTGGCCGCCCCCTCAGGGGAGAAGGCGCCGAAGGTGTCCACCAGCGCCAGGGAGTCGATGTGCCCCTCTTGGGACACCTTGTCCGCGAAGCCGATGAGGTACTCCAGCCGCGCCCTAGAGCCGTCCGCGGGAAAAAGCGTCACGTAAAGCCCCATATCGTGGGCGGCTTTGGTGGCCTCGACGCAGGCGGCGGCGGCCTGCTCCGGGGTCCAGCGCTTGCCGAACTTCAGCATCTCCTCGCTGCCGATGATCTCGCAGATGACGCCGTCCACACCCAGGGACTTCGCCAGCTCCATGTCCTTTGGCATGGCACGGCAGAAACAGAAAATTTTCGCTTTCAGCCCCAGAGAGGCGATCTCTTTGATAGCCTGAGCGTCCTCCTCAGACGTAGCGGGCGTCCCGGCCTCGATGCGGTGGACTCCCACCTCGTCCAGCTTCTTCGCTATCTCCACCTTGTCCTTCAGGTTCAGGACGACGCCGGCTTGCTGCTCGCCGTCCCTCAGGGTCGTGTCGAGAATTTCGATCTGCGGGGCAAAACGGAACTCCCCTCGTACCTCCTCGTCGTAGTTCGACGGGGATACCCACCACTTACCGCGTTCGTTGCTGCCCATATCAAAAAACCTCCTGTGAAATGTGATAACGGCCTGTCGCTAAATCAAGTGCTCAGTGAATCGCCATTATTTTCTGGATCATCTCGTCCCCGTACTTTTTGATGTACGCGTCGTACACCGGTTTGCAGAGGTCGATGAAAGCTTGTTTGTCGTCCGGGGAAAGATCGTTGACCGTTACCCCAGCTTTCGCGAGATCGCCGGTGAACTGCGAGTTTTGCCTCTCGATGACGTCGCGCTGGTACGTTTTCGTCTCCTCGGCCACGTTGGAGATCGTCTTCCTGATATCCTCCGGCAGGTTCTGCCAGTAGCTCTTACTGATGATGAAGGGGGCGGTGGTGTAAATGTGGCCGGTGAGTGACGTGTACTTCTGCACCTCGAAGAGCTTCGACGTGACGATGACGCCGATGGGGTTTTCCTGAGCGTCCACCGTGCCCTGCTGCAGGGCAGTGTACAGCTCGGAGAAGGCCACGGGCGTTGGGTTTGCGCCTAGCAGCCTGAAGGTCTCCACGTGAAGGGGATTCTCCATCGTCCTGATCTTCAGTCCCTTGAGGTCGGCGGGCTTCTGGACAGGCGTCTTGTTGTTGGTGATGTGGCGGTATCCCAGTTCTCCGGAGAAAAGGATCAAAATATCGTGCGCTTCAAGGTATTTGTTGAACTCTTCCGTCAAAAACTCGTCGTAAGCCTTGTGGGCCGCCTCGCGGGTCTTAAAGATGAAGGGCAGGTCCATGATGGTCATGCGGTCGTCCAGAGTTAAAAGGCTTGACCCGCCGACCACGGCCATCTCCAGCGTCCCAATGCTGATGCCCTCAATGGCCTGCCGGTCGCTGCCGAGCTGCGCGTTGGGGTAAAGCTCTACCTTCACCCTGCCGCCTGTCTTTTCCTCGATGTCCTTCTTGAACTTCTCGTTGAGGGTGATGTAGCTCCCGTGGGACTCCGCCCCGATAAACGCCACCCGGATCGTGTAATCCTCCGCCCAGGCGGAAGAAGCGCCCAAAACCAAGCTCACCGTCAAAACCCACAAAACTAAGTTCCGCATTGCCTTTTTCATGAACAACACCTCCTTATAATTTCGCAGCAAGTTTTACACCGCGTTTTCCTCTGACGTTTCCTCTGACGGGGGAACATATCCGTAAACAGCCTTGAGGGGGTCTGAGTCCTTGAAGCGCGTCTTACGGAAAGCAGCGCTGTTTTCGTAGCCGCCCGTGTGGTTGGGGTGGGTGAACCTTGGCTTGGCGAAAACACCGGTAATGAAGTCCAGCACCTTGGGCGCCGCCGCCGAGAGCGGGTACTTGTCCAGCTCGTTGATCTCGCAGGAGGTGATGTCCCGGGGGAACCAAAGGTGAGCGGCGTCCGGCAGGGCCATGGTCTCCACGTGAAGCCGCGTTTTTTTGAGCTTCTCGGCGAAGGGCACCGACTGGGAGGCACAGGGGACGAAGTTGTCCTGCTCTCCCCAGAGGAGCAGGATCTCTGGGTTCAGCAACGGGTTGTCTTCCAGGGCCCGGTCGATCACGCAGTATGGGGAGGCCTCTTCGAAGGCCTGCCTGTCCTGCAGCGGTTTGCCCAGGAGGTTGATCACCACGTTGGGCTGCTGCGTCCACTTTTTCCCCGCGTACTCGCCCCAAGCCCCCACGTCGTACACGCCGTAGGCGCCCACAATGAGGCGGATTTTGTGACTCGCGTACTCGTGCCGGAGGGTGGCCATAAAGCTCAGGTGCGCCCCGGAGGAGTCCCCCATGAAACCCATGCTGTAGGGGTCTAAGTCCCACTCGTGGGCATGACTGACCAGGAACGAGGTCGCCGCCTCCACGTCGTCCAGGCACCCCGGCCACCCTGGGTAATCGGGGGTGGACACCCGATAGTTGATGGACATGGCGCAAACCCCGCGCTGTGCCAGCGCTATTCCCCACTCGTTGTAAGCGTCGGCGTTGCCGAACTTCCAGCCGCCCCCGTGAAGCAGTACCATACAGGGAATTCCGCGTTTGTTTTCGGGAAGGACAACGTCCGCCGTTAAATATTCCCGGTCGGTTTTTGTATACACCATGTTTTTTAAAATCTTGACTTCGTGTATAGCCATAACAAAATACCCCGGCTACTTGAGGGCGCTGATCCGCTTCAGCAAAGAATCACCGTACTTCTCCACGTAGGCGTCGTAAACGGGCTTGCAGCGCTCGAAAAAGACCTGTTTTTCCTCGGGCGTCAGGTCGTTGACCTGCACCCCTTTACCTCGCAGTTCATCCACCGCGGCGATGTTCTGCTTGATAAGAACATCTCGCTCGAAGGCCTGAGTTTCCTTAAGGATGCCGTTCAGAATGGAACGGATGTCCTCCGGCAGACTTTCCCAGTAGGTCTTGTTCACCAGGAGCACCGTGGGGCTGTAGATGTGCCCCGTCAGGGAGAGGTACTTCTGCACCTCGTAGAACTTTCCGGTGGAGATAACGCTGATGGGATTTTCCTGAGCGTCCACCGTACCCTGCTGCAAGGCCGTGTACAGCTCGGAGAAGGCCACGGGGGTGGGGTTGGAGCCCAGCAGCTTGAAGCTTTCCACGTGGAGGGGGTTTTCCATAGTGCGTATCTTCAGGCCCTTTAGGTCGCCGGGTTCTTGGATGGAGCGCCGGTTGTTGGTAATGTGGCGGAACCCCAGCTCTGCCGCGTAAAGGATGATAAGGTCGTGAGGTTCAAGAATCTTGTTGAACTCCTCGGTTAGAAATTGGTCATAGGCCTGATGGGCTGCCTCTGAACTCTTGAACAGGAAGGGCAGGTCCATAATCTTTAAGCGGTCGTCCAGGGGCAGCAGGGCCGAACCGCCGCTGGCTGACATCTCAAGGGTGCCGATGCTGACGCCCTCAATAGCCTGCCGGTCGCTGCCGAGCTGGGCATTGGGGTAAATCTCCACGGCGACGCGGCCGTCCGTCTTCTTCTCCACGTCGGCTTTAAACTTTTCGTTCAAGGAAATAAACTGTCCGTGCGACTCGGGACCGATGAACGCCACCCGAAACGTGTACTCCGCCGCCCGCGCCGGAAACGCAAAAACTGCCGCCGCCAAAAAACACAGAAACACACCTCTCACTGCATTCATCACATATCTCTTCACTATAGCTCACCTCATTAATGGGATTCTTAAGGGTCGCAGACCCTTAAGCGGGGTTTGGGGCAGGGCCCCAAGGTCTTCTAAAGCACTCTGTTAGGAGCCGTGCCTTCGAGCAGCGCTGTTTTCATCGTCCGAGCAGCGAAAACCCGGATATCCCTTCCGGCGGCGTCCGAGCGCCACGCGGCGTGGGGCGTCACGATCAGGTTCTTCAAGGTAAAGAGCGGATCATCGAAGGACGGCGGCTCCACCTCCAAAACGTCCGTGGCCGCTCCCTGTATCCACCCCTCGCTCAGCGCGCGATAAAGCGCCTGCCCGTCTACCAGGCCCCCACGAGCCGTGTTCACCAGAAAAGCCGTTGGCTTCATCAGGTGCAGGCGCTCCTCGTTGAACATGTGGTGCGTGGAGTCCGTCAACGGGATGTGAATGGACAGCACGTCCGCCGTTTTCAGCAGCTCCTCCAGGGTCTCCGCAACCCTCACTCCCAGGCGAGAGGCCGCCTCGCGGCTGACGTACGGGTCGTAAGCGGCGATCTCTTTGAAAAAGGGCTTTGCCTTGGCCGCCACCACCTGGGCCATCCGCCCAAACCCGGCCAGGGCAAAGGTCAGCTCGTCAGCGCGGCGGCTCTGGGGCGCTTTGAGCGAGTTCCATACCTTGCCGCCGATGTCCCGCATGTAATACGTCATGTTGCGGACGAGCATGAGGGCCATGGTCATCGTATGGGTCGTGACCTCGTCGACGCAGTAATCCGGAACGTTGTAAGCCTGTATGCCCTTTTCTTTCAGAGCTGCCAGGTCGAAGTTGTCCACGCCCAGCCCCTGCCGGACGGCCGCCTTGCATTTTTTCAGGCTCTCCACCACCGGCCTGTCTACCTCGGTGGTCAGGACAATCAGGCCATCCAAGCCGGGCAGCATTTTACGGAAGGCCTCCTCGTCCTTCCAGGCTGGGTTGACGACCTCGATACCGCTTCCCTCAAAAACCTCGTCCTCCAATCCGTGCTCCGTGTTGTTCAACATTCCGTAAATTCCTACAGTCCACTTTCCAGGCACAGTTATCATCCTTTCCTGAATTATGATCGTAAAAAAATTATGATTGTGAAAATCCCATTTATTTGAATTATTTGAAAATACGCGGCAAAAACATGCTCAGGTCCGGCACGTAGGTCGTGAGCAAAAGGGTGATCAGCATGGCGGTCAGGAAGGGCATGACGAACCTGGAAATCCGCGACACCGTCGTGTTCGCCACCGCGGCCGCGACGAAGAGGTTGATGCCGTACGGCGGCGTGCAGAACCCTATAGCCAGGTTAACGGTCATGATGATGCCGAAGTGCACGGGGTCGAAGCCCATCTTGACCACGATAGGCAGCAATATCGGGGAAAGGATGATGCAGGCCGAGATGTTATCGACAAAACAGCCGACCATCAGCAAGAAGACGTTGATGATCATCATGATGACAAAAGGCGAGTCCGACACGGACAGAAGGTAGCTGCCCACCATACTGGGAACCTGTTTCATCGTTATCAGGGTCGCGAAGGAGGTGGAAAAAGCCAGGGTGAACACGGTAGCGCCCGTTATGAGCCCCGTGTCCCTCAGAGCTTCATAAATTTCCTTCATCCCTATCTCTCGGTAGACCAGCATTCCCACGAGCAGAGCGTAAACGCACCCCACCACCGCGGCTTCCGTCGGAGTAAAAATGCCGCCGTAGATGCCGCCCAAGATAACGATGGGCATGACGAGCGCCCAGACGGACTCCTTGAACGTCACCCACTTTCCAGCGCCTCCGGATTCGCGTCCTTTGTAGCCGTACTTCACGGCCATCACGTAGTTGGCGATCATCAGCGCCGCGCCCATGACGACTCCCGGAACGATGCCCGCTAGAAAAAGGTCCGCTATGGAGGTTCCCGTGATGACGGCGTAGATGACGAACGGGATACTGGGAGGGATGATCACGCCTATGGAGCCGGCGGCGGCTGTTATCGCCGCGGCGTAGTTGACGTCGTATTTTTTCTCCTTCATGGCGGGAATGATGATGGTTCCGATGGCCGAGACCGTCGCGGGGCCGGAGCCGGATATGGCGGCGAAGAACATGCACGCCACGGTGGTGACCATGCCCAGTCCGCCCGTGATCTTCCCCACCATGACGTCGGCCAGGTCCAGAAGCCTCCGGGAGATGCCGCCGTAGTACATCAGGTTGCCCGCGAGGACGAAGAAAGGAAGGGCTAGGAGCGGGAAGGAGTCCAGTCCCGCCACGGAGTTCTGGGCGATGATCGCCACGTTGATGTTGGTCATGGAGGTGATGACGAAGGCGGTGGTAACGCCCAGCGCGATGCCTATAGGCAGGCCCGCCGCGAGCAGAATCACGAAACAGCCCAATAAAACGGCGAGAAACATCACGCGGCCCCCTTTCCGAAAGTCCACAGCTTGGACGCCATCACCTGAACGAGCCGGAAGGACATGAGCGCGCAGCCGAAGGGCACCGCTAAGTAAACCCAGCCCATTCGTATCTGCATGGCGGCGGAGATGGTTTTCCTCGAGAATATGGTGTTGGTGAGTGCGGCGGACTTCCACGTCATGTAAAGAGCGAAGGAAAGCCACAGGACGTGAGTCACCCAGTAAAGGAATTCTTGAACCGCGCCAGGGCAAAGGTTGATCACCACGTCCAGGTTGATGTGCTTGGAGTGTTTCGTGGCGAAGCTGGCCGCGATCCACGCCTGCCAGATGAACAGGTACCGCGCGAGTTCCTCGCGCCAATAACTGGAGCTGCTGAAAACGGAGCGCATCACCACCTGTGTGTAGATCAAGGCCACGCTGAAAAAGAGCGTCGAGACCAGAAAAATCTCCTCGAACTTGTCATTGAGAAACAAAAACCATTTCTTCATAACGCCAAGCCCTCCTTAAAAAACCTTGGGGCTCTGCCCCAAACCCCGCTTAAGGGCCTCAGGCCCTTAAGAATCCCATTGGCCTTCGGCAATGGCCGTCCGCTCTAGACGCGGATGCGGCAGTCCGCGATGACGAAGCGCTTTTCGTCCCATATGACGGGATTCAGATCCAGTTCTTTGATCTGCGGCAGGTCCAGCAGCAGCTGTTCCAATCTGCCCATAATCTCGATCAACTCCGGGACGTTCACGCCCCCTTTGCCTCGATAACCCTCCAATAGGGGCCAGCACCGCAGGGATTTCAGCATTTTTTCGGCACGCGCCCTTCCGAAGGGAACGTGGGCCATGCTCACGTCCTTGTGAATTTCCACGCCCGTCCCTCCCGCCCCCACAAGCAGTACGTGCCCCAGCACCGGGTCAGAGTTCGCGCCCAGAATCAGCTCCAGCCCCGCCCCGACCTGCTCCTGAACCAAGACTCCTTGGGCGCCCGCAAATTTTTTCAGTAAAGTGTCCGCCGTTTCTCGAAGCTCGGTCTCATTCTTCAAGTTTAAGATAACGCCTCCCACGTCCGACTTGTGCACAATACCGGGGTGTTCGATTTTTGCGACGACGGGGTAGGAAAAGTTTGCGAACTGCCCGCAGTCCTCTCCCGAACGGGCCAAGCCCGACCGCACCACGGGCAGGGCATAGACGGAAAGCAGGCTTCGGCACGCCTCCGCGGAAAGGTACCCCGTGCCCGAGGCCATTTCGCGAATTTCCGCCATCCGCCCAAGTTCAGGGCCTTCCGTCGTGAACGGGGCTTCACCGGAGTCAGGCTCGTCCATGCGCATCAGCGTCAGGGCCTGTACCGTCTGTTCAGGATAGTCAAGGCAGGGGATTCTCCGCCTTAGCATAACGCGCCGCCCGCCTTCCCCGGCGCTGGGGCCGAAAAAGCAGGACAAGACAGGAAGCCCAATGCCCGTCAAAGAGTCAGCCACGGCCTCCGCCACGGCCCCCGTGTCCACCCCCACAGGAGGAACCACCATCAAAATCAGGGCGTCGTAAAGACCGCTCTCGGCCATTTTTTTCGCGGCGAGGGAGTAGTGTTCCGGCAGCGCGGTCGCCACCAAGTCCAGAGGGTTGCCGGTGGAGGCCTGGGGCAGAAAGGCTTGGGCCAGCTCCTCTCGGACGGCCTGGGGCAGCAGGGGAAGCTCGAAACCGGCGTCGCTCAGGGCGTCGGCAATGAGAGTTCCCGGCCCTCCGGCGTTGCTGATAACCCCCACGCGTTTTCCCGAAAAACGCGGCATTTTTGAAAGCGCGTCGGCCAGTAAAAACGCCTCCTCCAAGGTTTTTGCGCGTATCGCGCCCGCTTTTTCGATCAAGGCCTCCGTGATGGCCGCGTCCCCGGCCAGGCTGCCCGTGTGGGAGCTAGCGGCCTGAGCGCCCGCCGCCGTGCGCCCCGATTTGACAATTATGACCGGTTTTTTGGCCGAAGCCTTTCTCACCACCTTCACGAAACGGCCTGGGTCGGGGAGCGTTTCGAGATACGCAAGCGCCACCAAGGTGTTCTTGTCCTCCGCCATCAGGGGAAGGACGTCGTTGACCGTCATGTCGGGCTGGTTCCCCGTGGAGACCACCATGGAAAAACCGATTCCCAACTTGCTGGAGAAATCAATCAGGGCCGAGCCTATGGCGCCGCTTTGAGTGATGAATCCGACGCCTCCTTTTTCGGGGACAACCTGAAGCATGTCGGCGTTCAGCGACACCGCCTCGTCCGTGTTGACGAAACCCATGCAGTTGGGGCCCAGAAGACGCATATTGTACCGGCGTACCGCCTCCATCAGCAGGCGCTCTCGCTCGACGCCATCCCCCCCCACCTCGCGGAATCCCGCGGAAAGCACCACGGCCGCCTTGACGCTCTTCTCCCCGCACTGGCGGACGACGTCAAGAGCTGCCTCCCCAGGGACGGCAACGAGCACCATATCCGGCGTTTCGGGAAGCTCCGAGACGGCGGCATGGCCCTTTACCCCGTACACGTCCTCGCCTCCTCGGTTGACAACCCAGAGCTTTCCCTTGTACCCGAAGTCCAGCACGTTTTTCAAAACGGCGCTGCCCAGCCCCGGACGGGTGGAAGCTCCCGCGATAGCGACGCTCTTGGGGGCCAAGAGGCTTTCCGCTGAACATTCGTGCAGCGGGCGGCGCTCCTTCCAGCTCTCGAACTTGACGCCTGCCGGTACCGGAACGTTCTGGTAAAACAGATGCCCCTCTCCGTCCAGGCCAAAATGTCCCTGGGCTATTTCCAGCGTCGTGCGAGCGCCGACGAACCCTCCTTGTTCGTTGACAGGGCCGAGATACCGACGAACCCGTTCCTTTCTTTCCAACCCCTCGTCCACGCCGATGGAAACTCCCGGAGAGATTATTAAAATGGGCCCCCCGTCGATCTCTGGCGTGGCGAGGTAACTGCTGGCGCGTATCTCCCTTTCTCCGCCGTCCAGGGTGCTGCCCACCCCGTCCGCTCCCGCGTAGGCCCTGCGGCCGTCTTTCATGACCGAGAGGTCCGCTGGGTGCACTCCAGCCACCAGGAGGCTCTTGGTGATAACCTCGGTGGTGGCCCATACGTACCCGGCCAGCAATATCATGTCAGGGCGGAAAGGAGTTAGTTTTTCAAGGATCAGCTGGTCATACTCGGCGCGCACGGCGCGGTCTTTCAGGGGCGCGCCGCGCTCGGCGTAAAAGGCCCTGATGTCCGCCGACTCCTGCGGTACGCCCAACGCCTTGGCCGTTTCGACGCACTTCGCCTCCGGAGAGTCGGAAAAAAGTACTACGACCTCGAAAGGGCTTCCCTCCCAGCTGGCGTCAAGTTCCTTTTGAAGCTCGAGCGCCTTCCACAGTGTGTTCCCTGAACCTGACGCGAGCCCGGCCACCCGCAGTTTCCCGCGCACTGGATTCCAAATAGGTACGATCAAGCTTAATCACTCCTTTATTATTGAATAACCTTATATTATTGAATAACCTTAAGGAAACGCTGATTAACCCCTTGCGGGGCTCTGCCCCACGCCCTGCTTAGGGGTTTTGGACCCCGAGGGGCCTGAGGCCCCTAAGAACCCCATTAATCAGTGCTTTCTTAACTCATGAATCGTCTCTCACCACTTGCGGATCAAGCTGCCTCCATCGACAAGGAGCGCGTGTCCGTAGACGAATTTCGCTTCGTCGCTGGCGAGGTAGAGCACGGAGCCGGCCACGTCTTCTGGAAGACCGTGCGTTCCATAGGGGGTCTTGGAGAGTTTTTCTTTCGCTGCCGGCATGTCTAGGAACTTACCCGAAAGCGGGGTGTATATAGAACCAGGGCAGACCACGTTGCACCGGATACCTTTCGCGCCATAGTCGAAGGTTATCTGCTTGGAAAGGCCGATTATACCGTGCTTGGTGGTGGTGTAGGCCGCCCCGCCGTGACCTCCGATCAAACCCGCGATGGAGGAGATGAAAATCAGGTTTCCGCCGCCATGTTCAATCATGTGAGGAAGGACAGCCCTGCCGATGAAAAAGTTCCCACGCAGATTGACGTCGCTCACCCTGTTCCAAAGGTCCTCGTCGGTTTCGAGCAGAGGTCTGTAATAGTCAAACGCCGCGGCGTTGCTGACGAAGGTGTGGATTCTTCCGTATTCCCGAACGGCCGCTTCGACCAGGCTCTCGACAGACTGTTTTTGAGAAATATCTCCTTCGGCTAAGATGCAATCTGTGCCTTGATTTTTAAGCTCTTCCAAAACCTTTGTACCAGCGGCTTCACCCGGTAAACAACCCAAAACCACACGAGCTCCTTCTCTCGCAAACGCTTTCGACACCGCCTCCCCAATGCCGGAGACACCGCCTGTCACCACAACGCATTTCCCGTCGAATCGGCTCATATTTCTTCTCCAATCTCAAGTTACGGAACCCGCCGAACTACTGCCCCAAGTTTGGAAGGAACATGGCAATGCCAGGGAAAAGTATCAGGACAGCAAGCCAGGTGATCAGACACAGGGCGATGGGAATGGCGCTTTTGGCGATGTCGGCCAGGTTGATCTTGCCGACGCTCGAAGCGACGAAAAGACACGTTCCCACAGGCGGCGTTATAGCGCCAATACAGATGTTCACCACGAGCAGCAGGCCGAAATAGACGAGGTCTATGCGGAGGCCGCTGATGACGGGCACAACTATCGGGGTGATCAAAATCACAATTGAGGCCCCATCGATCAGGGTGCCCAAGAACAGGATGAAAAGATTGATAATAACGAGGATGACAAATGGATCTCGCGAAAACTCCAGAAGCGCCTTCGTCAGCAACTGAGGGATTCGCATACTCGTTAGTATCCAGCTTAGAAAAGAAGCGGCTGCGATAATGACCATCGTTGCGGCGGTTCCCAAAGCGGAACTCGCGAAGATCGCGGGGATTTTGCTCCACTTGAGTTCTTTGTAGACGAATTTGCCGAGGACGAACGAGTAAACCACCGCGACCGACGCGGACTCAGTCGGGGTGAAGAGCCCAAAGCGGATTCCACCCAGGATCACCACCGGCAGAAGCAACGCCAGAATCCCGTCACGGATGGCCTTGAAAAACGCGCTGGAGCTGAACTGTCCGGTTTCTCTCGGATAATGGCAGCGGACCGCTTCAATATAAGAAAGAATCATGAGGATCAGTCCAATGCCAATCCCTGGCAGCACCCCGGCGAGGAAAAGTTTTCCGACGGAAACGTTGGCGATGACCGCATATACAATCATCGCGATGCTGGGCGGGATAATGGGGCCGATAGCTCCCCCTGCCGCCACCAGAGCCCCGCAGAACCCAGCTCTGTAGCCCTTCTCCTTCATAGACGGGAGCAGCATGGAACCCACGGCGGCCGTATCCGCGACGGCAGAGCCGGAAAGCCCTGCGAACAAGACGGACATGACCACGGCGACTTGCGCCAATCCGCCTCTCATCCTTCCGACCAGGGCGAAAGCAAAATCCATGAGACGACGAGAGAGGCCGCCTTCTTCCATGAATCCGCCGGCCAATATAAAAAACGGCACGGCTAGAAAGGAAAAACTGTCAATTCCCTGCATCATAACGTGCCCCAGCATAACAGGGCGGAAATTGCCCATTGACACCGCGAGTCCAACGCCCACCAGCCCCAAGGAGATGGCGACGGGCATCCCTATAAACAACAGCAGGAGAAAAAGCGACACAAAAAGCAACAGTGTCATTTCAGACGCCCCCCTGTGTGAAATAGGTACAAAACCCGTTCGAAAACGACAAACATACTGACACAAGCGCTAACAGGAACTATCCCGTAAACGAGTCCTATGGAAATAGGCAGGGATGTGGCCCTCTGTCCCCATTGGCGTATCATGAGCGGATACCCTCCGCTGCAGAGAAGCCAGAGAAAGGCCAATTCACCGATAGCTATGCTCAGGTTCAGCGCCTTGGCTGCCCCTCCGTCCACCCGGCGCAGCAGCATATCAAACGAGGTCAGGCTGGAACGAAATATGAGCGAGGGCAGCGCGATGAAAATGGACCAAATAAAAAGATACCGGCAAAGTTCCTCTCCCCACAAGATCGAAAAACCCAGAATATAACGCGTGCACACCTGTGTGAAAGTAATGACTGTCATGATGAGCAGCAAGAAAAAGAGAATGCGGTTGATGATCTTATCCAAATAGCGCACGAAAAAAGTCGATAATTCGCTTATTTTCCGCACGTTAAAATTCCTTACAAACTTTCCCGAATGCGTTTCAAAAATTCAGCCGCTTCTGGGCCGTTTTCATCGACAAATGCCTTGTAGAGAGGCTCCATCAGCTTGCGAAACTCTGTAACGTCAACTTCATTGATTTCCATGCCTTTTTCTTTCAGTTGAGTGACAAGATCCTGATCTTGCCTCTCCACGGCTTCCCGCGTAGAAGCGCGAACCTCCGCCACGCTTTCCACGATGATCTTTTGCAGGTCTTCGGGCAGGCTTTCGTAGAATTGGTCAGAAATAGTGACAACTGCAGGAGAGTAAGCGTGTCCTGTCATAGAAAGATATTTTTGGACTTCGTACAATTTGGAGGCCCAGATGACACTGACGGGGTTTTCTTGACCGTCGATGATTCCTTGGGACAAGGAGGTGTAAACCTCTCCAAAACCCATAGGAATGGGGGTAGCTCCAAGGAGGGCTATCGTGTCCATAATGGATTTTGTCTCCGGGACTCGCAGTTTTAACCCCTTAAAGTCCTCGGGATGTTTGATAGGGCGCTTGCTGTTAGTGACGTTACGGTGGAAGTTGAGAACATAACCCAAGACCCGGACTCCTGTTTTTTTCCTGAACATCTCGTCGAGTTCGTTCCCAATAGGGCCATCGACGATTTTGTAAGCGTCCGCGTGGCTGGAGTAAAGATAGGGAAGCTCCAGCACGCCGTAAAGGGGCATGAAAGAAGCGAGACCTCCGGGACTCTGCGTGCCCATCTCTATGGTTCCCATCTGCAGCCCTTCTGTGATGGTGCGCAAACTTCCAAGCTGACTGCTTGGGAAAACCGTCGCGTCCAAGCGTCCGCCGCTTTTTTCGCGCATAAGTTTTGCCGCTTCTTCCAGGCAGACGTTCAATGGATGGTCAGGGTCGGTTGTGTTGCCCACCTTGATCTTGTAGGTCTTATCCGCCGCAAAAACCGCGCTCGAAAATGCCAAAACGCACAAAGCCGCCGCCAGGAGTTTTACCGTTGCCCGTTTCGCCGCCAATTTTCCCATCACGAGACCTCCTTATTTCTTGTGTTCACATATTCCAAAAGACAGCGCGCAGTTTCCCTGTATATCATGCGACAAGTGCTTGTAGGCTTCGACGATAGACGCGAAATGCTCCCTCGAAACGCGCGATATGGCGTCCGCGTCGCGGGCGTTAAGCATTTCCAATATTTTTTGGTGCTGAGTGAAGGCATCTTCCGCTATTCTTGGGAAAAACGTCCTCTCTTGCTCGAAGAAACGGACGCGCTGAAGCCGGACGAGTCCGTCGAGTTCTTCCAAACGGCGCACCATAGTCTTATTAGGATGAATAGAAAAGATCGTCATGTGGAAAAGGTCGTTTTGCTGAATGATTTGAAAATAATCGCGGCCTTCAATCAACTGGCGGAGTTTTTCGTTGATGGAATTTAAAAGACGGAAATCAAGCTTATCGATATGAGGCAGAAGATGGTCCGAAACAAAAAAACGCAGCGCGCATTGAACTTCGAGCAAATCCGTAAATTCTTCCAGATTCAGGGAGCTGACACTCCAGCCAATCCTGGACTTGAACACGACAAGCCCCTCGTTCTCCAAGCGTCCCAGGGCCTCACGGATGGGGGTCTTGCTGGCGTCCAGAGTGCGGGACAGCTCATCCACGTTGAGGCGTTCGCCGGAGGCGTAAACCCCCTTCAAAATACGATGGCGCATCTCGTTGCAGATAACTTCCCCAACGCTTGGGACATTCATCCAAGCCGCCTCCAAATCGTATATCGTATCCGATATGATTTAAAGTTTATACCCTTCCCCAAAGATTGTCAATCCTTTTCCTGATCCGAAAGCGGATTTTGAGCTTTCATTTGGAGGAGAAATATGATATATTTAAAAAAATACTGATTAAGTCCTTGTGGGGCTCTGCCTTACGTTTCGCTTAGGGGGCCATCTCCCCATTAATCAGCGTTTCCTTAATTATAAAGCGCGCCTGTAGCTCAGTGGATAGAGTGACGGCCTCCGGAGCCGTAGGTCGTGAGTTCGAATCTCGCCAGGCGCGCCAAATTATAAGGCAAACTAACTTAAAATAACGCAAAAACCTCTGTTAAAGCAGGGGTTTTTGCATTTCTTGAGGTCACGCTGAATCACAATAAAACACACTCAATCAACCCTATTGCCGTGTACACGACCGTGTACTATCCTATCAAAG
>JAITGX010000063.1 GCA_031280275.1 Synergistaceae bacterium
GAATTGCGTTCTGGTCTTGATCAATTTGAGAAAGACGGTGAGCGTGCTGATAAATTCATCGGTCTTGTGAGACGGTACACAAATTTTGATGAACTAACGGCGTCAATGCTGAACGAATTCGTGGAAAAAATTCTTGTTCACGAGGCTGAAGTAGCGCGGAAGGGTCACAGGCGCAGACAGAAGGTGGAGATATACCTGAACTTCATCGGGAAGTTCGACGTACCAGGTCATGAAGAGAAGGAACCGGAGCCGTTTGACCCAGTGGAATACCGGCGGGAGAAGTGGCGTGCTTACTATCACCAAAACCGTGAGAATATACTGGCGAGTATAGCGGAACGCAAGAAGGAAAAGAAAGCAGCGAAGCTGGCGGCGATGCCAGTAAAAACACCAGAAGAAATAAAAGCTGAAGCGGAAACACGCCGTCAGAGAAAGCTCAAATATCAGCGAGAGTATCAACGGGAATGGAAGCGCCGCAAGAAATCAGGAATGAATATGAAGGCTACAAGTCAAAAAGAGGCGACTTAAAGGCACTCAGAGGCTCTTTGAGAAATGTTAAAATCTAAGGCATAAGTTGCTATCAAGATTTATGCCCTTTAGAAATTACCTCTTTGACAAAAAGGCTCTTTTGACGCCTATTTGTATCAGACTATAGAGAATAAGCAGAAATTCATCTCGCAAATCATGACTTCCAAGAATCCCGTCCGAAGCTGCGAGGACGTGGACGAATCCGTGCTGTCCTATGCCGAGGTGAAGGCGCTGGCCTCTGGAGACCCGCGTATACGCGAAAAAATGGAGCTGGACGTCGAAGTGGTTAAGCTGAAAATGGCGAAGTCAGAATATCAGAACAACGTTTACAGTCTTCAGTACCAGTTAAGAAAGCATTTCCCCGCCGCGATCCTGCGGGAGGAGGAAAGCATAGCGGCATTACGGCAAGACGAAGAGCTAGCCATGAGGAGCAAGGAAAGCGAAGGGAAAAAATTTCCAGGCATGACACTGCTGGGCAGAACTCATGAAGACAAGAAAGAAGCGGGTGAGGCGTTGCTTCAGCTATGCGGGGTCGCGGGCGCGAAGCCGCTCTTTTTGGGCGAGTACCGAGGATTCGATGTGAGTGTGAGGTATAAAGAGTCTACCCAAGCCCCAGAGATAACGCTGAAAGGGAGAGCGGAACATCTCATCGAACTGGGGAAAAGCGGGGAAGGCAATATCGTCAGGCTGAACAACGCGCTGGAAGGCATAGGGAAGCGTCTAGCCGACAGGGAGGAACGTCTTGAAGACCTGCTGCGGCAGGTACAAGCGGCACGAGAAGAGATAACGAAACCGTTCTCGCGGGAGAAGGAGCTTGCGGAAAAGTCTGGACGCCTCGATATGCTGAATATTGAGCTTGACCTTGATAAGGGAGGCGGGGAGACTGAAGTAAACGAATCGGTAGCGGAAATTGACTTATCAAAAGAAAAGGAAGAAGAAGCCTTGGTGATAAACAAGCAAGCGGCCGAGGACGCCGCCATTGCCATCGCGAAACAGGAAATGGGCTTTGGCTCATTCATCATAAACGCCGAGGGTGTAACGCCTGGTACCTATAATGGCAAGATTGTCGCGCTGGTCAAGAGTGATTCGGATATAGTCTTCGCCCAACAGTTTGCTGGCAACAAAAAGCAAGGCGCGCTGTATCACATCACCCCCCAAAACATACCGTCAGGGCTCAATATCGCGCTTGGAGCCAACCTCTGCGTCACAAAAAGTCACGACGGAAATGTGACCGTCAAGACGTGGGAAGAACAAGAGCGGTCCGATAGGGGGTATGAGCGGTAATGTCAGAGTCACAAATGAATAAAATCCAGCTTAGACGCGATGTTACCTGGATTCTTCTCTCGGCTTGGATTGGCTATATCGGTCTCAGCTTTTCGCCCCGCTGGACACCTCTCCTTCTCACCGTCCCAGTGCTCTGGACGCTCTCGTCAAGGCGCCATTCGGCCTTTGGCGTGATGTTCGCCTACAACCTGGCCATATCTAGGGGACTCTTCAGCGGGGCGGCAGTCTTCCTCGCGGAGAACCACACCTCCCTGGAAGCGGCTTGTCTGTGGCTCCTGATGGTTCTTGGGGTCTCCCTCCCCTTCGCCCTCTGGAGTCCCAGAAACGGAAGAAAAGCCGCCCTGCTAGTCACGGCCTTTCTCGTAGCGTATGTCCTGCCTCCCATCTCGCTCATCGGCGTGGTGAACCCCCTCATGGCCGCGGGATGCCTTTTCCCCGGCTTGGGCTTCCAAGGACTCGCCGCCACAATGTTCCTATATATTTTCTCCACCCTGAACAAACGGTTCGCCGCTGTTTTCCTGTGCTTCGCGGTCGTGCTGCCTTTCATGCCGTTTTCGTCCGTGTCAGAGTCCCTTCCGTCTCCCCCTGGCTTTGCCATCCTAAACACTTCGTTTGGCCGTTTGGGGAGCGGGAGCTTTTCGTTCGAGCGCGACTTCGAGAGGGCACAGTTCGTTTTCAGCGAGCTGAGAAAGCGAAAAAACAGGGGGGCGGGCGCGGAGGTCATCCTTTTACCAGAGACCATCGCGGGCAGGTTCAACAACGTGGGTCTGGAGTTATGGAAGAGTGAAATCCGACGTTGGGTCGGCGATGAGACGGCTGTCGTTTTCGGCGCGGAAATCCCGACTGGAGACGGCGGGAAGTACGACAACGCCCTTGTCGCGCTGCGCGGCGCTCAGTTTTCGTTCACCCGCCAGCGCGTTCCCATGCCCTATTCGATGTACCGGGGTCCCTGTGCCGAAACTGGCGCGAACTTGCGCCTATGGGACGACGGCATTTTGGAACTGCCGGATGAGCGCGTGGCCGCCGTCCTCATCTGCTACGAAGCCTTCCTGACGTGGCCGGTTCTGTTGAGCATGACGAGAGAGCCGGACGTCTTGCTCGTGGCGGCGAACCTCTGGTGGTGCCGCGAAACTAGCCTGCCGAGGTCGATGGGACGAGCGGTCGCCCTCTGGGGAAAGCTCTTCGGCGTCCCCATCGCCTTCGCGCGAAACATATGACGCTTACAGATCCAATGTCAACAATTTAAATTTTTTGATTAATTTATTGACATTGATCATAAAAGAAGCGCTGGGGTCCACGACCCCTAAGTGGGGCATGGGGCGAAGCCCTATATGGGTTTAATCAGCGCTTCCTAAATCTCATCCCCATCGCGACTCACTCCTTTTTTGTTTTATCCCTCGGAAAACGCTTGTACAGCGTTGCCTTCGATACCCCAACCTGTTTAGCGACGGCGGCGATTTTCATACCTGATTTTAGTAAGTTCACTATTAGGGTCATTTTATCCGGCGTGAGCTTAGTAGGTCGGCCTTTAACGCGCCTGCGCGCGATTAAGTCGCGCTCAAACTCAGCCACAGCCCTAATTATGTGAAAAAACAGCTTACCCTGTGGCGTTGAGAGTCTTTGCAAGTCGCGCACCAGTCGATCGAGTTTTTTTATGACGAGAGCGTCTCCGGCGCGCAGGAAATCCAGACCCTTTTGCAGCTCCTGACACTCCTTCCTCAAAGCGTCAAGCCGCGCGTCAAAATTTTGTTCCATCTTACTGACCTCTATATTCGACATTATATATCAGACCTCAGTTAATATTATCGAATTTTAATTAAAAGACAAGTTAATTAATTTATAAATTTTAACATATAAATATCCGATCAAGTATTTAAAATATCTTACATATTATTAATGAACTTATCCTGGTTTATTGAATATAACTATGCTTATTACGGGAAGCGTATGATAAAATTAAATCAATGATCTTGGTGGCGGAGGTTCCTCCCGTCGAATTATGATACCACTATCCTCATCTGTCGTGGAAATTTTCCAATACAGCCGGTTTTAATGTTTAATGAAAACATAACAACCAGTCGATAAAGAGGTGATACCTTGGCAAAAAAGAACACAAACAAGTATTCGCGAGAACTTCCCGAGAATGAGCGGCAAGTTAAAGAAGAACTTGCTCAGGGCATAGTAAGAAGGCTCTCCGACAGCCTTTTTAAATTTGTTTTTTGTAAGCGGGAACGTCTGCCTATTTTTCTGGATATGGTGAACGCGTTTATCTATCCTGACGGCGAGAAAGCGTTCAAAGAAGCGCATTTTGTTGATAGAGAAAAATCACCCGAAAAAAATCGAGGCAAAGCGGGCCGCTTTGATGCCCGAGCTAAACTAGACGATAATATTGATGTAAATGTGGAGTCACAGATTACCGCCGCCTCAGACTATTTGGACCGAGTCATAAATTACGTGAGCTGGATACATGGAGATCAGCTAAACCGTAGGGAAGAATACGGCACGACAACGCCAACGATCTCTATTAGCATTCTGGATTGCGCGCAGCTCAAAGATAGAGAGAAGTATAGAAACAGCGCGTCGCTCAGATATAATGAGGATGGAACGCTTTGCAGTGACAAAATAACGCTGATTTTTCTTGAATTGCCCAAATTTTTGAAGCAAGTGGAAGCGCCAAGCACTAAACGCTGGCTAGCGTATTTAGCTGGAACAGGAGGTCAAGAGATGGGACAGATAGCGGAACAGGAACCAATGATTCAAGAAGCGCTGAAAGCGGAGGAGTTTTTTCTAGCGGATGAAGAAACCCGCGCGGCTTATATGATGGATTTGAAACACATGTTGGAGGAGACATCACGCGAGACCCGTCTTAAACTCGCTGAGGCCCGTCTTGAGACCGAACAGAAGGCCAAAGAGGTCGAACAGAAGGCCAGACTTGAGGCCGAACAGAAGGCCAAAGAGGCCGGACAGAAGGCTAAAGAGGCCGGACAGAAGGCTAAAGAGGTCGAACAGAAGGCTAAAGAAGACAAAGAAGAAATGGCAAGAAAGATGCTCAAAGCGGGTATGGCGCCGGATACTGTTGCTGAAATCAGCGGCATTCCCGCCAAAGAGTTACTCTCTCTTGTCATGCCGCAAACAAGCAAAGACGAAACGATAAAAAAAGCGGCAAGCGCCCCTTACGTCTCATTCACAGACAAGCAAGCAGCCGAGGATGCCGCCGTTGCCGCCGCGAAACAGCAAATGGGCTCCGGCTCATTCATTATAAACGCAAAAGAGGTAACACCTGGTACCTACAATGGAAAAATCGTCGCGGCGGTTAAGAGCGACTCGGATATAGTCTTCGTCCAACAGCTTGCTGGCGATAAAAGTCTGAGCGTCATGTATCACATGGACCTCAAGGACATACAGCCGGGGTTAAATATCACGGTTGGGGCCAACCCCACCATCACGAAAGCCCGCGACGGCAACATCACCATCAAAACTCTAGAACGCGGCCAGGAGCGAGATAAGGGAATGGAACGCTGAAATGAAAGTCATGTGGGACAAACTGCACCCCTTGTTTAACGAGACTCTAGCGGATGAAGAAACCCGCGCGGCTTATATGATGGACGTGAAACACATGTTGGAGGAGACATCACGCGAGGCCCGTCTTAAACTCGCTGAGGCCCGTCTTGAGGCCGCACAGAAGGCCAGACTTGAGGCCGAACAGAAGGCCAAAGAAGAAATGGCAAGAAAGATGCTCAAAGCGGGTATGATGAGAGTCATGTGGGACAAACTGCCCCTCTTGCTTAACGAGACACAGGCGGCTTCGATTCTCGGAGTCTCCGTCTCATACCTCCGTAAAGGCCCCGCTTCGTACCTCCGTAAAGGCCACCACAACGGATTGCTGAGATTGCTGAAACAACGCGCCCCGGCTCCGCCTTTCGTCGTTGTCGGTCGTCGCCGCTATTACCGCGCGTCAGATCTGAAATCGTGGGTCGATAACTTTGCCGCTAGGACGGAAAAGAATGAAACGTAAAAGCCTTGTGGCGCGATATGTTTTTGCCATAAATCCAGACACGAGAATCATATAGGGGCGGTCTATTTTTACACTCCTAAACCGCTGGCGGGCAAAGCCCGCCCTTTTCTTTTCCTCTTTCCCTTTCTCTCAAGAAGCTGGTTTTAACAAGTCATAGCTCGTTTCTAGCGAAAGCTCCTTCTGGATCGACACTTTTCCGCTCGTCTCCGAGGGTAACAAATTATCACTCGTTTCCGGCGGCGGCATCTTCGAGCGTTTATCCATCACAGGATCCTTGAAGTACAACGTTTGCTTACCATAGACGCAGGAAAAACCGGAGGGAAAGATCAGCATATCACCGGCGTCCACAACGTCGCCGTTAGCGTCCTTCTTTAATCCGGGCAACCTTCGGCACTCGTCCGGCGTCATGAGAGGGCGCTGCACCTCCTGAAGCGACGTTTGACGCGACTTGCCCAGTTTTCCGTCCTGCGTGGTCTCGCTGTAGTTCTCCTTCAGGATCGTCATTTGACCCGTCGCCTTGCTCAAGTATTCCGCCGTCTCCATGTCGTTGGGCGCGAACGCTATCTGGATGTGACACCCCACCCGGATGGCCTCGTTCTTGGTGTACGCCTTGAAAAGTTGCGGAAGCCCCTGCGCTATGATGTACGACTTAATCCCATAACCCCCGATAAAACCCAGAGCTCGCTCGAAAAGATCCAGTCGCCCCAGCGATGGGAACTCGTCCAACATCAGCAGCAAACGGTGTTTGTAACCCTCCACGCTTCTACCGTCCGCGAAGTCCATGTGACCAGCCAGGGTGAAAATTATCTGCGTGATGACTAACCGTGTCAGCGGGGTCAGTCTCATCTGCTCCGTTGGGCTCACTACCAGGTATAAAGACACTGGGCATTCATGGTACATCAAATCACGTATCTTGAAACCAATGTCGTCAACTTAAGTGGAAAAAGCCGAGTAACAAGTGACAATTAAAAAAAGCGCCAATAATTGTAAGGATACCCATATAGTGTATAGGGTATATCTCGTGATTATTGGTGA
>JAITGX010000076.1 GCA_031280275.1 Synergistaceae bacterium
AGGAACACCCGCCAAAAGGGAGTTAATTGGCAGTTCACTGCCGAAGATGCAAGAATTAAGTTGAAACGACTGTATCCTACCCCCTTGTTCTCGGAATGATTTTGGGTAGTAATTTTTGACACAGTTTTAAGCTTTACAGCCCGCTAGTAATAGTTTACGAGTTTCCAATTTGGGAAATCGTGGGGTAAATTACGCCATGAACAAGCATTTTTTAACAAATAAAGTATGGCACAGAATACGTCATAAAGATCCACTTCCCGCGGACGCGTCTTCTTTTTCAGGAATTCCAAATCTCGTGAGATTGGGTTAAACCGCTCTCTGCTTACATCGCTGTCATATGCCTTACGCATTTACTTCCTCTCCCGTCTGTTCAAATTTTTGCCTTCAGTATATCTCACCGCAAGAGATACTAGACACACTCTAAAGCAACGCGGGACAGATGTTCCTTATCCCCATCCTAAAAAACGGGGTTTTACGGAACGCTGAATAAACGATGGTTTTCGGTGAGCGGCAAAGCCCCAAGTGTTATTATTGTAAAAAATGAAGAAAGAGAGGTTTGTGTTTTGAAGCGTGTTGGCGTTTGTACGTGTTTGGTGTTGTTTGTTGTTTTGACGGGGGCTGCCGGGGCTGCGGAGGTGACGCTTGCCGAGCTTTTCCGCAAACGGTCGTGGGCGGCGATGGACGAGGTGTATCTTTTCAGAAAAAACCTGGAAGCGCAGGACCATGCACTGATGGCCAACGCCCTGCGCATTCAGAACAAGTGGGTCGAGGCGGTTGACATATTGGAAAAACACTCGGCGTCCTTCCCCGCGGAGGTAAGGCCTTACGCAAACATGACGTTGCTTCTGGGTTATGAGAAGCTAAGGCGGCGTGAGGACGGCCTGAAGCTCGTCGCGGCGATGGAAAAAAACGCCCCAGCAGACCTGCGCTATTACGTGGCCTACGCGCAGTACCGCCTGCTGGGGGACGAGGACCCGGTGGGCTCGGAAAAAGCCCTCACGCGGATGCTGGCGACGGCGGAAACCAAGGACAGAAAGGTCTCGGCCCTTTCTTACCTGATCAAGCTGTCGGGGGATCAAACCGCCAACGCGCTGAAACTTTTGGAGGAACAGCCCACGAACAAAGCGGCCTACGACGTCCTGGCGGCTAAGCCCAAGCCCTGGTCCGCTCCTGTCATCCTGGCACTGGGGGAGTACTCCTACCGGCAGGGCGACAACAAGACCGCTATCGCGCGCCTCTCAAGCGTGCCGGAGAAGGGGGCGGGCTGGCGGAAAGCCACCTATTACCGGGCCTTTTCCCTGGAAAGATTGAAGCGCTACGCCGATGCGCTGAAACTCTTCAGCTCTCTGGCCTTGTCCGGGAACGGCTACGCGGAGAGTTCCGTTCGGCGCATAGCCAGCATCGCCGGCAAGGCGGGAAAGGCCGACAGGGCCAACGCGATGGCGGCGCTGCGCAAAGTGGTCAAGGAACGCAAGGGCAAGGCTCAGGCTAGGGCGATGTTCATCCTGGCCGATCTGGCGGGCGCCGCCGAGGCGGAAAAAATCGAGGACGAATTGATGCGAGCCTACCCAGATTCCGCCTACGTCGTGAAGGTTCTCTGGAAACGAGGCTGGGACGCGTGGAGCGCCAAAAAATTCGAGGATGCCCTGAAGTACTGGAAGCGCGTCTACTCCCCCGGCCTGAACGCCTCGTGGAAGCCCAGGGTTCTCTACTGGATCGGCGCGGCCCAGATGTCTTTGGGCCGCGGGAAGGACGCCGAGAAGACCCACGCGGAACTGACCCGCAGCTACCCTCTTTCCTATTACACCTTCTTGATTCAGCCCAGCGTAAACATGGTGGAGGGCGATCCGCCCCGTCTGAAGTCGAAGCCTTCGCTTTTAGAAGAATGGGGTTTCGTCTATTATGCGAAGCTGAAAATGCAGGCGCCAAAGGCGTCACCTGGGGAGCTGTACCGCTCCATTGCTCTGTCCGAGTGGCTTGGAGAGGAGGAAGGCTCCTACATCCAGGCGCGGCTTTTGACCCGCTACTTCACCTCCGGCCGGTCGTTCTACCGTAAGGGATTGGAGCTTTTGTACCCTCGCCCATTCAGAAAGCAGGTGGAGGCGGCCTGTGAAAAATACGGCGTGGAGGGGAACCTGGTTTGGTCCGTGATGCGGCAGGAGAGCGCGTTCCGCCCCGGTGTCACCAGTCACGCCGGGGCATCAGGCCTGATGCAGCTCATGCCCGGCACGGCGCGGGAGGAGGCGAAGCGCATTGGCCTCGAAAAGTACGATATTTATGACGTGACGGACAACATCGCCATGGGAACAGCGCACTTGGCGCGTTTGGGCCGGTCTTTCGCGCGGGAGGACCGCGTGATGGCCGCTTACAACGCGGGTTCCGGGAACGCTCGGAAATGGCTGGCGGGCGGCGGGCAGGAGCTGGCCCCCGACTTCTGGATCGAGCGGGTGCGATTCGACGAGACCTGCGACTACGTTCAAAAGGTATCGGGGAACCTAGCGATCTATCGCCTGCTCTACGGCGAGGGAAAAGGGAATCCATCCAGCGCCGATGTGGGCCGCTGAGGGATTCGGAAAAATGGCGGATACCGCGGAGGACCTTTACCGCCGCGCCTTGGAGTGTCTTTCGCCGGAAGAGCGGGAGCAGGAGCGAAGCCGCGCCATTCCCTACGCTTTTTCCTTGAACGCCTTAGCCCGTTTTTTTTTCGAGGCAGGCCGGCGCCAGGGTTGGTTGTGCGCGCGCCCAGAAGACGTGCGGGGGCCGGTGATCGTGGCCGTTTCCGGCGGCGGGGACTCTACGGCGCTTTTGTGGTTGTTCCGCGTCTTCTTCCACGAGGGACGAGTGATCGCCGCCCATCTGGAGCACGGGATACGAGGAGAGGAGTCCTTGGCGGACGCGGCCTTCGTGGCGGAGACGGCGCGCCTCTGGGGGGTCGAGGCGGAAATTCACCGCACCGGTGTTCCCGGCCTGCTGAAAAAAGGAGAGTCCCTGGAGACGGGGGCTCGGCGGCTCCGCTACGAGTTTCTCGAAACCACTGCAAAAAAGCACGGGGCCCTGGGCGTCGCCCTGGGACACAACAAGGAAGACGTCGCCGAGACGGTGCTGTTTAACCTGCTGCGCGGTTCCGGGGCGCGGGGTGCAGTGGGGATACCCGAACGGAGGGGAATTTTTTTCCGCCCGCTGCTGCGCTGTTCCCGCGCTTTCCTGCGAGGCCTGCTGCACTGCCGGGGTCTCCAATGGCGCGAGGATCGCACCAATACCGAGGGTGCATGCGCGCGCAACTTCATCCGCAACGAACTCATTCCCCTTGCCGAAAAGAAAATCAACGCGAAAGCGACGGCTCACCTGGCGGCCTTCGCCGATGAGATGCGAGGCTGGCGGGCGGAAGAGGAAGCACGGGGTGCGGCCCTTCTCGAAGCCGTTGGGGTAAACGGCGGAGAATGGCGCTTAGATCGCGGGAAGGCGCGGGGCTTTTCTCTCTGGGAGCGGACCCTGTTGGCGCGGGAAATTGGGCGGCGGCTGGGGCTCCCTACCCTTCCGCGCGGACGCTGCCTGGAGCTGGCGCGTCTGATGGAGGGCAAGGAGGCCTTCGAGTTCCAATGGAACGCGGTCGTCTCCATCTTAGGTGATCGGGAAACTCTAGTCTTTACACGAGGAGAGAACGATAATGACTGAAAAAACGCTTCCCGCTTACAGGCCGGGAAGGATACTGTTCTCGAAAGGGGAAATAGACGCGCGCGTCCGGGAGCTGGCGGGGGGCATCGCGGCGGAGACCTGCGGCGGCGGTTTGCTGGCCGTGGGGATTCTGAACGGCGCGGCGATTTTCCTGTCGGACTTGGTGCGCTGCATGCCACCGGAACTTGACGTGCAAATCGACTTCATGTCGATTTCTTCCTATGGGAGCGCGACGCGCACCAGCGGAACCGTGCGCATCTTGAAGGACTTGGGCGGCGACATCGCAGGCCGGGACGTGCTGGTCGTGGAGGATATCATTGACACGGGGCTGACCCTATCGCACCTGCTGGACGTGCTGCGGACGCGGAGACCGGCGAGCCTTCGTACCTGCGTCCTTCTGGACAAAAGTACCCGGCGCGAGGCCGCGGTGAAGGTCGATTACTGCGGCTTCACCGTTCCCGACGCCTTCGTGATCGGCTATGGCCTGGATTGCGCGGGAAAATGGCGGCACCTGTCGGACATCCGAACAGCGGAGCCCTGGACGGCGGAGTGAAAACCATCCTGTTTCCCCACCGTTTTTTTCATGGGTATATGTTAAAATCACGGGGTTGAAGTTTTCCATGACCGGGGACCCGGGAGCGGTAAAACTAAATTTATACGGAAGACCGGAGAGGCGGCGATGTTTTGGGGCGGATAGTGAAGAATTTTGGTCCGTACCTGATTCTCCTTCTTTTGTTGCTTTCCCTGGCGAACGTCTACTTGACGCAAGATCAGAACCAGCAGCAATTTATGGAGATCAGCTACAGCGAGTTCATATCGAACCTGGATGCGGGGCGGGTTGTCTCCTTGGAGATAAAAAACCACACCCTTCCGGGCGAGTCAAGTTCCGCGACCCTGCGCGGTGAACTCAGGGATGGTCATAGGTTCCTGGCCTACGCGGTGGACATCGGGAACCTGGCGGCCGACGCCGCGAAAAGAGGCGTCTCCGTCAACATCGAGCCCCCCCAGAAAACCTCCTGGTGGGTAACGATCCTTTCATCGTTGTTTCCTACACTTCTTTTGATAGGGGTCTGGATTTTCTTCCTCTACAACATGCAGGGCGGCGGGGGTAAGGTCATGTCCTTCGCCAGGAGTAAGGCTAAGCTCTTCCTGGACAACCGTCCCAAAGTCACTTTCGCGGACGTGGCAGGCTGCGACGAGTCCAAAGAGGAGCTTCAGGAGGTCATTCATTTCCTGAAAGACCCTGCCAAGTTCCAGAAGCTGGGAGCGAAGGTGCCCAAGGGCGTGCTTTTGCTGGGCCCCCCTGGCACGGGCAAGACGCTTCTGGCCCGCGCGTCGGCGGGGGAGGCGGACGTGCCGTTTTTCAGCGTCAGCGGCTCCGACTTCGTCGAGATGTTCGTGGGCGTGGGCGCGGCGCGGGTGCGCGACCTGTTCGACCAGGCCCGGCGCTACCAGCCGTGCCTCATTTTCGTGGACGAGATGGACGCGGTGGGCCGTCACAGGGGCGCAGGTCTCGGCGGCGGCCACGACGAGCGCGAGCAGACTCTGAACCAGCTTTTGGTAGAGCTGGACGGCTTCGACGAGGCCAGCAGCACCATCCTCATCGCCGCCACGAACCGCCCGGACATTCTGGATCCCGCGCTGCTGCGGCCTGGGCGTTTCGACCGCCACATCGTGGTGGACCGCCCAGATGTCAACGGCCGCGAGGCGATCCTCAAGGTACACAGCAAGGACAAGAAAATTGAGTCCGACGTGGAACTGAGCGTTCTGGCCCGCCGAACGCCGGGCTTTGTCGGCGCGGACTTGGCAAACCTGGTGAACGAGGCGGCGCTTCTGGCCGCACGGCGTAACAAGGACAAGATCGGTATGGACGAGTTCGAAGAGGGTATCGACCGGGTCATGGCAGGCCCTGAGCGCCGGAGTCGGCTCATCAGCGAGAAGGAGAAGAAGATCATCGCCTACCATGAGGTGGGTCACGCCATCGTGGCCAAGAAGCTGCCGGACAGCGACCCCATTCATAAGATATCGGTGGTTCCCCGCGGGCACGCGGCCTTGGGTTACACGCTGCAGCTGCCGGAGCAGGATCGCTTCTTGGTCTCCCGCAAGGAGATGCTGAACCGCATCAGCGTGCTGTTGGGCGGGCGCGTGGCGGAGGAACTGGCGGTGGGCGACGTGACCAGCGGCGCGGCCAACGACCTGGACCGCGCCACCAAGACGGCGCGTCAGATGGTGACGGAATTGGGTATGAGCGACCGCCTGGGTCTGGTGAAGCTGGGGCGTAAGCACGAGGAGATATTCCTGGGCCGCGACATCTCCGAGGACCGCGATTACAGCGAAGAAGTGGCCTATGCCATTGATCAGGAAGTCAAGTCCATCATCGACTCCTGTTACGCCAAGACGAAGGAAATCCTCACTGAAAATAAGGCCTTTTTGGAGAGCATCGCGGACACCCTGTTAGAACGCGAGACCCTGGACGGCAAGGAATTTGAGGCCCTGATGAACGGCGAGGAGCTTCACGCTAAACCGGAGAAAAAAGACGTGCCGCAAAACGGGACCGCCATACCCTCAGCGGAGGATCGGGAAGAACCTCAAACCACGTTTTTGGCTTAGGGAAGTTAAGGAAACGCTGATTAAGTCGGGGCTCCGCCCCACGCCCCGCTTAGGGGTCTCAGACCCCTAAGAACCCCATTAATCAGTGCTTCCTTTAAAAACACGCAAAACACAAAAGGCAAAACACATTAAAGAAAGAAAGAAAGAAAGAAGAAACACTAATGATATATTTTACAGCTGATACACATTTTAATCATTCTAACATTATAAAATTGTGCGGAAGACCCTTTTCCGACGTCGAACAAATGAATGAAATATTAACGAAAAATTGGAACTCCTGCGTCCAAGATAATGACGAGATATACATTTTAGGCGATTTTATCTTCAAAGGCGGCGCCGCTGAAGCTAACGGCATAATAAAAAAATTAAATGGTAAAAAATACTTAATAAAAGGGAATCATGATAAATTTATAAATGACAGTAATTTTGACGAAAATAATTTTAAATGGATAAAAGATTATTATGTGTTAAATCATAAAGGAATAAAATTAATATTATTTCACTATCCGATATTTGAATGGGAGGGATATTTTAGAGACGCAATACATCTGTATGGTCATGTGCACAACAGCGGGGACAACAAAGAACGCCACCAAAAATTTAATGTGCTCGACAAAAGGGCCGTAAATGTAGGTGTGGATGTCCATGATTTTTATCCAGTAAGCATTGAAAAAGTCATGCAGATGGTTAAGTGAGGTAATCATGACTGGACTTGATACTTTGGCGGTCATACCCGCAAGATATGGGAGTACTAGGCTGCCCGGTAAGCCCTTACTGAAACTGTTGGGCAAAGAACTGGTGCTGTGGGTCTGGGAGGGTGCGAGAAAGAGCGCCTCCGTGGATCGGTTGATTGTGGCCACCGACTGTGAAGCTATCGTCTCTCTGGTGGAGAGGGCGGGCGGTGAGGCGATGATGACCCCCTCGGAACTCGCGACGGGAGGAGATCGGGTGGCCTTTGTGGCGGAACGGGTTCCTTCCCGCTTTGTCCTGAACGTCCAAGACGATGACCCCATGGTCTCCCCTGGCATGATCGACCCGATGGTGGAAGCACTGAAAAAAGATTCGGAGATCAACCTGGCAGTTCTGGTCAAACAGATCGAAGACCCCGCAGAGACAGCCCGGAACTCCGTCGTCAAGGTTGTGTTCGACGCAAAGGGACGGGCTTTGTACTTCAGCCGTTCGCCCATTCCCTTTTCTCATGATGAAGGGGTTGTCCGCTTCAAACACATCGGACCCTACGCCTGGCGCAGGGAGGCCCTGTTCGACTTTGCCTCGCGGCCTCAGACGCCGCTGGAAACAGCGGAAAAACTGGAGATGCTCCGAGTGCTGGAAACGGGCGGCGTCATTCGCTGTATCAAGACGAACATCGACACGGTGGAGATCGACACGCCGGAAGACGTGGAGCTGTTTAAGAAACACGTCAGAGATCGTAAAGACATAGCGCTTTGAATACAGGAAGCACTGATTAATGGGGTTCTTAGGGGTCCGAGACCCCTAAGCGGGGCGTGGGGCGGAGCCCCACAATTAGGAGCCCCACAATTAGAGGTAATCAAGCACTGCTTTGGTCATGGTCTCGGCGTCTGGGACGACGGCAGGCTTGCGCTCCTGCGTCCAGCGCAAAAAAGCCTCCACGCCCTGCCATATCATCATCCAGTAGCCGGGGAGCGTTTTGCACCCCTTGGCTTCGGCCTCTTTCAGCAGCTTCGTGTCGTGTGGAACGTAAACGACGTCGCACACCATGTGGCGGCTTTCCAGCAGGGACGTGTCGAAGGGTGTCTCGTCCACGTTGGGGAACATTCCGACGGACGTGGTGTTCACGACAAGGTCGCTTTGCCCCAAAAAAAACGGAAGCTGAGCCGAATCGGTGAAGTACGCGCATATCCCCGCTTTGCAGGAGTTCAGGTCCGAGGCCAGCTTGCGAATCCTCTCCACGCTCGACACCCTGCCGAAAAGAGTTATAGAGCCCACTCCGGCCTCACAAAGGGCGAAAGCCACTCCCCGCGCGGCGCCCCCCGCGCCGAACATCAGGCAGGGCTTGCCCGTGGGGTCATAGCCCCCTTGTTCCTTGAGTCCTCGCACGAACCCCACCCCATCCGTGTTCGTACCGCAGAGCTTGCTTTTTTTCCAATAAAGGGTGTTGATGGCCCCGCAAAGGGCGCCTGTCTCGTCCAGTTCGTCCAAAAGCGGGATTATTTTCTGTTTGAGGGGCATGGTGACGTTGAGTCCCTTGAAACGCAAGGATTCCAAGGCGGGGAGTATCCTTTTCATTCCGTCTTCCTCTGTCTCAAAGGGCATGTAGACGGCGTTCATTCCGATGGACGCGAAATTCGCGTTGTGCATCACTGCGGAAAGGGACTTGCGGAGCGGAGTTCCAATGAGTCCATACATCTCTGTCTCGCCCCAGTGAGTTTTTGGCAGTCGCATGATGAGTCTCTTCTCCTTAGAGTTTAGAAATTTGCCGGATATATCAGCTCAAAGGCGTTTCTCATCTGGGCAGCGGGGAGCTGACCGGGGGCGGAGGCCGCGCTGCCCGCCGCGAAGGTGAGGTCCGAGCCGTAAAGCCCTCCCACAACCCTGCTGTGCATCCCCAGCGGCCCCATGGACATGGTGATCATTGGCGTATCAGGGAAATCCCTGCGCACCGCCAGGGTGGCCGCCAAAAGGCTCAAAACATCTTCCTCGGCGCGGGGCATCAGCGCCGCCTTGGCCACGTCCGCCCCGCAGCGTATCTGCTGAACCAGCTGCGAGTAGATGAACTCCTTAGATGGCGTCCGGTCAAAGTTGTGGTACGAAAGGATCAGCAATACTCCCCTGGAGCTGGCCAGCGCCTTCCATCGGCTCAGCTTCGACTCTCCGTAACACAGCTCTTTGTCCACAAAATCCACAAGCCGCTCCTTTATCGCGGTTTCGTAGAGCGCGTCCTTCGCGTCCTCGGCGACTTCTTTGAGGCCGCCTTCCCAGTGTGCCCGGCAGGTCAGGATAATGGGCATGTTTTTCACAAGATCGCGCGTCTCCCGCAGCAGGCTGGCGGATTTTTCATGGTCCTCAACACAGCCCCAGGCGTCGACGCGCAGCTCAATGACGTCCGGGTCTGCGCTGCCCAGTTCGCGGACTTCAGCCAGAATGTCCTCCCGGCTTCTTCCGACGAGAGGAACGCAGAGCAACGGTACCGGGCCGCCTAAGACGCGGCCTTTCACGAAGATAGGTTTTGCCGGCACAGGTCTCATTTCAGGCGGTGCCTTTTCCGATGGGTGGTCAAGAGTTAACGCCCCAGTCCACGAAAGGTTCTACGTCCTCGATGCTGACGCGGTTGCGGCCCTCGCGCTTGCTTTTGTAGAGAAATTCGTCGGCGCGGGCCACGAGGGTTAAAGGCGTGTCGTCTTCCCTAGGAAGGGAACAGCCGAAGGACATCGTGACCCTCACCGTCGCGCCGCTGCTTTTCACCCAACAGTCCTCCTCAATGGCTTTTCTGAGGTATTCGAGTTTCCTGTACAGGCGCTCACTGGGTATTTCCTGAAGCAGGAGCAGGAATTCCTCCCCTCCCCAGCGCCCCAAGATGTCAGCGGACCTCAGGTTCTTCCGCAGCGTCTCAGCGACCTTTTTCAATACCAGGTCTCCCACGTCATGGCCATGTTCGTCGTTGACTTTTTTGAAAAAATCAATGTCCGCCATAACTACCGCGAAGTTCATTTTCCCCCTGAAATGGAGATGCACCCACTCGTGCAGCGCGTCCTCCATGTAGCGGCGGTTCGGTATCTTTGTCAGGGAGTCGTTGTAGGCGAACTCCCCTAACCTCTCGATCTGAAGGCGGACATCGTTCCGGCTGGAGACGTACTCGAATATTCCCGCCGCGCCGGTGACGTTTCCCTCCTCGTCCAAAAGGGGGACGCAGCGCAGCCGTATGGGCACACGGTATCCGCGTTTGTGGCGCAGGGATGCGGTCAGATCCAGCGGGGTTTTCCGCACCGGCTCGAACAGCAGAGGACAATCCGTGCCGCAGGACTCCTCCCTCTCCATGAAAATAAAGGACAAAATCCCATCGCGGCAGGACTTGCCGATGACCTCGCTCGCTTTATAGCCCGAAATACGCTCTGCCGTGGGGTTCCAGTAGGTGATCTTCCCCTGTGTGTCCACGAAGTACAGGCCGTCGAGAAGGTTGTCGAAAATAAATCTCAACTGCGGGGCGGGGTTCAATAAATCCGGCATACTTTTCCCCTTTCCTTTGCGTCGCGCGCGGGGCAACCTAGCATCGCTCTCTTTGGAGTCAAAATCCAGGGAGTATCCGCCCCAATCCATCGAAATTTAGCATATTCTAACATAAAACAACCTCAATCTCGCGGAGAAACTCCGTGAGAAAACCTCATCTCTATATATGCCCGACATATGGCCCACTCGGTGGTTTTATGCGCTAAAATAAAAAACCGGAAATTATAGCGCTTCCATAACGCTTTCCCGCGAGCGATGGAAGTCTGGCTCGAAAGCCCGAATCGAACAGGAGGGGTTTTTATTGATACTTTGTATGAAACGTCTTTTCGTTGCCTCGGCGTGTTTTTATTTCATTTTTACGTTTCCCTTTTTGTCCTGCCTGCATTTTTTCACACCCACCCCAGCTCAGGCCGCGGATTTCGAGTTCACGGGAAAGATCGACGCGCGGGACGCCACGTCCCGGCTCTTGGCCCACTACGCCGAGAGGTTCACGCCCGAGGAGCTGTACCTCCTGGTGGACGAACCCCCCGACGAGACCGGGAACTTTCGCGACATTTATATGGACCTGACGGGCGTTCTGATTGGTGGGGTGCGCGTGGATAAGCTCACTTTCAAGATGGTGGACGCGCGCTTCAACGCCCCCTCTGAGTGGGAAGCGGGCAGCGTGGAGTGCCTGGACGCTCTGCAAGTTTACGCTCTCTGCGTCCTCCGGGAGGACGACGTCAACCAGAGGCTGGCCACGGAGGCCTTCGGCGGCAACGACAACTGGCGGAACATTTCCATGAAAATCTCTCCTGCTGGGTTTTACGCGAAGGGGAACTACGTGACAGATATCCTGTTCTTTTCTCTCAACATCCTGATAGAGGTGGAGAGCGACCTCAAAATCGTGGCCAACCAGGAGCTGTGGCTCGACCGTTACAAGTTCCGCGTCAACAGACTGGACGTGCCTGACTACATCACCCGGAAGGCAATTGACCAGATTCAGCCCCTGTTGGACCTGGGGCGGGTTCCCCTGCCGCTCAAGCTGCATAATGTGGAGTTTCAAGACGGGCAGGTCGTCCTTTCCACTCGGGTGCTCCCCGAACCCGCGCCGGGTGGGTTCAGCTACCATTACCGGAAGGAGTAGGTCATGCACGGCATAGAACGCAAACGTTACTTCTGGGTCAGTGTTTCAGCTTTGATTCAGGGGCTTCTTCTGGCGGAGTACGCCAATTCCAGGTCTTTTTTGACCTTGGCCCTGCCCTTGACCCTCGTGCTGACCCTTCCCTTCTCCCTCTGGCTTGCCCAGGAACACTGGGGCAGGCGTCTTTGGCGTTTTTTGGCCGCGCTCACTGGGATCCTTGCCGTTTTTTACGCTTACTGGCTGTGGTCTGTCTTTCCCACGAACACAGAACTCTACTCCCTGCCCGCGCAAAATATGGCCTTGACGAGGGTTTGTATCACCGTTTTCCTGTTCCTGCCTTTTTTCCAGTGCCGCATCGCCACGTGGAGCTGGCGCGTTCCCTACTCGGATGTTTTTTTCCAACTTTGCCGCAACGTCTTTTTGCTCTTTCAGGCCGCCATCGTGACAGCGATTTTTTGGGCACTGCTGCTCACCGCCTCGCTGCTTTTCGACATCATCGGACTGAACTTTATCCCCCAGGTTCTTTTCAATCCCTACGCGGCCTTTCCCTTGACGAGCCTCACGGTCGCCCTCTCTATCACCGTAGCCTTGAAACGTCCCGGTATCGACTCCTTAGGGCGATGGATCCTGGCCATCCTGGCCTGGCTGCTGCCGCCCTTTTCCCTGCTCTCCGCGGTGTTCGTCGCGTCCCTTCCCTTCTCAGGGCTTCGACCCCTATGGGACACGGGTCAGGCCAGCTCCCTGATGCTGCTTTTGCAGTTCGCGACCATTCTGCTCGCCAACGCGGCATGGCTGGACGGCACTCGCGCACCCTTCCCCAACCGGGCGGTATCGGGAATCGCCAAACTGTCGCTGCTTTGCTTGCCTGTTTACACGGCGCTCTGTCTTTATTCCCTTGGGCTCCGCATTCAACAGTACGGTTGGAGCGTTGACCGCATACAAGCGGTGTTTTTCGTGGTCGTGGCTGGGGTTTGGGGGATCGGTTACGCGGGGATCGTCCTTTTGTGCCAGTGGCCTGCCATGCTGGGCCGGGTCAACGTTGCCGCCGCGGTGATCTTGGCGGCCGTCACAGCCGCTATGAACTCTCCCCTCCTCGACCCCTACCGTCTTTCCGCCGACAACCAAATGGAGCGTCTTCTTGAGGGGCGAATTCATCCTGAAAATTTCGATTTTCTGTACCTGCGCTTCAGCCTAGGGCGCTACGGCAACTACGCTCTAGCTCGCTTGATGGAGCGTGAAGACGCCCCCGAATCCCTGCGGGAGCAGTTGTCAGCTGCGCTCTCCGTGAGCGCCCAGGAGCACTGGGCTGACACCCGCGGCGCGCCGCTTTCCGAGAGGAGGTGCAGGGAGATCCTGGCGGGCGCTAAGGTTTACCCGGAAGGACGCACTCTCCCTCCCCAGGTGGTGAGCGGATTGGTACGGCAGTGGACTCAGGACGCCTCGTTTCCCTTCCCCGACGTCCGAAGCGGCTCGGTGCTGTTTTTCGTGTTCAAAAAAGTGGCGCTCCAGAGTGAAGAAGAACAGCTTCTGCTGTTCGGACCGGGAAGAGACCTCAAGTTCGACGGTCTCGTGTTCGACGTCTCCTCGCTGGAACCGCGCCTGGTGGGGACGGTCTATGACTTGGGAACTTTAATACCGATACCGTTCCTAGAAAACATCGAGACCTCCGAGCCGCGCTTTAAAGACCTTCTGCTGAACGGCGGACGCTACCCGATCGTCCCCGCGGCCCCGCGGTGAAATTTCAGACCGCGGGGACGGGGTACCCCCACGGCCTTTTTTGGTTACTTCAGGAATATGTTGCCGCCCGGTCCCAGGGGAAGGTTCAGCGTGACCCACACGCTGAGCTGAATGATCCAGACAATGGCGAAGCCGAAGGAGAAAGGGAACATGTTGGCGATGACAGTTCCCATGCCGGTGTCCTTCTCATAGCGCTGGGCGAAACCCAAAATCAAGGGCATGTACGAAAAAAGAGGGGTCAAGGGGTTTGTAATGGAGTCACCGATGCGGTAGGCCACCTGAGTCACGGCCGGGTCTAGGTTCAGCAGCATCAGCATGGGGACAAACACCGGCGCGAGAATGGCCCATTTGGCCGACGCTGAGGCGATGAAGATATTGATAAGGCACGCCGTGAAAATAATGCCAATAAGAAGCGGAATGCCGGTGAAGTTCAGGCTCTTCAGAACTCCCGCGCCCTTGATGGCGATGATCTGGCCGAGGTTGCTCCAGCTGAAATAGCTCGCGAACTGGGCGGAGAAGAAGCACAGCAGGATATAAGGCGCCATGTCCCTGAAAGCGAGGGTGATGTCGGCGAAAAGCTGCTTGTCGTTTTTATACTTCCCGCTGACAAAGCCGTAGACGGTCCCTGGAATGAAGAAAAGAACCGTGACGGTGATGATGATGCCGCTCATGAAAGGCGAGGTCGGCGCCATGATGGAACCGCCCTTTGCCGGGTCTCCCATGAAGGGATCGGAGCCTAGGCACAACGCCGCCACCGCCAACGCCGCAACGCAGAAAGCCCAAAAGGCGGCCTTCAAACCTTTCTGTTCCTCTGACGTGAGTTCTTTCTGCTCTATCTTGCCGTAGCGGGAGAGGTCAATGCCGGCATAGCGGGGAATGAGTACTTTTTCGGACACGAGCACTCCCGTCAGCGTCAGCAGCAGGGATGAAGCCAAGAGAAAATAGTAGTTGATGGCGGGTGAGGCCGCGTAAGTGGGGTCGATCATCCGTGCGGCGGTCTCCGTGAAGCCGTAGGCTAAAGCGTCGCTGATGCCCAAAATGGCGCAGGCGCAAAAACCCGCCGACACGGAAGCCAAGGCGGTGAACATGCCCACCAGGGGGTTCCGGCCCATGCTGAGGTACGTAGCGGCCGCCAAAGGAGGCATGACGACGAAAGCGGAGTCCCCCGCCACGTTGCCGCTGATGCAGATGAAGACAATGATCGCCGTGACCAGCACCGGGGAGACCTTCAAAAGCATCCTCTGCATAAGGGCTGCGAGGAAGCCGCTCTTCTCGGCGACGCCCGTGCCGATGACGGCCACGAGCACCACGCCCAGGGGTGCGTAACCGGAAAAGTTGGTGACGGCAAGGCTCCATATTTTGCGGAAGCCCGCCTTGGAAAGAAGGTTGACCACCGTGACCGTGGCGCCCGTCCCCGGATGCACGGCTTCGACGCCGAAAAAGCTGCACAGCCACGAAACCACCAGCACTGTCGCCGCCAAAATGATGAACAGCGATATGGGGTGCGGCAGTTTGTTCCCCGCCCGTTCAATCCACGCCAAAAAGCCTTTTGTCGGAATTCTTTGCTGCGCGTCGTCCATTATTTCTCAGTTTCTCCCTTCGTAATGTTTGCCTCTTTAAAGAAACGCTGATTAATGGAGTTCTTAGGGGCCTGAGGCCCCTCGGGGTCTAAGACCCCGGGGCGTGGGACAGAGCCCCGCAAGGGGTAATCAGCGTTGCCTTAATCAGTGCTTCCTGAGGTTTGCCTTAAGAGGTTTGCCTCAATGAGGCTTGCCTCAACGAGGCTTCACCTCGGGGGGAATGGCGCAGCGGTACTTGTCGTCAGCGGTGCGGGCGCGAAATTCCGCGGCGGCCTTCTCCAGCAGGTCGGGCTTTGTGAGCAGGTCCACCGCAGCCATGGCCAGCACCTTGCCGGCCATGAGCATCCCTTTGTGGCATATCTTGGAACGCCCTGCCGCCACCCACTGCCAGGAGTGCTCCACGGTGCCGAAGGGGAAACAGGCGACGCCCATCTGCCCTGTGGGGACGTTAAAGCTCACGTCACCCACGTCCGTGGAGCCGGGCATCGCGGCCTCCGTGGAGTAAAAGGGCAGGATGTCGTTGGCGACGGGTTTCGCTGCGATGCGCTTCGCCTCCTCGGCGAAGGAGGGACCGTACATGTCGATGAGGCTGGAGTAGGCTCGCGCCTTCTCGCGCTCGCTCAGCGTGTCGATGAAACGTTTGGCGTAAGCTTCGTCCTCGGCGGTTACTTCGAAAGGGCCGATTTCGGTCATTTTTTCGTGAAGCAGCCGGGCCAAAACCTCGTTGGGAATGACCTCTGCACAGGCGCTGTCCCATTCTATAGTCAGCTCCGTGCCGGTCATGAGGGCTGCACCTTTGGCGATGCCGGCGACGCGTTCGTAAATTTCCGCCACCTGCGAGGTTTTAGGAGCGCGGATGAAGTAGAGCGACGTGGCCTGGGGCTGCACCACGTTGGGAGCGTGCCCGCCGCCGTCGATGAGGGCGTAGTGAATGCGGGCCTCCTGAATCACGTGTTCTCGCAGGTAGTTGACCCCCACGTTCATCAGTTCCACGGCGTCCAGGGCGCTGCGTCCCAGGTGAGGCGCGGCGGCGGCGTGGGCAGCGAGCCCCTTGAAGTGGAAGTAAATCTGGTAGTTGGCGAGGCTGCTCATGGACATGGAGCGATTTGCAGCAAAGGGATGCCAGGTCAGGGCGGCGTCCAGCCCGTTGAAAACCCCGGCGCGCGCCATGTACGCTTTGCCTGAACCGCTCTCCTCGCCAGGGCACCCATAATAGCGCACCGTCCCGCCCAGGTCGTTTTCTTTCATGTAGTCTTTCAGCGCCGCTGCCGCCGCCAAAGCCCCCGCTCCCAGGGCCTGGTGCCCGCAGCCGTGGCCGTGGGCGCCCTCGGTCACAGCCCTCCGCTGGGTGGAGTCCGCCGCCTGACTGAGCCCGGCCAGGGCGTCGTACTCGCTCAAGAAACCGATAGCAGGTCCTTTGCCGTTAGAGAAAGTCGCGATAAAAGCATGAGGCATGTCCGCCACGCCGCGCTCGACCTGAAAGCCTTCCCCCGTCAGGGCGCCGCAGATGGCATCGGCGGAGTGAGCCACGGCGAAGCGGATCTCCGCGCAGTCCCACACTTTGTCGTTGACGCCAATAAAAAGGTCCCGCTTGGCTTCTACCAACGCCGAAATTGCGTCTTTGAGCCCGTTCATCTTGCACCTACACCCCTTTCTGCTTCGAAAAACCCTTGAGGAATTCCGGATCAACCTTGGGATCGGACTCTCCAGCCTTGTGGCGCTTGACGTAGTCAGAGTAGACCTTACAGGCCACTCCAGACAGGAGCAGTATCGCCACCAGGTTTACCAAGGCCATGATTCCGTTGAAGAAGTCCGCCATTTCCCACACCAGCGGCACGTCGCTCAGAGCGCCAAAAAGCAGCATCCCCAGCACGATGAAACGAAAAATCAACAGCGCCATGCCGCCAAAACCGGGAAAGATATAGCCCAGATTGCTCTCCCCATAATAGTAGTTTCCAAGGATGGAAGTCCAGGCGAAGAAGGCAAGGGCGATGGTGATGAGGGTGGGTCCTATCTCGCCGATGGACGCCCTGAGCGCCAGCTGCGTGAGTTCAATGCCGGTCTTTCCGGAGCCTATCTCCCCGGACAGCAGGATGATGGCAGCGGTGGCCGTGCAGATCAGGATAGTGTCCACAAAGACGCCCATCATGGCGACGAAGCCCTGACGGGCCGGGTGATTGACCTCCGCCGTGGCGTTGGCGTTAGGGGTGGAGCCCATTCCCGCCTCGTTGGAGAACAATCCCCTCGCCACGCCGTACCTGAAGGCCATCGCCACGGTATACCCCAGCATTCCGCCAGCCACGGGCCTGACCCCGAAAGCGCTGGTGACGATCAGGTGCAGGATGGAGGGCAGAAGGGTGATGTGGGTGATCACCACGTACAGGGCGACGAGGATGTACAGGAGGGCCATGACAGGAACCACGATCTCGGCCACCCTCGCTATACGTTTCAAACCGCCGAATATCACGAGTCCCGTCAGAGCCATCACCACCGCCGCCACCAGCGCCTTGTCGGCCCCAAAAGCCCCGGACGCGGCGGCTGCGATGGAATTGGTCTGCACCGCGTTGAAAATCAGCGCCATGGACACGGTGATGGAGAACGCGAACAGAATGCCCATCCAGCGCTGCCCCAAGCCTCTTTCGATGTAGTAGGCCGGACCTCCGCGGTACGTCCCGTCGCCTTTGCTGACGCGGAAAACCTGACCGAGGATCGCCTCGGCCATGATCGTCCCCATGCCGGCCAAGGCGGTCATCCACATCCAGAAAATGGCCCCAGGGCCGCCCGAAACCAATGCCGAGGCCACTCCGGCCAAGTTACCCGTGCCCACCTGGGCTGCCAGGCCGGTGCATAACGCCTGGAAAGACGTGATTCCGCCCTTTTTCTCCCCGCGCACGCCCCCCAGGGTTACTTTGAACATGTAAAAGAAGTACCTGAACTGCGGAAAGCCAAGCCGAATGCTGTAGTAGACCCCGGTGCCCAGTAACAGCCAGATCATAAGCCAACCCCACAAAACTCCATTGCACGCGGTGAAGAACGACATTAGCAACGACTGTTCTTTTTCCATGAGAATCCTCCTAAAAATAAGACTTTGGGGCTCCGCCCCAAACCCCGCTTAAGGGCCGCAGGCCCCTAAGAACCCCGATAGCCCACGCTATTCGGGTTTTGTTTTCGTTCCCGTTGGTCACTTATTTTACGTTTGTTGTACTAAGACTTCGTCTAAGACGTATTTGTCGTACTTTTGAACTCTTTTGGCCGCGGTTTTGCCGTTTTTCAGGAAGACGGCGTACAGCAGCGCGTGGACCAGAGTCATCGGAGCTGCATAGGCGTCGATAAAGGTGATGGTCCACTGAGGCGTCAGAAGCAGGCAATCCGCGTGGGCCGCCGCTGGGGAAAGCACGCTGTCCGAGATCACGATGATTTTCGTCTTAGGGCTTGTTTTTCGTAAAAGTTCCAGAATTTTGGCCGTCCTGGTAGGATACCGAGGAAAAGTGAAGGCCAGGACGGCGTCATTTTCCATGAGGTCGGCAAACACGGCGAAGTCGGAAATGTCAAAACGGGTCACGTTGACCACGTTCCGCCGGATAATGCTCAAATAGGAAGCCGCGTAGTCGGCCAGGAAAAAGTTGAGACCGCTGGCGACCGTAACGACCTTATCCGCCTTGACGAGAAGGTCCGCAGCCCGTTCCAGTTCAGCGGCGTCGATATTGCGGTAAGTCTTGTCAATGCACTTGCCCTCCAGCGCGAAAATCTCGTCGATGACCTTCTGCACCCCCTCGGCCCCGGCCTTGCCGAAGCTCTGGGAACTGTCATGTCCGTGGTTTTCCTCGCCGATTTGGGCCCGTATCGCCTCCTGAAGGCCAGGGAACCCCTTATAGCCCAGCAGCCTCGAGAAGCGCGTGATGCTCGGTTCGCTGACGCTGGTGGCGAAGGAGACCTCCGTGATGCTCGAATACTCCAAGTCCGCGTAGTTCTGCGCGATGAAACGGGCAAGAATGTACTGCTTAGGACTGAAGAATTCGCTCTGTGACTTCAGTCGTTCCAGCAGCGGCCCATCGGGGGACGCGCGCTTTCTGCTCATGCGACAGTCCCCCCGGCCTTTTTTAAAAATAGAGTTCGTATTCTTGGGGCACAGGAGCGTTGTAGACGTAGTCCGCCTCGGCTCTCTTCGTCGAAATCCAGAGGCTGAACAGCTCCTTCGGGAAAACCGCCTCCAAGTACTGATGGTCTTTTTCCAGGCCGTCCATGACGGCGTGCAGGTTGAGCGGGAACTTCCCGGCTCCGCCGGAGTCCGCGTTGCCGAACCCCAGCGCCACGGGGTCCAGCTCGCGCAGAATCCCGTCGCAGCCAGCCAAGGCCATTGCCGCCAGCATAAAGTGAACGTTCGCCGACGCGTCCCCCGTGCGATACTCCATGCGCACCTCTTTTTTGCCGAGGTAGCCGGGGATTCGGACGGCGGCGTTGCGGGAGGCCTTCGCGAAGCTGGCGCTGACAGGGGCCTCGTAACCCGATATCAGCCGCCGGTAGCTATTGGTGCTGGGGTTGGTAAAGGCCAGCAGGCTTCCCGTGAGGCTGTGCTCTAAAAGCCCCGCAATGTAAGAAAGTCCCTGTTGAGAAAGGCCATACAGCTCGTCACCGATGAAAACGGACGTGCCGCCTTTTTCGAGGAACTGGTGAACGTGCATTCCGCTGCCGGCCATCTTGTAGAGAGGCTTAGGCATGAACGTGACCTTCAGCCCCATCTTGTCGGCCACCGAGCGGATGATCCACTTGGCCAGACAGACGCTGTCCGCAGCCTTCTGAATGTTCATGAAGTTCAGTTCAATCTCAAGCTGGGAGGCCCCTACCTCGTGGTGGTGGTACTTGACTGGAATGCCGATCTGCTCCATGAGGTACACCGTCTGGTTACGAAAGTCCATGTAGCGATCGTCCGGCGGGAGGCGGTGATATCCCTGATGGGGGGCGAAACGCGGGTTGGTGTCGAAGCCATGCCCCAGACCCTCAGCGGAGCCCACCGAATAAAAGGAGCCCGTCACGTCGCATCCGTACTCCACGGAGTTGAAAACGTAGAACTCCAGTTCCACAAGGGCTTGCATGTCGTCAGCGATGTTTTCAGCGCGGAGGAAATCGCGGGTTTTCTTGACGATATTCCGGGGATATTGATCGAAGAGGTCGCCGCCAGCGGTGCGCACGTCTCCCAGGGCGTGGAGAATCCGAAAGCCGCCTCGCTTTTCAACAAAGGCGGTCTCCTCATCCGGCACGATGATCATGTCAGACTCCGTGACCTTGGCGTAGCCGTAGTTGGACGCGTCGAAGCCGATGCCTTTCTTGAAAAGCTCTTTCGTCGCGTAGGATTTCGGCAGGGTAACACTGCGCAAGCTTCCGTTCAGATCCAGGGCTATCAGGTTCAAAAAGTCGAAAACACCGTCTCCGGGGTATTTTTCGAGAACCATTTCGCCTGCCGCGCCAAACTCCACACCGTGCATTTACATTGTCAATCGCCTCCTGAAATTTATTTTCCCGCGAAGCCTCATAAATTGAAGCTGATTGAAGACAAATTTTCATGAACTATGAACAATGAAATTTTATTTTCACAGAGTTTATATTTTCTTAACGCCTTTGTCAAGAATTTTTTACTTCTGTATTTCAGTTCGAAACTTTTTAAGGAAACACTGATTAATGGGGTTCTTAGGGGCCTGAGGCCCCTCGGGGTCTGAGACCCCTAAGCGGGGCATGGGGCGGAGCCCCGCAAGGGGTTAATCAGCGCTTCCTAAAGTATCATCACAACAGGAATATTTTGCTTGTTGATAAGGAGACAGAACCCAAGCATGAAAAAAGGGGCTTTCGCCCCCGATTTCTTGCTACCTTTTCTGTACAATTCGGGACTGAGTTTGACCACCCAGGCGTCGCCGTACCCGTGATTTTCGGCCACGTCGCCGTCGGTAGAGCTGGTATGCCCCGCGACGATGTACCCTCCATCGCTCGTCTGCTGGATGGAGCGGGCTTCGTCACTGTCAGAACCACCTAGGCATTTCTGCCACTCGATACCCCCCGATGTGTTCAGCTTAAGGAAGCACTGATTAACTCCCCCCTATACAAAAATCCTAAGAGCGTATCTAATATTTCTTCAAAAGAAGAGATACAAAAGCTAACTTAACCACCCTAAGCGTTATTTCAATAAGACGATCGCAGTTTTTCCATAAACGACGGCATTTATCCAGTCACCCAAATATACACTCAATAATCCATCTTTTAGATATTACAGCAAATTTATGTAAATGCTTAATCTATACGATATAGACTTTAGAGTATAGCCGCGTGAAATACGTAGATACCAAGTGAATCTTGCAGTGAAAGAAAGCATAGCGAAGCTAGGGTTCTATTTTAGGGAACCCAGAATTTAACGTATAAAATATGA
>JAITGX010000095.1 GCA_031280275.1 Synergistaceae bacterium
GAAAATATTCTATTGAAAGTATCGTGTGAAGGTATGCCATTAGGTAAAACCAGGAAAGTACGAAGCCGAGATTCTTTGCTTTCAGCGAATAAAGCCATGCCGTTAAAAGATTGGGCTCCTGCATTAACAGCAATTAAAGAGATGGCAAGGATGTCCATCAATAGGTGACTGCTACGACTTTTTACCCTTGGGTCTGTAAGTTCCTGGAAATATTTGTGAATGCTGGTTATGCCTGTTTGCATTTGCAACCATCTCCTATCTTATGATTGAAATAGCTGCTTTTTAACACTTTTTTCTCATAAAGTAAATAATTTAATGCTCATTTTCATGCGTTTGCCCTGCTCGTTTAAGTCTGTAGCATATTTAGCACGTATCATATATGATATAATACAGCATTAGCATAATATAGAGCCTCCTCATTCTTTTAAAACACGCTCTTAGTCAATACCCCTAAGGCGTATTTTAAAATTTCTGACTATAAGCGCATTCAAAAAAGAGCTTAAAAACGGCGGCTTTTTGTTGGAATAGTTAGTTTTTAAACAAGTCCTAATCACTCCCCCAGCCTTGCCAACTCCTCCCAAAGCTCTTTTTGGCGCTGGGTCAGACGCTTGGGAATGGTAATTTCGACGCAGACGTAAAGGTCGCCGCTGCCCTCGCTGTCGCGCTTGGGAAGCCCCTTGCCCTTGAGCCTCAGCTTTTGCCCGTTTTGGGTTCCCGGCGGGAGCTTCATCTCGACGCTGCCGTCCAAGGTGCCCACAGAGACCGTGCCGCCCAAGACGGCCTGCCAGGGCGCGACCTTCAGGGAACAGGTCAAGTCGTGCCCTCCTGCCTCAAAAATAGGATGAGGCGCCAGGTGCAAGGTCACGTAGAGGTCCCCGCCTCCCAGGGCTTTGCCCCGCAAGCGGATGCGGGAGCCCTCGGAAATGCCCCTGGGCAGGTTGACATTGATGGTTCGCTCCGCTTGTCCCGGTGAGCGCAGCGTCAAGGTACGGGGTCCGCCCCGCGCGATTTCCTCCAGGGAGAGCACCAGCTCCACCTGGCTGTCGCGCTTCCTTCTCGCTCCTGCTCCTGAAAAAACGTTTTCCGCGTCCCCAAAAACCGTCTTGAAGAAGTCGCTGAAACTCGCCCACTCGCCGCCGTACTCCACGCGGCCGCCCCAGTCCGACGGCGGGGTAAAATCAAAATCCTGCCCCTGCTGCCAATTCGCGCCCAGAGTGTCGTAGCGGCTGCGTTTGCCGGGGTCTTTCAGCACCTCGTAGGCCTCGTTGATCTCCCGGTAGCGGGCGTCCGCGTTTTTGTCCTTCGACACGTCAGGATGGTATTTTTTCGCGAGTTTCCGGTAGGCCTTGCGAATATCGTCCTGAGAGGCCGTGCGCTCCACGCCTAAAATCCCGTAATAGTCCTTGTACTCCACACCCATCTTTTGCTTCCCTTTGTATGGGCTCTCGCCCCTAGTCGAACAGCTTTTTAAACTTGCCGAAAATCCCTTCCTCGCCTGTACCGACGGGAACCTTCATCTCTTTGGCCAAGGCGGTGACGAGTTCTTTCTGTTTATCCGTCAGCTTCGTCGGGACGTCGATGAACACGTGGAGGTAAAGGTCCCCTCGGCCCCGCGGTCCGCGCAAGCGCGGCATTCCCTTGCCCTGAACCTTCAGAATGCGCCCCTGGGCCGTCCCTGGCGCAACGTCGATTTTCTCCTGGCCGTCGATGAGCGTTGGAACCTCGACGGACGCGCCCAGCACCGCCTGAGGGTAGGTGAGAACCAAGCGGCTGTGAAGGTCGCCCTCCTTGCGCTCAAAATCCTTGTGGCGCTGGACTTCAATCACCAAAAAGAGGTCTCCCCGCGGGCCGCCGTTCACCCCGCCCTCGCCCTCGCCGGTGACGCGGAGCCGCGTCCCTGTCTCCACCCCTGCGGGCACCTTGACTTCCACCTGGTGGGTCTTGCGCACCTGGCCGCGCCCCCCGCACTCCTCGCAGCGCTCCTGGATAACCTTGCCCCTGCCTTGGCATCGGGGGCAGGTGTTGACGGAGACAAACTGTCCAAAGGGCGTGCGCTGAGCGCTCTCCACCTGGCCGCGTCCGCCGCAGGTCTCGCAGGTCTTGGGTGACGTGCCCGGCTTCGCGCCTGTACCGTGGCAGGTGGAGCAGTCATCCCACCGGGGGATCTCCAGGTTGTGCGCCGCGCCATTGGCGGCCTCCAGCAGGGTCACGCGAATGCCCATTTCCAAGTCCGCGCCGCGCCGGGGCGCGCTGGGATCGACGCGCCTTCCGCCCATGCCCCCACCGAAGACCTGTTCAAACAGGCCTCCGAAAAGGTCGCCAAGCCCGCCGCTTCCGAACCCCTCGAAGGGATTGTTTCCTCCACCGTCGGCCGTGCCGAACTGGTCGTAGCGGGCGCGTTTTTCGGGATCGCTCAGAACGGAGTAGGCCGCGTTGATTTTCTTGAACTTCTCCTCGGCCTCCGGGTTGTCTTTGTTCGTGTCTGGGTGGTACTGGCGGACGAGCCGCCGGTAAGCCTTTTTAATCTCGTCTTGGGAGGCGCCCCGCGCGGCGCCCAAAATCTGGTATAGATCTTCCAACTGAAACACCCCGTCCGTCCATTTATTTGCTTGTTTATTCATTTCAATTCACATATGATGTTTAATCAACATGAAATGAAACATTTATGAAAACACTGATTAATGGGGTTCTTAGGGGTCTGAGACCCCTAAGCGGGGTGTGGGGCAGAGCCCCACAAGGAGGTTAATCAGCGCTTTCTTAATTATATCAGGAGAGTTTGTTACCCAGTTTGAAATATCGGTTGAAGGTGTCAAACAATAGCTCTGTCTCCGCAGAGTATTCGTAAAGATTCATAAGGGCCCGCAGGTCCTTATGAATCTTATTTCCTTACTCTGTCTCTACTCTGCCTCTACTCTACCACGATGTTCGGCTGTTCTTTGGCAACGAAGCGGACACCGGGGTCGTACATGCCCTCGGCGGCCACGGGCGGTACGACGAAGGTACCTCTGGTGACGGCCCTCATGGTAAACTCGTAGTCGGTTTTTTGATTCAGCTGGTCGATGAAAAGGAGCAGCCGGTCGTCCCGCACGTCGAGGCGAACGCCGCGCGTTTCCTGGCTGTCGTCGCCGCCCTTCAGGCGCGGGTTGTCAAGCTCCATCCCCGCGGGCAGAAGGTACGAAACCGCCGCGTCCCCAATGTTTACGGAGGGGTTCAGGGTCAAGCGAACCAAGATTCTGTCGCCCTGAGCCACGGGGCGCCCAGGCACGAGAACCGTGTTCCCCACCCACAGGCTCTGCTCCACGGACAACCCCATGGAGACCGGTTCTGGAGCGGATGAGGGTGAGCCCGTCAACGTCCAAGCGTAGTACCCAGAGCCGGTTCCCTTCATGCGCAGAGAGAGTGTCCCGCCAAGGGCAGGGTCTTCCAGGGTCAGCGGCGTTCTCTCTCCGCTTCGGAACGAGCCCAGCGCCTGCCCGTTAGCGGTCGTCAGAACGCCTTCGAGCTGCCCCTTCTCGTAACCCGTCCGAATCAGGTAACGCCCCAAGGCCATAGCGACGGCCGCGTTTTCCTGGGTACTGTACCAGCGGTTTTTCTTCCCCCAGTCCAGAAGCATCTGCGCCAGCCTCATGGTCTCGGGCGAGCGCGGCTCTACCTCTGCCCAGATCGAGAGGAGTTGGGCGGTGTTGCGCACGTTAGACTCTAGGGTCTCGTAAAGGGCCTCCGGCTCCAGTATCTCGCCGCCGCCCCAGGCGCCCAAGGCCCGCAGAGCGTCAGCCCGGCCCTCGGCGAGGGAGTAAGCCGCGGCCAGCCATATTCTCCCCGAAGGCCACATCAAGTCCTCGTTTTCCCTCAGGTAGTGCATCCAGCCCAGGGGTTTCTCCCCGTTGAGCGCCAGCACGTAAACGGCGTAGGCCTTAGTGGTGAAGTCGTTCCTCTCCCCATACCTGTTCTTGGTGCTGGGTGTAGAGGCCAGGAACTGTTTCAGCCAGTTGATCGAGCTTTGCAGCATCTCCTGGGGGTAGTCCACCCCTGCCTTCCGCGCCTCCACCAAGAAGTGCGCCGCGTGGACGCTGCCCCAGATGTAGGGGTGTCCATCCCCCGGCCACTTGCTGAAGGAGCCATCGTAAAGCTGCATTGCCTGAAGACGGGCAATGGCAAAATCGGTCTTGCGCCTGACGGCGGCGCTGTTGACCAGCAGGGGATCGATCTCGGCCAGGGCGTCGGGCAGGACGATAAACGGCCACGCCGAGGAAAGCGTCTGTTCCAGGCAGCCGTAGGGGTAGTGCACGAGGAAGCGCATGGCCTTTGTCAAGTCCACCGCCGGCGTGTCGCTCAGGGTTAATCCGCCCCTCGCGTCCCCAGTAAAGGCGCTCCATGGGATGTCGATCTTCGCGTCGCCGCTGCTGAATATCCCCGACCCTGAAAGCGTGACGGTGGGGAAAGGTGAGCGTATGGGCAGCTCGATAACCTGAGTGTAGCTCTTCTCCTCTTGCCCCTCTTTCCACAGGGTCTTGACGGTGTAAACCGCTGTGCCCGGGTCCAGGGCTCGGAGTCTCACGTCCCATCCATGGAAACCACTGGCGGACACCGAGGCGGAGAAAGAGGCGCTTTGCTCAATGGAGGCGTTCCGCTCCACGGCCAGTCCGCTGGAGGTCAAGAGTTCCACCGTCACGTCCCTGGACTCCGCGCCGGAGTTGAACACCGTCACAGGAACGGTAAACACGTCGCCGGGTGCGGCGAAGCGGGGCAGTTCCGCCTCCGTCACGATTTCACGGGCGATCTGCACCCTCTGTTCGGCCACTCCGAAGCGAGCCCCGGACGCGGCTACGGCGAAAAGCCGCCCGCGCCCGCTGAATTCCGGCAGCTCCAGCTCCGCCTTGATCACGCCCTTTTCGTCCGCCGTCAGCATCCCCTCGAACAGGGAGAGAATCTTGAACCTCTGCCCCTTGGGAGCTCCAGCCATGGCCTCCATCAGCCCTCCGCCGGAGGGATGCAGCAGCTCCGTGGCGCGAGATTCCAGCGGAACCAGCAGGTCATAGAGGTCGTAGCTGTTCGAGTTCAGCTTGCGCCGGGCCAGAAAGTGCTTCAGGAGATCCGGAGCCTCGAAGTTTGTGAGGCCCAGCACGGCGTCATCCACCAAGGCCAGGGCCACCTCACCTCTGGCGGGCTTGTTCTGAGCGTCGGTAAGGGTCAGAGTGACGGAAAGCCGCGACGCGGGCTCCGCCTTTTCGGGCGCGTCCAGCTTGACGGAGAGGGAAGAACCGCTCACGTCCGCGTTGATGGCTTTGACGCCCAGGGCACGGTGAGCACCCCAAGTTTCTTCCTCCGCCACAGGGCGGATCAGCCAGGCGGAGCACCAGGCGTTGGGAACCATCTTTTCAGTGATCGGAACCTCCACCACGGTCTCGGCCTTGTCCACCTTGAGAATCCTGCGGTCGATAGCGCCCATGGCCTCCGCGCCAAAGAGCATGAGCCCCTCGAAGGGGGCGCGCAGTGTGACTTTTGCCACGTCTCCGACTTTATATGTATCCTTGTCCAACACAATTTCGACGCGGTCGAGAATCTGCGAGCCCTGCTCCGCGTACTCCGGGTCGTCGGCCCAGAAGCGCACGGAGGCGCTGGCTTTGCCCTTCTCGTCCGTCAGCTTCACGACATACGTTCCCCACCGCTTGGGCTGAAACGTGAAACTGCCTGTTCCGTTCTCCAAGACGACGGGTTTCGACTCGATCTTCTGGAACTCCTCGCTGCTCTGCCAGCGGGTGTAGCCGTCCACCTCGACCAGGTTGTAGTGCCAGGACACGCGGTAGAGCGACGCGGTGAGTTCACCGGGGTCAGCTGGTTCCTCGCTGGGCGTGACCGCCGCAGCGCGGAACGTCACGTCGTTCCTCACGGCCAGCATGCCTTCGGGCTGGGTCAGCCCTAAAACCCAAGGCACGGGGTAATAAGGAAGGGTCATGGTGTCCGCCACCCAGCGCCCTCCGTCCTCCTGAACCAGAGCCGTCACCGTCACGTCGAGGACTGGGGCGTCCCAATCGGGCGTTTCAAAGACGAAGCCCGTCCAGCCTTCCTCGTCGAGGGTTCCGTCGCCGATATCCTCACCGCGGGGTGAGAAAGATCGCGTTGCGTCGCTGAAGGCGTAGGGAGCCCACCGATCTGCCTTAGGCTGGAACTGTCCCTCGCGCGCGCGCCACCTGGCCTGCCAGTTCAGACCCGCGCCGTCCGCGCCGAAGAAGTACCGCCCGGAGAGCGCGAATCCCGTGTCTTCCCCCGGAAGCAACAGGTTTGCCTCGGTGGTCAGCTTCGCCTCCACGCGCGGCGGAGCGAAGTCCTCCACGCTGAAGCTGTACGAGGCAAGGTTTCTGCTGGGGATAGAGAGCCGGACCTGCCACTGGCCGGTGAGGGCGTTGCTGGGGATGTCAAAGTCGAAAAGCGCCCCGCCCTCGGCGCTCAGAATGGCCGTACCGCGTTTCACCGTCCGCGATAGGGGATCTTGGATATCGAAAAGCACGGGAAAGGGCTCAGGCGCCGTCAAATCGTGGTTGCGAACGACGGCCTTGAAGAAGGCCTGCTCGCCCGTGCGGTAGATGTCGCGTGCGGAGAACAGCGCGGCGTCGTAGCCGTCCCTCAGCCAAGGCCGCCCGGAAGTGTCGAAGGCCTCGCGGGACATCAGCCCCCGGTTCAGCTTCACGAAAGCGGCCTCTTCCCCTCTGGTGACTGTCACCAGGTCGGGAGTCATGTCGGAGTTCCTGCTCCAGAGGCTATCGCATTGAATCTCCCACACGCCGTTTTCGTCGGTCTTGCCCTCGGCCAAAAGCTGGTTTGCGCCGCTGTAGAGCCGCACGTGAGCCTCGGAGATGGGCGTCGGACCCGAGAGGGTGTTGACCCAGACCAGTATGCCGTCTTCCCACAGCCGCGCGGCTATGCCCATATCGCTTAAGTTCACAATCCGCCTCTGCTCGTCCCAGTATTCCGTATCCGGACTTCTGAGCGACAGCAGGAAAAGCCCCCGCGGGACGCCCGCATCACCGCTCATCAGCTCCTCAATGGCGATGCTGCGCCGCGTCTTTTCATTTAAGGGCAGGGAGAGCTGGTACTCGCTGCTGTAGACGCGCCGGGCAAGGGATATGTCGAAGGCCGCGCCGCGGACGGCGTAGGGAAGGTTGTTCTCGTAGAGACGCCAGAGATCCACCTGCAATTTTCGTATGTTGGTGAGTTCCACGGGGATCCTCCCGCCCCCGGTAGACGACAGAAAGGTTCCGCTGGAGGGAAAGGATATGCTTGGGTTGAGGTCTGGGATGATGACGGCCTGGAAGGTGTCCTCCGCCAGCACCACGTCGTCCTCAGTGGAGGGCAGTCCCTTCCTGAAGGTGAAGGTGTACCGGGAGCGCGGTTTGAAATCGGCCTGGATGTAAAACGCGCCGTTGTAGTAGTTTTCCAGCGAGAAAGGAATGTCCGGCTCGATGTCGATGAAGCCCTTCGCCTCGTCCAGATCTACCGTCCGATTGGTGTAGACGGTGATGGAGCCGGGACGGTAGTCGCTGGCGTAGATGGAGTTCACCGTCAGGACGGGCTTGAGTTCGAACGAGTGCTCCACGTCCTTCTCCAACCCCAGGGTACCCACGTCGCCGGTCAGCCCAGCGGCCAGGCGGACGGTCAGAGTCGTGGGCAGGCTGCCCACGGAGACGTAGACGCGGGGAGCTTTCGACGTGCCGGTAATCTCATAAGACGACACGCCGCTGCGGCCTCTGTTCCGCTGTTGGAGCTGGACCGAGAGGAAATTTCTCAGACGGGAGTGGGGAATGGATATGTTGAATTCGAGGTTGATTTCCGCTTGGTTTCGATCTGGCAGGACAACGGCCCGTGCGGATAGGAGCTTCGGCGGGTCGGTTTGAAAGCCGTAAGAGGCCGGGGCGACGTTTTTGCCGTCCAGGGCCTTCAGGCCCTCACGAACCGAAGCGGTGTAGACGGTGGCCATGTCCAGAGGGGCTAGCAGGGTTGCCGTGAAGGTGCGCTGATCCACCCACTTACCCTCGGCCCGAATGGCCGGGGTCACGGTGAAGGGAAAGTCCTTGAGTTCCAAGGGCTTGTCAAGAGCCTCTTGCGCGACAATGGCGTCGCTGAACTCGACACGGAATGCCGGGTTGTCCGCTGCCTTCCCCACGGGCGCGAAAGAGGCCACTGAGGCGGATTTTCCGCGCGCCGCCCTGGACGCCGGGTTCCTCGGCGCGGCCTCCGCGTGAAAAGCGGGCATGACCCAGAAGAGCGCTAAAAAAAACAAAATACCGATGCGTTTCAAACGATACACCCTATCTTCCTCCTGTCTTCGATAGATATATCGACTATAATGTAAAAAGTTTATCACAAAGAGCAAGGAATAAGCCTCTACTTCAGTAGTTTTTCGGAGCAAACACGTCGAAATTACCATAAGAACACGTTTCTTTCCGGAGATTTCTTAAGGAAGCGCTTTCCTAAAACTTCACGTCTTCAAGTGACTCTCCACGTCCTCGAAAGGAACATGGATTTGCTCCCCCGTCCGCAAGTTTTTCAAGGCCACAAGGTTTTTCGCCAGTTCCTCAGGGCCGATGATGCAGGCCCACGCGGCGCCCGCCGCGCTCTTCATCTGCGCCTTGAAACTCCGCGCGGCGTGAACGGAGTCGCCCCCATCCTGTTCCGCGGCGATACCCTTCGTCCTGAGCCTGTGGGTCAAAACCTGAGCCGCGCCACGCGCCTCGGGGCAGGAACCCGCGTCGTCCTGAGCCACCACGTACACCTGAGACTGGGGCTTTTCCCTGAAAGAGGCGCCCTGCTGCTCCATCACCATCACAATCCGGTCCATTCCCGCGGCGAATCCCACCCCTGGCAGATGAGGTCCTCCAATGGACTCCGACAGGTTATCGTAGCGCCCGCCGCCGCAGACGGCGTTCTGCGCACCCAGGTCGCCGGACAATACCTCGTAGGCTGTCTTGGTGTAGTAGTCCAGGCCCCGCACCAGACGTTTATCCAGCCTGTGGGGGAAGCTTAGGCGCGTCAGCCCCGCTTTAACCTCCTCGAAGTGCGCGGCGCATTCCTCGCACAGGTGCTCGTAGACAGAGGGGGCGTCGTCAGCTATTGAGCTGCACTCCGGCTTCTTGCAATCCAGCGCCCGCAGGGGGTTGCGCTCCAGCCGCCCCAGGCAGGTCTCGCAAAGCCCCCCCTTCCGCGACATGAAGTAGTCGAACAGGACCTTGCGGTACTGAGGGCGGCACTGGGGGCAGCCCACGGAGTTCACCACCACCTCCAGGTTCTTGAGCCCCAGGCGGCGGAACATCTCCGCGGAAAGAGCGATCACTTCCACGTCGGCCGCGGGGCCGGGCAGGCCCAGACACTCCACGTCGATCTGGAAAAATTGGCGGTATCGCCCTTTTTGCGGGCGCTCGTAGCGGAACATAGGCCCCCAGCACCAGAGCTTGCTGGCCCTTCCCTGCCCTCGATCGCCGCAGAGGCCGTGTTCGAGGGCGGCGCGCACCATGCCCGCCGTGGCTTCGGGCCGGAGCGTCAAACTCCGGCCTCCCCGGTCGGTGAAGGTGTACATCTCCTTTTCCACGATGTCCGTGGTGTCGCCGACGCCGCGCGTAAAAAGCTCCGTGTGCTCAAACACGGGCAGGTGGATCTCCGAATATCCGAAGTGGGCCGTGACGCCAGCCGCGACGTTCAAAACGTAAGCCCATTTCCACGATTCAGCGGGAAGTATGTCCCGCACGCCCCTAGGCGCTTTCCTGCTGTCTATGTCTTCCATTGCGCTCACCCATCCATATTTTTTATTTTTTTTTAAAAACTTGAGGCTCTGCCCCAAACCCCGCTTAAGGGCCATAGGCCCCTAAGAACCCCGTTATTTACGCCACTTCGCGTTTTCGGCGATGCAGGAAAAGGTATTTTTTCAGCTTTTCCATGACATCGTCGAAGTCCAGCGGTTTACCCACATGGTCGTTCATTCCAGCGGCTATACATTTTTCGATATCCTCGCGGAACACGTTGGCCGTCATGGCGACAATAGGTATCATCCGTGCCCGTTCCGCGTCCATAGCCCGGATACGGCGTGTGGCCTCGTAACCGTCCATTTCTGGCATTTGCACGTCCATAAAAATCATGTCATACTCGTCCGGCGCGGCGGTAAAGGCCTCGACGGCCCTGAGGCCGTTCTCCGCGCAAACGATCTCCAGGGCAGTGGACTCCAGCACCGAGAGCAGAATTTCCCGGTTAATCGCCACGTCCTCCACAAGCAATATCTTGAAGCCGGCAAAGCGATCCCCCACGTCCTGGTAGCCCGACCGGTCCAGGGCGGCTCCGCTGACGCCCAAGCACTGGTTGATGCAGTCAGCTATGGAGGACGCGAAAAGCGGTTTTTGGATGAACTTGTCGACGCCTGCGTTTCGGGCCTCGTTCTCCACAAGACTCCAGTCCGCACCGGAAATCATGATGATGACGGAGTCAGACGCACCGTAGCCGCCAATGCGCCGGGACAGCTCGATACCATCCATGCCGGGCATCTTCCAGTCCACGAAGTACACGTCGTAGGAACGCCCTCCCTGCTCGATGAAGCGGCAGGCCTCGTCGCCGCTGGAGGCAATGTCGCAGTGAATGCCGATGCGCCCGGCGATGTCGGAAAAGTAGTCCCGCACCTCCGCTGAGTCGTCCACCAAAAGCACGCGCATGTTATCCCAATTGACGCCGGGGGCCAGCAGACTCTCCTGGGCGGAGCCGCCCCGCATGGCGTGGAACTGAAACGCAAAGGTAGAGCCCTTCCCCAACTCCGAGTCTACCCAGATTTTCCCGTTCATCATCTCCACGATTTTCTTGGAGATAGCCAGACCCAGCCCCGTTCCGCCGAACTTACGCGACGTGCTGCTGTCCGCCTGCTCGAAGGAGCGGAACAACCGCCCTTTCTGCTCCTCTGTGACGCCGATGCCGGAGTCCGCCACCTCGATCTGGAAAAGGCAGTCGTCGTTTTCCTCGAAGACCTTGTGAGCACTCAGGCTGATGGTACCGTTTTCCGGGGTGAACTTCACCGCGTTGGAAAGAAGGTTTGCCACCACCTGGCTCAGGCGCTGTTCGTCGCAGATGATAGTGGGCGGGATGTCCCCGTCAATCCTTACGTTGAAGACCTGTCTCTTTTCGTCCACCCGGAAGTTGATGACGTTTGCCATTTTCATCAGCATTTTCTCGAAGTTGAACTCGGTGCAGGAGATATCGAACTTATTCGCCTCGATCTTGGACATGTCCAAAATGTCGTTGATGACCCCCAACAGGTGGTTGGAAGCCTCGTCGATCTTGCCTAGGCAGTAGTCCTTCTTCTTAACGTCGGAGGAGGCCCGCGCGATGTTGGTCATGCCGATGATGGCGTTCATCGGCGTGCGCATCTCGTGGCTCATGTTGGCAAGGAACTCCGACTTGGCCGCACTGGCCCTTTCGGCGGCGGTCCGGGCCTGGTCGGCGCATTCTCGCTCCTGCTCTAGGTCGGTGATGTCGTGAAGCAGCATAAGAGCCCCCTCAATATTACCTGCCTCATGTGCCATGGGGGTAAAGTGAACTTCGTATTTGCGAAGTTCCTTGCCGCCGCTGAAGTTCATGCTTTCCTCAAAAGAGATGTCGGTGTTTTCCTCCATAGATTTTTGAAGCGTAGCGAAAAAGCGCTCAACCCACTCGTTAGTGGAGAAACGCCGGAAGACCTCCCGAAAGTGCCTGCCGTTAATCGCCTCAAAGCTGGCGATATGCGCCTTGTGGAGAAAGGCGTCGGTGCAGTAGGAAAACCTGCCTTCTTTGTCAAAAAGCAAAATGATGTCCGGGCTGTTTTCCAGCAAGAGTTTCATGTACTTCTCCTGCTTCTCCTGCTCGGCGGTGCGCACGGCGTCCAAGTTGGCCTTCGCTTGGACGATGGTCTTCTCGCGCTCCATCGTCTCCTGCATACGCCGGAGCTGGCGGTTCAGCTTCACCTCGCTTTTTTGCAGGGTTTCCACCTGTGATTTCAGGTCTTCGACCAGGGGGGGAAGTTCTTCCTCCGCCCCTATCGTCATCAGGGACTTCCAGTGTTCCATGCTTTCATCTCCGTTACGCTAGAAAACGCAAGCTGTAAATGTGTAGTTGTGAAAACGATTGTAGGCTTTTCCGTCCTTGCCGTAGACGGGGCAGATCTCCCCGCCAGCGTAACTGAACAGGTAAGGGATTTTTCCCACCATATTCAAGACTTTCCGCACCTCGTCCATGGAGTTTGGGCTGAGCATGTGACTGCGGGAAAGGCAGGGAAACATGAACATCCCCTTGACATCGCCCTCTTTCTTTAAGACGTTTTCCAGAGTGGTCTCCGCGGTGCTGATGATGCCGTCGTAGTCGATGGAACCGATGACTAGGCCTGCGCCCACCGGCATCTCACCGCCGCACACGGCGTAGCCCTCTGGCGTAATTCTGTACATGCCCAGCGCCACGGACTTCGTACCCTCGCCGTAGTCCACCAAGAGCGGCACGGAGGACGCCGATTCGACGACCTGTTCCCTGGTCAAGCCAATACTAACCAGGTACTCCATGAAAGGGATTCCGTTTACCTTTTTGAGCATGTAATCGTCCGACTCCGTGATGATGGCCTTCTGCTTTTGGATGTTTTTTTCCGGGATGGAGGTGACGTAGAACTTCGGGGAGATGTTCCCGCGCATCAGCAAAAACGCTGCGATGGCCTTGTGGCTGCTTCCATTCCAGATAACACGGCTTCTTTCGAAGGATAAAGTCTGATCGTTGGAGAGTTTGCCGTAAATGGGAACACCGTCGGCGGCCGAGTCGAGAGCCCGCATAATCTGTGCCCCTCCGAAGTCTGTCAGGATAGGCAGAATGGCAAAAATCAGCGTGGGTTCTCCCTTCAATTTCTTGCGAGCACGGCCATAGGCTTCCGTGATAGCGCTTTTCATCTTCGCCGGGTCGGAGCCCTCCAAAGGCGCGGAGCTGACGGCGGAGAACTCCACGTCGTCACCCGAGAGCACGGCGAGGCTCAAAAGGTCTTCTCCATACTCGCCCCGCGTGGAGGTGCTAAGGGCCGTGCAGCCCAGCACGTCAAAAGGCAGACGCTTGTAAAGCTCCTCCACGACGCCTGTGTCGATGTACTCGGCATGGCACGTCAGGATACCCACCGAGTTCTTGGGTATCTTTCCGAGCTGTCCAAGTATCTCCGCCGCGGCCGCGTCGGCGTCGTCAAGTTCGAACGTGCAGGCATTTCGCATTTCAATCATGGTAACACACCTCCCCAAAAATTCGTCTCAATTGTTCCTGTATAATTATCACAATTATAGCGTTTCGCGCAAGATAAGAACCGCAAAATGTACGGGAACGTTCAGATATGAGAGAAAAGAAAGAAACCAGTCCTGATTTAGAGCATTTTGATTTTAGGGAAGCGCTAAATTAATGGGGTTCTTAGAGCATATCTAATATCTCTTCTTTTGAAGAGATATTAGATATGCTCTTACTCCGAGAAGGATGAAGTATCATCACGACAGGAAATCCCACACTTTGAAGTCAATAGGAGTTTTAAAACACGCCTTATACATTATTTGCCAACGCAAGCTTCAGGTTCGCGCTACCTTTGCCTTGAGGAAGTGATAGAAAAATTTGACTCCCTTTCGCGGAGATGCTAAAATATCTCTCGTTTGTCGGGGCGTAGCGCAGCCTGGTTAGCGCGCCTGGTTCGGGACCAGGAGGTCGGAGGTTCAAATCCTCTCGCCCCGACCAAATTTGTTATTGTGCGATGTATTTCTGAATATTCTTGTGTGCCGGATGTACGAGAACAACTCAAAAGACGTGAAGATAGACCGCTTCTCTCCGTCGAGTAAGACATGTTTATCGTGCCTGTATGTCATGTCGAAATTGCAGCTGTCAATTCGGGGCGAGGAGTATGTCAAGAAAGGAGCGAAGCGACATGATTGACACCGCCGCAACCGGTTACGATGCCGGAAGCATACAAGTCTTGGAAGGCCTGGAGGCCGTGCGAAAGCGGCCTGGCATGTACATCGCCGACACGGGCAGCCGTGGGCTCCACCACCTGTTCTGCGAGGTTGTGGATAACGCAGTGGACGAGGCAATTGGAGGGTTTTGCACCCGCATTGAGGTCATCGTTCACCCGGACGAAAGCGTCTCCATCCAGGACAACGGACGCGGCATTCCCACGGACCCCCACCCCTACAACGGCCGACCCACCTGCGAGGTGGTTCTTACGGTACTGCACGCGGGGGGGAAGTTCGGCGGCGGCGCTTACAAGATATCGGGCGGACTGCACGGCGTGGGCGTCTCCGTGGTCAACGCCCTGTCCGAATGGCTGGAGGTCACGGTGGCTCGGGACGGAGTCCAGCGCTCTCAGTGGTTCGAGCGCGGCATCCCTATAACGGACCTGTCGGACCCCGTTCCCGTCGGCTGGCGTGGGACGAAAATTCACTACAAGCCCGACGCCAGCGTGTTCGAGGAGGTCAAGCACTCGCTGGACACGCTGAAAAGCCGCCTCCGAGAGCTGGCCTTTCTAAACCCTGGCCTCCACATCCTCATCGACGACCAGCGCACGAATGAGAAGAAGGAGTACCGCTTCGAGGGCGGGATAAGGGCCTTTGTCGAGTACCTGGACCGGGGCAAGACCTCCCTGCTGCCCAACCCCGTCGTGCTCTCCGGTGAGCGTGACGGTGTGGTCGTGGACGTGGGTTTTCAGTACAACGACACTTACTTGGAGCGTGTTTTTCCCTTCGCTAACCTAATTCACAACATCGAGGGCGGGACTCACGTCTCCGGCCTCCGCACGGCGATGACCCGTGCCGTCAACGAGATTGCCCGGAGCGGCAAAATACTGAAGGACAGGGATGAGAACCTCTCCGGCGACGACCTCAAAGAGGGCCTGACCTGCGTCCTCTCCGTCAAACTGGCCGAGCCCCAGTTTGAGGGACAGACGAAGACCAAGCTGGGCAACAGCGAGATTAAAGGTATCGTGGACTCCTTCATCTACGAGGGGCTTTTGGCCTGGTTCGAGGACAATCCAGAGGCGATAAAACCGATAGTGGAAAAAGCGCTCAAGGCACGCCAGGCGCGGGAGGCGGCCAAGAAGGCCCGCGAACTGGTCCGCAAGGGGGCCATGACGGGCATGAGCCTTCCCGGCAAACTGGCGGATTGTTCTTCCCGCTCACCGGGAGAGACGGAGCTTTACATCGTGGAGGGCGACAGCGCGGGCGGCAGCGCCAAGCAGGGCCGCGACCGTTCGTTTCAGGCAATACTGGCACTGCGGGGGAAAATTCTAAACGTCGAGAAGGCGCGGCTCGACAAGATGTTGGGGAACAACGAGATACGCACGATCATTCAAGCTTTGGGCTGCGGCATCGGCAACGAGTTTGACACCCAGAAGCTGCGTTACCACAAGATCATCATCATGACCGACGCCGATGTGGACGGGGCCCACATCAGCACGCTGCTTCTGACCTTTTTTTACCGTCACATGCAGGAACTCATCAGCAACGGCTGCCTTTACCTGGCTCAGCCGCCGCTTTTCCGGGTACAGAAAGGTAAGCAGGTGAACTATTGCTACACGGAAAAGGAACTGCGCGCTCACGTGGACGGCGCGGGTGACTCCAGGGTGAACGTGCAGCGCTACAAGGGTCTTGGCGAGATGAACCCCGAACAGCTCTGGGAGACCACCATGGACCCAGAGAACCGCGTGCTGAAGCGTGTCCATGTTGACGACGACGTGCTGGCCGACGAGTACTTTGACATCCTCATGGGCGACAAAGTGGAACCCCGGCGCACCTTCATCACCTCCTACGCTCGCGAAGTTAAAAACCTGGACGTTTAAAGCCTTTGGGGCTCTGCCCCTCCTGCGAGAAGGCAGAGCCCCAAGGTTTTTACAGGAAAACGCCTCTCAGTCTTTCCACGTCGGCCACGCGCTGAATCGCTGCCATGAAGGCGGCGCGGCGCATTTTAACCTTTCTGCTCTGGGCGTAGTCCCAAACCAGCTTGAAATTCCCCTTCATGATGTGGATCAGGCGGTTGTTGTACTCTTCCTCCGTCCAGAAGTAACCGGAAAGATTCTGCGCCCACTCGAAGTAGGAGCCGATGACGCCGCCGGAGTTGGCAAGGAAGTCAGGAACCACCAGCACGCCTTTTTCGTCCAAAATCGCGTCACCCTCCGGGGTTACGGGGCCATTGGCGCCTTCGACGATGTTCTTCGCTTTCACCTGACCCGCGGTTTTTTCGTTGATAGCCCCTTCCAAAGCGCAGGGAAAAAGCAGGTCGCAGTCCACGAACAGCACGTCGGAAAGGCCCTGTTTCTCGCAGCCGCTACAGGTGAAGCCCTCCAGCAGTTTCTTGGGGTGAGCGGTGATGTGGTCGAATGCCTTTTGGACGTCGAGTCCCTTGGGGGAGCAGTAAGTTCCAGTCACGTCGCTGATGGCGACCACTTTCGCGCCCGCCGCCGCCATGGTCAGGGCCGTGTAGCTGCCCACGTTGCCGAACCCCTGCACGGCCACCGCCGCGTCCTTTGGTTCTCGGCCTAGAACCTTCAAAAGCTCGATACCACAGGTGGCGACGCCGTAGCCTGTAGCTGCCGTCCGCCCCTTGGAGCCCCAGTAGCTGATGGGCTTGCCCGTGAACGTTCCCGGCTCCGTGTGACCGCGCAGCTTGCTCACGGTGTCCATGAGCCATACCATCTCCTGGCCGCCCGTGTTGACGTCGGGGGCCGGGACGTCCTGCCACGTGCCGATAATGGGCGCTATCCGGGCTGCGAAGGCGCGGGTCATGCGCTCTTTCTCTTTCATGGACATGGTCAGCGGATCACAGGCGATGCCGCCCTTGCCGCCGCCGTAGGGGATACCCGCCAGGGAGCATTTCCACGTCATCAGCATGGCCAAGGCCTCGCACTCGTCGACGTCCACGTCGGGGTGGAAACGGATTCCGCCCTTTGCTGGGCCAATGGCGGTGGAGTGCTGCACGCGGTAGCCCTTGAACACCTGAATGGAGCCGTCATCCATCTCCACTGGCACGGAAACTTCCAGCCTGCGCTCGGAACTGCCCAGCACCGCTATCAGGTTCTCGCTGAGCTCCATTTCCTCCGCCGCGCCGTAAAAATTTTTCAGCGCGGTGTCCAACAACACGTTCGTTGCCGTCCTTCTCGTCACAGACATCCACCTCCATAAATTTGAAAACGTCCATCCCCGCGCCCTCAGGCGAGCGCACCTTAACTTTAACAATATCATAACACGTCCAGGGGGCAAATTCCCTAAATTCAATAGCTCTTTGCGTGATATTCTTTTTCTTCCATCCGATTTTTGACCTATCCGCTGGACGTACTTTTGGACGTACTTTCCGCATCAAGGGCTCTTCCCTATCATGTATAATCTTCAATATATTCATCCCATATTTTAGGAGGTTGATCCTGATGAGTCTGTCACCGCTTGCCGGAAAACCCGTGCCGCCGGAAACGCTGGTCAACGTTCCGCGCCTTGTCAGCGAGTACTACACGAACAGGCCCGACCCCGCCGAGCGCGCCCACAAGGTGGCGTTCGGAACCTCTGGGCACAGGGGATCGTCGTCGAAAAACAGCTTCAACGAAGCCCACATTATGGCCATCGCCCAGGCGGTGGCCGAGCATCGCAAGGGCGCGGGCATCACCGGGCCCCTTTTCATCGGCATGGACACCCACGCACTGTCCGAGCCAGCCCTCCGCACCTGCGTCGAGGTTCTGTCAGCGCAGGGCGTGGAAATCGTAGTCCAGAGCGGCCTGGGCTACACCCCGACGCCCGTCGTCTCCCGTGCCATCCTGGTTTGGAACAAAGAGCGCGTGGGCAGCGGCACGGCTGACGGTCTGGTTATCACGCCGTCGCATAACCCTCCAAGCGACGGAGGGATCAAGTACGATCCGCCTAACGGCGGCCCCGCCTCACCGGAGGTTACGGCGGCGATCCAGAACCGCGCCAACGAACTCATCACGTCCGGCGCCGAGGCAATCAAGCGGCTGTCCTTCGAGAAGGCCATGACCGCCCCGGCTACGCGGGTTTACGACTATATTTTGCCCTATGTCAACGACCTGCGGAACGTGGTGGACATGGACGTGATCCGAGAGTCTGAGGTGCGCATAGGAGTTGACCCCATGGGGGGCTCCGGCGTGGGCTACTGGGACCCCATCGCCAGCATTTACGGCTTGAAGAACCTGAAAATCGTGAATAAACGGGTAGACTTCACCTTCAGTTTCATGACGGTGGACCACGACGGCAAGGTTCGCATGGACTGTTCCTCGCCCTGGGCTATGGCGAGCCTGGTGGGGATGAAGGACAGCTTTGACGTGGCCTTCGGCAACGACACCGACTTTGACCGCCACGGCATCGTGACGCCATCGGGCCTCATGAACCCCAACGCCTACCTGGCCGTGGCGATACAGCACCTTTTCAAAACGCGCGCCGCCTGGAAAAAGAACGCGGAGGTGGGAAAAACTGTCGTCTCCAGCTCCATCATCGACAGGGTGACGAAGGGCCTTGACCGCGAACTCCGCGAAGTACCTGTGGGGTTCAAGTGGTTTGTGGACGGCCTGGTGAGCGGCGAGCTGGGATTCGGCGGGGAAGAGAGCGCGGGGGCGTCGTTCCTGCGCAGAGATGGGTCGGTCTGGACCACCGACAAGGACGGGATTATCATGGATCTTCTGGCCGCAGAGATCACCGCCGTCACGGAAAAGGATCCCGCCCAGCACTACGCGAACCTGACGGCTCAGTACGGAACGCCCCTCTACGAGCGCATCGACGCTCCGGCCACGCCGGAGCAAAAGACGCTTTTGGGCAAGCTCTCGCCGGAGATGGTCAAAGCGGACACCCTGGCTGGGGAAAAAATCACCGCCAAGCTGACGAACGCGCCGGGCAATAACGCCCCCATCGGCGGGCTCAAGGTCGTTACCGAGAACGGGTGGTTCGCCGCGCGCCCCTCGGGCACGGAAGACCTCTATAAAATTTACGCCGAGAGCTTCAAGGGAGAGGACCATCTGAGACAAATCCAGAACGAAGCCCGACAGATCGTCACGGACGCCATTGAGGGGTAACTGATTTTAAGGTAAAAGGCCCCCGGTCGCGCTGCTGGGGGCTTTAAGCCGCCAGGGCAAGGAGTCAGGCCCTTGCGCGAAGGACAGCAGAAAAACGCCGCATGACAAAATGTCCGCGCTGCCGCCGGGGCTCAGGTTCCTTTCGACAAAAACTCGCTCGGTGAGCCGTATTTTTTCCCACCCTTCACGAGTGCCTGTTCCTCCCGCGCGAAGCACGCCGTCAGCGAGAGACCAGGCCGTTTCCAAACCATCCCTTCCTCCTCGCGCGTAAAGGTTGGTGTCCCCGTTGCGGGAAACGATGAAGAAGAACGTATCCGTCAGAGCGTTTTTCAGCGACGCGCGCGGCAGCCGGGCTTGCAGGAAATCCAGGGCCTTCAGCGTGAGAGGATAGCCCTCTTCCACCTCACCGCGGGCTCCGGTGAGGCCGTAAGCCATATAAGCCCGTTCCCCCGCCGTGAAGAGCCTAGACGGAGAGGCTAAGAGGGCTAGCTCGCGTTCCACGACGCCTTGAACGAAGGACGCGCCTGTCCGAGCCAGTTCCCGTGGGGTACAGTTCCCCCGCAACCCCGCTAAGCGCCCGGCCGCTGCGCAGAGAAAACCGAGGAGGTAAATCGCACCCTTGTGCGTGTTGACCCCACCTGTGGCCCGGTACATGTTTTTTTCTCCCTTGATTCCAATTTCCTTCAAAAAAACGCGCGCTTCACCCGGCGGACGCGCGGACAAAGCCCTCCCCACTCCGGCACACCCCGTGAAGCAATTGGACAAGGCAAGGGCGCTCCTCACAAAAGTTCCAAAGGACATGTCCCTGTGAGAACCGTTGCTGTAAGGAGTCACCAGCCCCGGCTTGGGAGCAAGGCTGGCTTCGAGAAGAAGCGAGCGGACGGCTAGTCCCGATATTTCCCGCTCAGGCATCGGGAGGAAACGAAGGAGTCAAGAAGGCGCTGAGCCGCCTTCAAGACCTCCTCCGCCGAGTGACGCCGGAGCGCCGCGCATTCTCTGGCTGGACAGGGGCAGCAGAGGCACGGGCGGGGCGGCAGGCCCAGGTCGCCGCGGCCAAGCGGCTTACCGCCGGCGGCCATGACGTCGAGGTCGAGGAGGCGTCCTGCTGGTTGACCTTCTTCGAGGTCAATCGCCCCGCGCTTTATTTGTATGGGGTCGGCGGAAGGAGAAAAGAGAAAATGATCTTCCGGGCCCGCGGCCCCTTGGCGTGAGGAAACGTGAACCCACTCGAGACCCCAATCCGCCAAGTCCTGAACAAGGCCATCCCGGACGGCGGCGTGAAAGGCCAACCACAGCGATTTATCCGGCCCTGGAAGGTTGAGGGTCAGAGTAAGCAAAGGCCCTCGCCGCGACAAAGCGAGACGCCGTTTCCAGCGCTCCTCTCGGGCCTCCAGCAAACGCGAAAAAAAATCACTCATAAGAAAACGCCTCGACTTGCCCTCACGTGCCCGAAGGACTGTTAGGGCGCAGGGGCTTGCCCCTGGTCGACGGCGTCGCAGAGACGAAGGGCCGCGCCGTGGACGCCGGAGAGGGTCAGCAGCTCCGCGCGAACGCGGGCGAGCTTTTCCCTGTCCTTTAAGGCTGAGGCCACGCGGACCGCCACGCCTTTGGGCTTTACGTCCCCCACGGCCTCTTCCAGCACCATACGGCCCGCGATCCGGTTTGGCCAGGCGACGAAACCACTGTAACGCTCCAAGCTCTTGCGTATCTTCCATTCTTTAAAGGCCGGGCCCAGGGCGGGAACCCCAAACAGGTATCCCGCGAGCCCTCCCGCCGGAGCCACCTTTAGGAAGTCCAACGGTGCGGCGACGAGGGCAGGCAGACCGCAATGCATCAACTCCAGCGTGTTGGTGCCCGGCTGGGTTAGGGCGTAATCCGCGGACTTCATGGCGGTTCCGGCCTCGGCCTTCAGCGGGTGCAGCCCCGCCTCGCTCCAGGCGGAAAACTCGTTCTCCGGCACGAAAGGGGGAAAGAGCGTCCCCACGCGGATTTCTGGGGCCAACCCCTTCAGGTTTCGGAGAAACTCCATGAGCCACCCCAGCGTCATCCGCCGTATCGAAGGCCTGCTGCCGGGAAAGAGCAGAAGTCGGGCGGAGGCCTTCTCCAGGCCGGTTTCCCCCCATTTCAGCGTCCCCCTTTCCAGGGCCAGGGCGTCCTTGACCAGGTCCCCCACGGCCTGGGCGGTGGGCCGCCCCAGGGCTGAGTCAATGGCCGCCGCCATGTTTGGATACGCGGTAAACACCTTCGCGTGTTCCATGCCCTTCTTCCAGCCATAAGCGTAGCAGATCAACGGCGCGCCCGAATATGCCGCGATACGCCGTCCAAAAGCCAAATCTCCGCCCAATTGCAAGACGCAGTCGGTTTTTTCCTGCCCCAGGGCACGCCACGTCCACAAGGGGCCGCTCGGCCCCTCCAGTTTATCCACGCCCAGAGTCGAAGCTGCAGTGCGCTCGTACCCTGAGGCAAACTGGCAGGGGAGCAGCCACAGGGAAACGGAATGCCCCCTTTGGCGCAGCTCCGCAATCACGGGCCGAGCCCAGCCCCAAAGCTCACCGGGCCCGTTGGTCAGTACAGCAACCCGCATGCCTTTCACTCCTTTTCAAGCTAAGGGGTGCCCTGGGCCTTGGCGCGAAGGGTCTCCGCTATGGCCCGGGCCCAGAACGCGGCGGCATCCGCCGATCCCATGGCCTTCCTCGCGCTCTCCAAACGCCGGTCAACTTCCGCTTTCTTTGCCGGGTTACTCAGGTAAGCGTGGAGTTCGCGGACGATGTTCTCCGGGCGGGTCTCGTTTTTCAATAGTTCCGGGTAGACGGGACCGTCGGTGAGGTAGTTGGGGATGGAAATATGAGGAACGCGCACCAGGATCCGCGCAATGACCCAGGTGAGCCACCCGCCGTTGTAGATAACAACCATGAAGCGCCGCAGCAGCATCGCCTCCACCGCCACCGTGCCGCTGACGCCCGCCACGGCCTCCGAGACGGCCATGAGCCCGCGTCCCTCGCCGTCCCAGCTCTCGAAACCCGCCGCTCGCTCCTTCAGCTCCCTCTGGAGCGGGGCGGAAAGGCCTGGAGCCACGGAAAACACGGGCAGCAGGCCCTCGCCGCGCAGAAGCTCCGCCGTTCCCAGCAATTGCGCCAGGTGATATTTGATGTCGTAGCGGCGGCTTCCCGCCATCAGCGCCACCACCCGCGCGCCCTGGTAGCGTTCCGCCAGGGCCAGGGGCGGGGTGTAGCCGTCCAGCGCCGCGGCCAGGGGGTGCGCCTCCCACCGGGAGTGGACGCCGCGGGCGGTGAGAAATTCGTGCTCGAAAGAAAAGAGGGGCAGACAGAGGTCGAACCAGTCCCGCAGAAGCCGCGTCCGCCCGCTGCGCCAGGCCCACACCGTCGGCGTGACCAGGAACACGGTCAGCCCCTTGTAGCCCGCTCGCCGCAGTTTTTTTACGAGGGAAAAATGGAAATCGGGGCTGTCGATCACCACAACCACGGAGGGATTCCGCCGGAGAACCTCCCCGGTTATCCGGTCGCGCAGCCGCAGAATGCGCGGGATCGCCGGAATGACCTCCGTGAACCCCATGAGTTTCAACTCCTCGTAGCTCCACATGGCCTCTCCGCCGGCCTGAACGCCGCGGGGACCCATTACGCCCCAGATTCCACAGGTCTTCCGGCGCTCTCCAGGGAGCACGGTGCCCTCCCGTAACAGCGCCCGTATCAAGTCGGAGGCGTAAATGTCCCCGCTGACCTCACCACAGCTCACGAACACTGACATGGCAGCCCCCAAATGGCGATATTGTAACGCTCCGCTAAAGCGAAGGTCCTCTCCGCGTCCACGATCAAAGTCCGACACGCCTCTACGGCCAAGCAGGTCAGGCCCGCCTTGGCCATGTTATCTATAGTCTGGGGCCCAACGGTAGGCAGGTCGTATCGGGGGTCTTGGTCCATGCGCATCATCTTGACCAAGACGCCCTTGGCAGCCAGCTCCCCAGCCCGCTTCACAGCCGCGTCCGTGCCCTCCATGGCCTCCACGGCCACCACGGCTCCATCGGCGACCACTAGGGCTTGTCCGAAAGAACAGGGAAGCGTGACCTTCAAGACGGCCGCACCGCACTCGAAATCGCGCCTTTCGCCCTCTGTGGGGCACCTATGTCCCAACTGCCCCTCGAGGGCCAGGAACTCCGGCAGAATGTGCCAGTAGGGCAGTACCGTAATCCCCTCTCCTTCTAGGGCGGAAACCACGGAGGCCAGCAGCGAGTGGTCGTCGCGGGCACTCCGGGCCAGAATCCGTAAGGTGAAGAGGTCGAAGAGAGCCGGAAGAAAGAGCAGCTTTTTAAAAATGAGCTTTTTAGGAACGCGCCCCGCCATGATGACGCTCTGGGCCCCGTGCTTTCGAACCTCGCGGATCACGCGGCCCAAGCTGGGGCAGCGCAGGCGCACCAGGGGGTCAGCGATGCCCTGGAAGGCCTCCGCGTCGCTCCTCAGCGTGAGCACCAGGGGCGCGGGGCCACGGGTGCTCAGCCGCCGGGCTATCTCCACAGGCAAGACGCCCTCGCCCGCGATGACGGCGCTTTTCGCGCTGGCTTCCGGGGGAGCCGCCCCCATCGGCGTTCCCGTCGCCATCTCAGTTAACCCGCCGCGAGAAGTAAATCCCCACGACCAGAAACAGGATGTTGGGCGTCCAGGCGGCCAGCACCGGCGCCAGGTTCCCGGCCTCGCCCAGGGCGCGGCACAAGGACATAAGAACGTAGTACGCGAACACGATGAGAAGACTAATGAAAAACGCCAAACCTGACCCGGCCCGGCCCCGCTGGGACGCACCGAAGCTGGTCCCCAGGAGCGCCAGTATGACGCAGGCCCAAGGAACGGCCAGTCTCAAATGGAAAAGAACCATGACCTGTCGCAGGCTGTTCCCCTCCATGCGAGCCTGGTCCATGTAGCCCCACAGTTCAAGGGCGCTCATGTCCATCGGGCGCTTCGTTCGGCGCTGAAGCTGCCCTGGCGTGAGGGTCAAGGCCAGTTTTTGCCGATCGAAGCGCAAAAGCAGGCGCACGTCACCCTTCTCCGAAACCTCGAAGACCTGTCCGTCCTCGAGCCACCACTCTCCATCCCTCCAGAGCCCCCTTCGGGCCAGGGACGTGCGGGCCAGCCGGCCATTATCGAAGTCATTCACCAGGACGCCGCTCATGAGGCCGTTCTCCGCGTCCAGAGTCTCCAGGTAAAGGACGCGCCGCAGAGCCCCGCCGTTCCCGTCCCGCAGAAAGACCTTTTCCTGGAGCGCGGAGGCCTGGTTCTTGAGAATCTCGTAACGCATCAGGTTGTCGGCGGCTTCGACGGCGAAGGGCACCACCGTTTCGTTGAAAGCCAGAGCCCCGGCGGAGATGACGAAGGAGGCCAGGGCCACCGGGCGGAGCATCCGGTAGTAGGAAACCCCTAGGGATTTGAGGGCGATAAGTTCGTTGTTGGAGGCGAGGCGTGTCATGCCCAAGAGCGTGGACAAAAGGCAGGACATCGGCAGGGTCAGGGTGACCAGCTCCGGCAGACGGTAGGCGAAGAGCCGCAGCACCACCGACAGGCTCACGCCCCTTTCGATGACCAGCATCGCGGCCTGAAAGAGCACGTCTCCCGTCACGAGAATCATGGTGAAAATAAATACCCCCAGAAGAAAGGGCCCGCAAAGCTCGCGCAAGATGAAGCGATCCAATACGCGCAGGCCCGGAAACGATCTCAACCTCAACTCACTTTCTCTCCTTTAAAAACCTTGATAACGTATCGTGACGAGACAGAGGGCGGGGGCGACAAAAAAGAGACTGGCGGAGGAGCCAGCCCAGGCGGGAGGCAGCAGCTGGAACAGGAACCCGGTCAGGGCGTAAATGGCATAGGCGGCCATGATGGACGCGAAGGTGAGCATCCAGCGCGCTGTCCCGTTCTCCGTAGGCTGACCCATGACGAAAAACCGCGTGACGACGGGCATGGGCAGGGAGCAGAAAAAAAGGTACAGCGTGGAGAAAAACGGTGTCACGATGGACATAAGTAAGGAAGGCCGGTTCTCCACCAAGGCCTGAACCAAGGACAGGTTTGGCATAGCCTCGCTCACGAAGGCCACGTAGCGGCCTGACATCCCTCGCCACACCGCGCCCAGCAGCAGGGTCATCACCAGGTCGAAAAAGGCAAACCCCAGGTACGCCCTCACGTAAAAACGCGCGAGCGGGTCTTGAATCCCGAAGGTCAGAACCCCCGGTTCTTCCTCCCCCAGAGACGCGCTCTCCCGCAGGGCCCCCACGTCCATGTTCAAAAGCTGCGCGTCGGAAAAGGAGATAGGCGCCTCCTCCACGAGCCCTTTGAGATCTCTTGCGGCTGGGCGCGGCGGCGGCACGTAGGACGAGCGCACGAACGCGAGGGACTCCGGGGGAATACCCACCTCTTCTACTGGACTTACAGGATGAGGCTGGGGCGTTTTTGGCGGAGCGGCGGAAAAGGCCCGTATGGGCGCGAAGCTGGCCATAAGCGCCTCGTTGTAGGCCCTGTCCAGCTCTTGCATCGCCGCCAGGGCGCGCTGGTGCTCCTCGGAGCCCTGGGTGAACCGCTCCGGCGCTATCTCGCGCCTTTTGCTCTGATAAGCTTCCTCTATCTCGTCGGCGCTGGCCGCTGGGTGGACGCCCAGCAACGCGTTATATCGTTCCATTCCGGGTTTATCTCCCTCAATAAAGTTTTTTCGCAAGAATACCACAATACCCGTTTCTTTCCTACAGGGAACCTCCGTCCTACTACCGGAAGAACGCCCTCTGTTTTTACTTAGTGCAACGTTCGAAGCTAAAGATTTATTATAATGGATATGAAGACGGATATGAAGTGACTGGCGAGAAAGGATGACGCGGATGCGGGAAAAAATCTTGAAATACGGAATAATCGGGCGTTCCGGGCGGATGGGCCAGGAGATTGAGAGCGTTTTCAGCCAGGCAGGGCACGAGGCGGTCTTGTCTTCAGACTTGGCGGGGATGGAGTGCTGGGGAAAACCGGAGGTGCTTATGGATTTCTCGTCCCACGCCGCCCTTGCCGGGACGATGGAGCTATGCAGGACTCATGGCGCGGCGCTGGTGATTGGCACCACGGCCCTGGGTGAGGAACACCTCGCTGCGCTGAAGACCCTGGGCGGGGAGACTGCCGTGGTGCAGAGCTTTAATTTTGCCACGGGCGTCAACGTGCTGAAGATGATTCTGCGGGACTACGCGCCTCTTCTGGCTGACTGGGATATGGAAATCGAGGAGACGCACCACAACAAGAAAAAAGACGCCCCCTCCGGCACGGCTATTTTTCTGCGGGAGGCGGCTGGGCGGGACTGCCCCACGCACTCCCTGCGCTTGGGAGGGGTTCCAGGCGACCACGCCGCCCACTTTGCCAACGAGGGCGAGGTGCTCTCCTTCACCCACCGCGCCCTGTCCCGCACTGTCTTCGCCCTGGGCGCGCTGCGTGCCGCCCTGTTTGCCGCGGGCGCGGAGAAGGGCTTCTACACCTTCGAGGACGTTTTGCGCGGTACCCGGTAAAACCGGAAAATTTTGGGAGGAAAAACTGAGGGAAGACTATGGACAAGATGAACGAGATGAACACCAACGAGATGAACACCGAGGAAATTATTCGCCTGATTAAAGAATCGAAGAAGCGCACCCCGGCCCGCGCTTTCGTCGCTGGGGATTTGAGGGGTCTGGACTGGGGGGAGCTGAAGTTCGTGGGAGGCGCGGACTTTGGCACCGTCAGCGGGGACTGCGCCGTTCTCATGGAGGCCCTGGCGAGGCACGCGGGACGCGTCTCGGCCTCGGAGGTGGAGGTGAGCGCCCGCAACTCCGCCGTGCCCCTGGCGGACCTGACGCGCTACGAGGCGCGGATCGAGCCCGGCGCGGTCATTCGGGACAGAGTCGCGATCGGGAAAAACGCCGTGGTCATGATGGGGGCTGTGATCAACATCGGCGCATCTATCGGCGAGGGCACCATGATCGACATGAACTGCGTCCTGGGCGGGCGGGCGCGGATCGGCGCCAAGTGCCACATCGGGGCGGGGGCGGTGATCGCGGGCGTGGTGGAGCCGGCCTCCGCCGTGCCCGTCGTTATCGGGGATAACGTCTTGGTGGGGGCCAACGCCGTGGTTCTAGAGGGCGTCCAGATCGGAGACGGGGCCGTGGTGGCTGCCGGAGCCGTGGTGACACGGGACGTTCCCGCCGGGGCCGTAGTGGCGGGTTCCCCTGCGAAGGTCATCAAAACGGCGGACGAGCAGACGCTTTCCAAAACGCAAATCGTCGAGGACTTAAGGAAACTGTAATGAAAGAAACCGTAATGACCGTAATGATGAAAAGGCAAAACGGTTCCGCCGCGGTCCCGCTGATAGTGCAGAAGTACGGGGGGTCCTCCGTGGCGACGCCCGAAAAAATCAAACACGTGGCGGCGCGCGTCAAGAAACGCCTGGATACGGGCGCGCCAGGCTTCAATAAGATGGTCGTGGTGGTTTCCGCCATGGGCAAGACCACGGACGGGCTGATCGCGCTGGCGAAGGAGGTCTCGCCGGAACCACCCGCCCGTGAGCTGGACATGCTTCTGGCCACGGGAGAACAGGTCTCGGCGGCGCTTTTGGCGATGGCTTTGCGGGACTTGGGGGTCACGGCGGTCTCGCGCAACGCTTTCCAAATGGGCATTGAGACGACGAGGGAACACGGCAACGCGCGCATCCAGGACATTGACCTATCCCTGCTGCAGCGGGATTTTCAGAGCAGCAGCGTTGTGGTCATCACGGGTTTTCAGGGGGTAACGCCTGACGGTGATCTGACGACCCTGGGGCGCGGGGGCTCGGACACGTCCGCCGTGGCCATAGCCGCAAAGGCCGTCTCCGCGGGGGCAGAAACGCTGTGCGAGATATACAGCGACGTCCCCGGCGTCTTCACCTGCGACCCAAACAAGGTGCCCGGCGCGCGGAAGCTGGACCACATCACCTACGAGGAAATGCTGGAACTCGCCTCTCTGGGGGCGAAGGTGCTGCACATGCGGTCCGTGGAACTGGCGCGCAAGTACGGGGTGATACTCTACTGCGCGTCCACGTTTTCGGAAGAAAGGGGTACTTACGTGGTCAAAGAACTTCCCGAATGGCTGGAGGGCTCCGTCGTGACGGGCGTAACCGTCGCGCGCGGACAGATGAAATTTGTCGTCAAGCGAATCCCCGGTGACGGTGACGTGCTCACCGCTATCTTTCAGGCTTTGGCGCTGGCCGGGGTGAACATCGACATGATAGCAACCACCAGCGACGACGACCTGTCGTTTCTGACCTTCACCGTGCTGGACGGTGATGCCGAGACGGTGCTGGAAACCATCCGCGCCTGTATGGAAGAAAACGGCGTGAAAAACTGGGCCGTCGAGCCCGGCGTTCCCGTCGCGAAGGTCTCCGCCGTGGGCGACGGGATGAACGCCGCCACCGGCGTGGCGGGACGGGTGTTTTCCGCGCTGCGCCGCCACTCTATAGAGATACGTGGGATATCCACCTCCGACATCAACATCTCCGTGCTGGTGGACGGCGCGAAAGCCGACGAAGCCGTCTCCCTCCTTGCCGAGGAATTCGAATTGCGCCGGTAAAACCAGTCGTGCGAGGTGACGGCGCCCCTCGCGCCTTTGGCGGCGTCCGCGAGCCAACCCGTGCAGACGCCGACAGGCCCCGCCAGCCCCCATGCCCGAGGCGACGGCGGGGCCGTTCATTGAAAGAGCCTGCCGCTATGGGGTTCCGCCCTTTGTCAGGACGCGGCGGCCCTGGGTTTGGCGGGAGCGAGCTCTCAGTTTGTCGAGTTCCTGTAAGATATGCTCCCGGTCTTTGATCGGAACGCGGAGGTTGGCTAAGAGCGGCAGCAGGGAATCTTCCAGTTTGTTCAGCTCCGCCGGAGTGCAGGGCATGGAACGCCCGATGCGCTTGGCTCCGTCCACGGCGTCCTCGGCGACCAGGAAAGCCAGCGCCGACAGGGATTTTTGCAGCTCTGTCAGATTGGCGAAGACCTCATCGCCCACCTCGGCGGAAGGTGTCAGGTCGGCCAGGGCGAAAAACAGGAAAAGGGCGGTCAGCGCAAACATCGCTATTCCCGGCGTGTATCGCTCGAAGAAAAAAAGGTGTCCCGCCGTGAAACCGCCTAACATCCCGCCGAAAAACAAAAGTCCCATTCCAAGTCCCTTCCACGTCATGATCCGTCTCCCTAAGACGCCTTACGCTTTTTCTTTCTGGAGTTTCAGGGAGCCCAGGTCTCCCACCTCTTCAAAAAGGGCGTTGCAGCGCTTCAGGAGCGCCAGGCGGTTGGCGCGGATTTTTGCGTCGGAGTCCATAACCATCACGCTGTCGAAAAAGCCTGAAATGGCCGGCGACAACTCCGACAAAGAGGCCGTCAGCCCCCCCCAGTCCGCGCCTCTGAGCGCTGCTTCCACCACTGGCTCCAAACGCGCTACCCCGGCGTAAAGCGTCTTCTCCGCGTCCGTGACGGCTAGGGAGGGCTCCACGGCGTCCCCCACTTCCCCCGCCTTCTGAAGGATGTTGCGCACCCGCATCGCCGACATAGCTAGAGCGTCGAACCAGGGCTCGTCCTTTACCTTGCTCAGGGCCTCCATCAAGCGCAGCACTTGGAGCGGGCGGTTCCGCGTTACGGAAATCGCCAGCTTCGCCAGCTCGTGCTCGCAGCCCTTTTCCTTGAGCTGTACCAGAAGCCTCTGGCCGAGGAAGGCGAAAACCCGCTCCACCGTGGCCCCGTCCGTGAGGCTGAGCCCGGCGGAGGTACGAACCATCTCGCAGACGTCTACGTCCAGTTTCCGCGCCCAGAGGATCTCGTTGATGCAGCGGGCGGCCCGGCGCAGGGCATAGGGGTCTTGGGAGCCCGTGGGCTCTAGGCCGGCCTTGTGACAGCTTACAATGACGTGAACCCGCTCGGCCAGGCCCAAGATCGCCCCCACGTTGTCGGTGGGCGCTCCGTCCGACGCGGTTTTGGGCAGGTACTGCTCGCAGATGGCCAGGGCTACTCTGGGATCTTCACCGCTGGCGAGGGCATACTCGCGTCCCATGATCCCCTGAAGCTCCGGAAACTCGCCCACCATGTGGGTCACTAGGTCCGCTTTGGCGAGGAACGCCGCTCGCTCTACCAGCTTCGCTATTTCCAGCATTTTCAGCTCTTCACAGAGCCACGCCGCCAGCTTTTGCGTCTCCATCACCTTGTCGTGCATGGTACCCAGCTTTTCTTGATACACCACGTCTTTGAGACGCTCCACGTGCTGAGCCAGGGGACGCTTGCGGTCTTCCGCCCAGAAGAAAGCCGCGTCCTCCAGCCGGGCGCGCAGCACGCGCTCGTTACCCTCCCGGATGACCCGCATGTCCATCGCTCGGTTGTTCGCGACCCCCACGAAGGAGTTCGTCAGCTTGCCCTCCTTGGTTCGCACGGCGAAGTACTTCTGATTTTTCTTCATGGAGGTGGTCAGAACCTCCTGGGGCATTTCGAGGAAACGCTCATCGAAGGAGCCAATGAAGGGCACGGGGTACTCCACCAGGTACAGGTTCTCCTCCGTCAGGGCAGGGTCCATCTCCACCACGCCGCTGGTTTCGTGTTCCAGGGACGTTATTCCCGCGAGAATTTTCTGCTTCCGCTTTACCTGGTCCAAAATAACGTAGTTGTCGTAAAGCCGGTCCAGAAACTCGTCCGAACTTGGTATCTTCACGCACTTATCCCCCATAAAACGGTGCCCGGAGGAAACGCGGCCGCTCTCCACGCCGCCGTAAGTGAAGGGGATGAGTTCCGCGCCCCGCAGGGCCACGAGCCAGCGTATGGGGCGCGCGAAACGCACCGTGGGGTCTTGCCAGTACATGTTTTTGGGAAACACCAGCTTGCCGATGAGCCCCGGCAGGAAACCCGGCAGGATTTCGCCCGCAAGCCTGCCCTCTTCCCGGACGTGAGCGAAAGCGTAACGCACGCCGTCCACGTTCACGTCCTTCAGGTCGTTGACGGAGACGCCTTTGCTCTTGGCGAAGCCCTCCGCCGCCCGCGTCGCGTTACCCAATTCGTCGAAGGCTGAGACCCAAAGCGGCCCCTTGTAGGCGGCAACAAGGTCCTCCTGACGATCGGCCAGACCGTCCACGAAGAGCACCAACCGGCGCGGCGTCGCGTAGACACGTGTGCCCTGGAAGGGGAACCGGAGCTGCTTCAGCCCCTCCTCCGCCAGGTTTTTCAGCGTTACGAGCATGGATGGAATGAACCGCGACGGAATTTCCTCCGTCCCTATCTCTAAAAGCAGGTCTTTTGCGCTCATCTGGCGCCGCCTTCCTTTTCAGCCGTTTCAGCCGCGGAAAATTTTCCGGCAAGGGAATGCCCCATCTCCTCGCGCATGGCGGCGTAAGCCGTGCAGCAACGGCTGGCCAGAGCGCGGATACGGCCAATGTAGCCGGTCCGCTCCGTGACGCTGATGGCGTTGCGCGCGTCCAGCAGATTGAAGGTGTGAGAACACTTCAAAACGTAATCGTAGGCCGGAAGAACGAAACCCTTATCCAGGACGCGTCCCGCCTCGGCCTCGTAGAGGGTGAAAAGCTGGAACAACATGGGCACGTCCGCGATCTTGAAGTTGTAGTGAGAGTACTCCACCTCACCTTTCAGGTGTACGTCACCATAGGTAACGCGGCCCGACCACGCTAGGTCGTAGACGCTTTCTGTTTTTTGAATGTGCATGGCGAGGCGTTCGATGCCGTAGGTGATCTCCGCCGGAACCAGCTCCATGTTCATCCCTCCCATCTGTTGAAAGTAGGTGAACTGCGTCACCTCCATACCGTCGAGCCAAACCTCCCACCCCAGCCCCCAGGCTCCTATCGTGGGATTTTCCCAGTCGTCCTCGACGAATCGGATGTCGTGTTCCTGCGGGTCGATTCCCAGAGAAACCAGGCTTTGGATGTAAAGATCCAGGATATTGGAGGGCGCGGGCTTAATGAACACCTGATACTGGTAGTAGTGTTGGAGGCGGTTGGGGTTCTCTCCATAGCGTCCGTCCGAGGGGCGGCGTGACGGCTCAACGTAGGCGGCACGCCAGGGTTCCGGCCCCAGGGCGCGCAAGGAGGTGGCCGGGTTCATGGTGCCGGCCCCTACCTCAATGCCGCAGGGCTGCTGCACCACACAACCCTGAGCCGCCCAGAAACGTTCCAGGCGGAAATAAACGTCTTGAAAATTCAAAAAACATGCCTCCCATTTCAACTCACATCATTAGATGAACGATCGATCTGACATGAAGTATTTATTATTGGGAAGAGTTTATCACAATTGTATATGAAATCTAAAGGGACGACTTGGTGAGTCTGGATGAGGAGCCTAGGGTTTCACGCCAGCAGTCCGGCAGCGGCCAGCTTATCCGCTATTTCGAGGCAGCGGGCGAAAGGTGCACCGATGAGTTCGGCGATGGAAAGCAGGTCGTGTTCCCCGTCACTGTAGGCCAGGATGTTCTTCATGTCCCGCACCCAGCCCTCGGCGCTGCCCACGAAGCTCACCGCCGGGTAAAGCCCTCGCTTGCCCAACTGCGGCTCCCCCAGGCATGCCGCGCGCCAGACGGCGTTTCTTTCCAGCACCGCCGCGCAGAGTTTGTAAGCCTCCAGCGCCTCGCTCAGCCCCCTGGCCGTGACAAGGTTCAAGTCGTCCAGGGAGGTGTGGTATTCGGGAAACGTGCCGTACTTGCTGCGCATGATAGAGGCCACGGGCAGGTCCACGCCGGGGGCGCACCAGTTGCGCTCGTCGCTGCCTCGCGTGAGGAACGAGTGTTCCATCCAGCCGGGGGCATGGTGCCTCAGCACGTGGCGGGCCGCACGGTCGGCCAGGGTGTTCCCCGCGCGGGAGGGAAGAAACGACCACGCTCTCTCGTCACCACAGCAAGTCAGCACGTACCCGGCAGCCACTTTCGCTTTCAGCGCTTCCAGGTGTTGCGACAGGTACACGATGGAGCCCAAGGTCTCCGGGATGAACAGCGCCCTGTAGGTCAAACGCCGTGGACGCTCTGCCAGCCAGCGGGCCAGAAACGTGGTTACAACCGGGCCGGAAAGGTTGTCATTCGCCATGGATGGATGGCAGATGTAGGTGGAAAGCAGGACTTCCCGGTCCGTTTCGCCGCGCAGCACCAGCTCGCCGTAGTTCAGAAAGCCCTGTTTCAGTTCGCTGTCGATGACGGCGCGGAAGCGGCCCAGATGTTTCCTCATTTTTTCGCGAAGCTCGTGGGGAACACAAAACCCCCACCGGGGCGCGTAGTAGGACGTGACGTAGGGGATGACCCCGGGCTGTTCCGGCAGGGAGTAGAGGCGGGCGTCCAGCTCCTCCGGCGTCAGCCAGGCGTCGATAGGCGTGGAGTACCCCACGGCGTGCAGGTTGCACTCGCGGAAGTCCACCCATTTTTTCCCCGTCTCGTCCTCGATCCAGGCGTCCCGGATGTCCCACTCCTGCGGCACCGTCCAGTCCAGGCAGGGAGTTCCCGACGGCACTTCGCGGATTTCCAGGCCGGGCAGGTACTCCCGCAGAATCAAGAGTGTTTGCCTCACCCCCCTGCCGGTGAGCGAGCGGCACATAGGGTAAAGGCGGGAGAGAAGGGCGTACATGTCCTGTCCCGAACCCTGAGGCGTTGTCATTGCGGCGCCTCGAACATCTCTAGGGTGAAGGGATAACCAACGCGTTTTTTCAGCGCCTCTATGGAGCGGCGCGCCCTTTCCGTGAAGACGTAAAGGTCGTCCTTGCGCAGAAGATCGCTCCAATAGGGGAACGCGAGGTCACACCTGAAAAGCAGCAGCTCTCCGTTGCCCAAGGAGTATTTGCGCAGGAGTCCAGATTCAACCATGTCCCTGTCTATTTTTCCCCAGTCATTTTCGTTGACGAAATCGGGGTGAAGCACCCTCACTTTGTAACCAAAATCGACGGGAACCTCGAAGTTCCCGTCCACCACTTTACCAGGAAAGGACTTGTAATAGCGGTACCCTACGTCCGCCACGTGTTCCACATAATGCATGAAAGAAACGCTTGTCAGCGTCGTGCCCAAAAAGCCCATCCACGTCCGATATTCCGTCATTTGAGCAAAAACTGAGCCACTAGAAAAGGGATCGGCCAATACTCCATAATTGAAAGTATTCTCTCTGTCATTCAGCACGCAAAAATTAAACACCGGCGCGCGGGTGCGCCGGCTGTCCGTGCTCTTGCGAAAATATTCGTTTAATATGCCCACCTCGCAGGGGTCTTTTTGAACGTCGTAGACCCGCGTTTTGGGGTAAGAATAGCTGAAGGTAGGCAGTAAAAAAATCCGTCCCGACAGGGCGGAAAGGAGAACGTCCGCGTATCCCTTCAGTTGCTCGGCTCTCGTCTTCGCGCCTTCAAGCGGCCCTATAGGAGTCAGGTCGGTGTGCAGGCAGAGGGACTCAATGCTCAATTCGTCGAAAATGGCGGACAAACGGGTGGTCAGTTCGGCAGGCGAGGTAAACATGGTTACATCAAAGACCAGCCGCTATCGACCACCATGTTGGTTCCGGTAACGCGTCGGCTCGCCGAGGATAACAGGAAAACGACCGCGTCGGCCACGTCCTCAGGTTCCAAGGGGCCGAGTTTAACCTTTTCTTCCACCTCTTTTCTGTACCATTCTTCCCCTAAATTGTTTCGCGCTTCCTGCTGCATGGGAGTGTTGACCGGGCAAGGGGAGATCGCGTTGAACCGTATTCCGCGCGGCGCGTATTCCGCGGCCAGAGCCGGAACAGAAGCGAGGACGGCTCCCTTAGAGCCCGCGTAAAAGCTGAGTCCCGCCTGTCCTCGAAGAGCCGACATCGACGCGATGACCACCACGCTCATCCCGTCTCCATACCGTCCGCGCCGGCAGGCGGATTTGCAAAGAGACAAAAAAGCAAACCAGTTCAAACGCAACATGTTTTCCACCGTTTGGAAGTTCACGTCCCGCAGCAGAGTCGTTTCGGCTACGCCCGCGCAGTGAACCAGTCCGTGCAAAGGGCCGGTTTCTTTGCCTATTTCCGCCATACGCGGGCCTATGCCTTCGATGTCCGTTAAATCGAGGCTGTAAACACCGTGCCCATCCCCCTCCAAGAAGCGGAGCGTTTCGTCCAGTTTTGCCTGGTCGCGGCCTAGGGCGATAACGCGCCCTCCCATGCGGGAAATCCGCACCGCCGCGGCCTGCCCTATGCCGGACGATGCGCCGGTGACAAGAACAGTCCGCCCCTCCAGCGAAAACGGCGAAGAAAAAGAGCCGCTCATTTTTGTTTTCCCCTCCAAGTCAAAACCGTTGAAGCCCATGAATAGCCGATTCCAAAACCGCAGAGCAAAATTTTATCTCCGCCGCCAAGTTTTTCCATGTTATTGCGCAGCGCTATGGGGATGGTACAGGACGAGGTGTTCCCCATCTCCTCTAGATCAATGCAGAAACGCTCCTTCGGGATGTTCATTCTGGCGCGCAGGGTCTCCAGGATCATTTTGTTGGCCTGATGAAGAATGAAGAGCGTCACCTGATCCTGGGAAACACCGTTTTTTTCGAGCGCCGCCCGGATTGTGGCCGGTCCAGTCCTCATGGAAAAGTTGAATATCTCCATGCCGTCCATAAACAGGTTGTCACGGCTGCGGACGTTTCCAGCCTCGTCCACAATCCCGCGCGCTGTTTCCTCGCTGTGGGGCAGGGCCGTGCCGCCCGCCTCCACAATGAGGTTTTTATAACCCGCGCCGTCGGTGCCCAGGTCGAACCCGCCTATTTCCGCCACAATGTTTTCTCGGGACAAAAGGGTAGCGGCGGCGGCTTCCCCGAAAAGCACACGCGAGCTGCGGTCGTTTTTGTTGATGTGCGCGACCTTCTCGCCCGTGATCAAAAGCAGGCGCTTCGCCGCGCCAGAAGTCAAGAGGGCCTTCGCGATGGACAGACCATAGACGTAACCCGAACACCCCAGGTTGACGTCAAAGGCCCCGCAAGTGTGAGGCAGACGCAGTTTGTCCTGAACGATGCAGGCCGTGGCGGGCATCAGATAGTCCCCTGTCTGGGTGACGAGCACCAAAAAGTCCACCGTGGACCGGTCCACGGAATGAGCCTGAAAAAGTTTCTCCGCCGCCGCGGCGGCCATGTCGGAAAGCCTGTCATTACCCACGTAGCGGTTGCGCACGCCCGTGACGCGATAGGCCTTCCGCGCGTCCCAGTCGCCGAATTCCCGGGCCAGGTCGTCGTTACTGGCGCCCTGAGCTGGATGCCAGTACTCAACAGCCTCGATTCCGGGCGCTCCTTCAATGACGTTCATAGTCCCCTATTCGTGCATTTCAGCCAGGATGTCTCCTACGGTTTTGAAGGCTCGAACCTTCTCGACTTCGAGTTCCCGGTTGAATTTCGAAATGAACATGGCTAACACGGAGAGTTTCGCCAAGGAATCCCAGATATCCAGCGAACTCAGTTCCAGGTCAGGTTTCAACTCTCCGGGCTCAGCCTCGATGGTATCGGTCAAAAGCTGCAGCTTTTCCTCAAGAATCATTCAAAAACTTCCTCCTTACGGCCTTACGGCGTCGATCTTTCACGAGACATTATACACGACGTTTCCTGCGCTCCCGCGTTAGGCGTATAATGAAGCCCAAGACTTTCGGAAAGGGATGGAGCGGAATTTTGATCACATTGCACGCGGATTTGCACACCCACACCCTGGCCTCCGGCCACGCCTACAGCACGATCAAGGAAATGGCCGACGCCGCGAGGGAGAAGAATTTGGAGCTGATTGCCTCCACCGACCACGGCACCGCAATGGAAGGGGCCTGTCATCGCCTTTATTTTTGGAATCTCGTCGCATATCCCAGGAAGATAGGGGGAGTCACGGTGCTGCGGGGCATCGAGGCCAACGTACTCAACATAGACGCCGGCCTGGACGCGGACGAACGCCTGTTGTCCCGCCTGGACTGGGTGATCGCCAGCCTGCACGAGGTCATAGCGCCTCCATTGAGCCCAGCGGCCCACACGGAGCTGTACCTGCGGCTGGCGGACAACCCCCTGGTGGATATGATAGGGCACCCGGAGACTGTGGCCTACCCCTTCGATTACGAGCGCGTGATCCGGGAGTTCGGCGTGAAGGGTAAAATCGTGGAGATCAACAACTATCACGCCTTTCACCAAAGCCCGAAGTGCGCGCAAAACTGCGAGGAAATCGCGCGGCTCTGCATGAAACACGGCGTCTCCGTCGCCGTCAACTCCGACGCGCACATCTGCCAGCGGGTGGGGGAGACCGACTTGGCCCTGGCCATGCTGGAAAGGATTGACTTCCCTGAGGAACTGGTCTTAAACGCCTCCGCTGAGCGCGTCCTCGCTCACATCCGAAAAAAACGGCCTGACTTCACGTAAGTCCGCGGCTCTCTTTAAGCGCAGAAATTTTGAAAAGGGCTTTTTTGGAGGCGGCACCCAGAATCGAACTGGGGATAAAGGGTTTGCAACCCTCTGCCTTACCATTTGGCTATGCCGCCCTTTAAAAATTTAAGGATGAACAGCTTAGAATTTATTTTATACAATCAGCAGGCATTCGTCAAGTAGCACTTTGCCGCGGATATTTACCCAAAAGTTCACGTAACGCTCAATGGATCAAAAAACAAAAACCCTCGCAAAGCGGGGGATGATGAGGGGGTTGTTTGTCATCTCGGACACCGTTCACGTGGTCTTGGCGGTCTATGACCCGCAAGGCTCCTATTCCAGGCACGCGGGGGTCGTCATGGCCTCTATCTTTGAGCGCACGCAAAGCCCGGTCCGCGTCCACATCCTGCACGACCAGACCCTGACGGATCACAACCGCGCCCTGCTGGAGGAAACTGCGGGACTTTTCGGCCAAAAAATCACGTTTTACGACGTTTCTCCCCATATGGAGCGCATGGGGGACGACGCCGTCAGCATGGTGCAAAACCGCCTTTCCCTGGGTTCGCTTTTCCGCCTGCTGCTCCCCGACGTTCTCCCGTTGGATAAGGTGATCTACCTGGACTGCGACGTGGTGGTCAACGTGGACATTCAGGAACTCTGGGACGTTCCTCTGGATGGACGCTCCCTGGGCGGCGTGCTGGACCGCCCCGCCGGCGAGAGCTACCGGCGCTTTTCCTCCAAAGCGTTCCGGCTTTTTCTCATGCGCTGCGACCGAAGGGTCTATGTCAACTCCGGCGTCCTGGTAATGGACTTGGAGCGAATACGGAAGCGCTGCCAGCTGATTCAGCAAAGCGCCGCCTGGGTCAGGCGTTACCGGCACTGCGCGGACATGTCGGACCAAGACCTCATCAATTCCTGTTTCCGCGGCGACATAAAAATTTTGGAAAGCCGTTTTAATAACGGCTACGCTCACCTCAATTCCAAATTTTGTGATGACGTTCACGACGCGGCCGTCGCCAACTCTATCCTGCACGCGATGCTGGCGCCCAAACCCTGGGAGACCCTGCGGGGCTCCGTCGTGGACCGCCTTTACTGGAGGGCCTTTATCAAAACGCCCTGGGGGCGCCTCAGCCCTGAGGAGCTGGTGGACCTGATGATCGACGTGTCCGAGAAGTCCCCGCTAACGCACCGGCACTCACGGCAGTGTTACCAAACGATACTGTTCCGCCTCAAACGGGACATTTTTCTCTGGGATGGCTTTGTTATCGCATGGCTCTTCGCGAAAGACCTCTACCACAGAGCGAAATTTTTCCTCGTCAGGGGGACGGGAAAATGAAGGAAAAAAACACGCGGTGGAGCGTTGCCCTTCCAAAGCTGGGGGACAAGGTGCTGTGGATACGCTTTTGGGCATTCGGTGACGCGCTGGAGGCCGCCGCAGATGCCTGCAACTTCAAGCGGCGCTTTCCGGAGACGCACCTGACCTTTCTGACCAACCCAGACTACTCGGAGTTCTTCCGCGCGCAGCCCTATATTAATGACGTTCTCGCTGGGCGCAAGAGCCCCCTGAGAGAGTGGCGGCGAACCCTCCGCAAAATCCGCGGCGGCGGTTACAAGTGGGTGGTCTCCGGTCAGCGGGGGGGGAAAACTGCCCTGCTGGCGCGTTTCAGCCGCGCATCGCATCGCATCGGGGAGAGTTCCCTGTTCTTCAACCACAACTATCACATAGGGTTGGAGGCCTGGGCCCACGCTTGCGGCTTCGACGCGGCGGCCCGTGACCTGCCGTCGGTTTTCGTTCCGGAGGAGGACCTGGCGGTGGCCCGCGCTCTGACGTCTCACCTGCCAGAACGCCGTCTCTTTGTTCTGCTCGGCGCGGGGAAGGGAAAAAAAATGTGGCCCACCGACCGGTGGATTGGTTTTCTCCGTCCCCTGGCGGCTGAGGGGTGGGGGATTGTTCTGAACGGGCACGGCCCCGCCGAGGAAGCGATTGGACGGCAAGTCGAGGATGCCGTGACCTCTCCCAATCTGCTGAACCTGGTGGGAAGGCTGGATTTTAGGAAAATGGCGGGAACGGCTCTGTGCTGCCACATGGCCGTGGGAAACGACACAGGGCCTCTTCATCTCGCCGCGCTTGGCGGCCTTCCGACCCTGGGGCTTTTCAGCCGCTCCACCTCAAGGTTGATGGGCCTGAGAATGCCCTGGTTCCGGGAACTCTGCGCGGAAAAATTCGTGGGACCCAAAAGCGCGATTCCCCTGAAAGACCTGCCTGTGGAGCCGGTAGCGGAGGTGTTCAACGAATTTTCAGCGCAGAGCATGGGGCAGAGCCCCACAAGGGCTTCGTTTCCTTAATCGGTGATTCCTTAAATCGACGAGCCCCCGTGAGGGAGCCCGTTGATTTTTTTGCTAGTACATGCCGTCCATTCCACCCATGCCGCCCATTCCGCCGCCGGGCATTGGGGAATCCTTCTTCTCAGGCTTGTCGGCCACGATGCCCTCGGTGGTCAGCACCATAGCGGCGATAGAGCCCGCGTTCTGCAAAGCGGAGCGAGTAACCTTCACCGGGTCGATGATACCCGCCGTCACCATGTCGATGTACTCACCGGTAGCCGCGTTCAGTCCCTGTCCTGGCTTCAGCGTCTTAACCTTCTCGACCACCACGTCGCCCTGGTAGCCGGCGTTCTCGGCGATGAGGAACAGCGGGGCCTTCAGCGCGGTCAGAACAATCTGCGCCCCCGTCCTCACGTCGCCCTTCAGGCCGTTCACGAAACCCTCCAGAGCACTGGCGCAGTTGAGAGCGGCCACGCCGCCTCCAGCCACGATACCCTCCTCGACAGCCGCACGGGTGGCGTTCAGCGCGTCCTCGATGCGGTGCTTCAGCTCTTTCTGCTCGGTTTCCGTCGCCGCGCCCACCTGGATCACCGCTACGCCGCCCACCAGCTTGGCCAGGCGCTCCTGCAGCTTCTCCTTGTCGTAGTCGGAGGTGGAGTCCTCGATCTCTTTCTTAATCTGAGCGGCGCGCTTGCGGATTTCCTCTGGGTTGCCCGCGCCCTGAGTGAGGGTGGTATCCTCTTTCGTGATGCGTACCTTCTTAGCCTTGCCCAACATGGAAAGCTCGGTGTTCTCAAACTTCAGGCCAACTTCCTCGCTGATGACCTGGCCGCCGGTGACGATGGCGATATCCTGAAGCATAGCCTTGCGACGATCACCGAAACCAGGGGCCTTGACGGCGGCAACCTGCATGACGCCCCGCAGCTTGTTGACGACCAGCGTTGCCAGGGCTTCACCCTCCACGTCCTCGGCGATAATCACCAGGGGCTTGCCCGTCTGAACAACCTTCTCCAGCACGGGCAGCAGGTCTTTAATGCTACTGATCTTGCCGTCGTTGATAAGGATGTAGGCATCGTCGAAGCTGGTCTCCATGCGCTCACCATCCGTGACCATGTAGGGGCTGATGTAGCCTTTGTCGAACTGAAGACCCTCCACCGTGTCCAGGGTGTTGCCCACGGTCTGGCTGTCCTCTACGGTGATGACGCCCTCTTCCCCCACCTTCTCCATAGCCTCAGAGATGAGCTTGCCCACGGCCACGTCGTTGGCGGAGATGGCGGCCACCTGAGCGATCTTCTCCTTGTCTTTCACTGCGATGGATTTTTTCTTGAGTTCCTCCACGACAAAGTCAATGGCTTTCTCGATCCCGGCGCGCATTTGCATCCCATTGGCCCCGGCGGCCACATTTTTCATCCCTTCACGGATGATGGCGCGGGAGAAAATCGTGGCGGTGGTGGTGCCGTCCCCAGCGATGTCGTTGGTCTTGGAGGCGACCTCTTTCAGAAGCTGGGCTCCAGCGTTCTCAAAGGGGTCTTCCAGCTCGATCTCCTTGGCAATGGTGACGCCGTCGTTGGTGATAGTGGGGGAGCCGAACTTCTTCTCAAGCACCACGTTACGGCCCTTGGGCCCCAGTGTCACGCCAACCGTGTCCGCGACTTTGTCGATGCCGCGGAGCATGGCGCGGCGGGCTTCTTCACCAAAAGAAAGAATTTTAGCCATAATCGTAACCTCCTATGCTTGAAACTACTTCTCGATAATAGCGAGCACGTCCCGCTCGCTGAAGATGACGTACTCGTCGCCGTCAATCTTGACCTCGGTGCCCGCGTACTTGCTGAAGATGATGTGGTCGCCGACCTTGACCTCGATGGGTAACTTCTGGCCGTTGTCCAGGACCTTCCCCGATCCCACGGCCTTGACTTCACCCTCGGTGGGCTTTTCCTTCGCCGTATCCGGCAGTACGATGCCGCCCTTTGTTTTCTCCTCGCGGTTGAGAACCTTGACTACGATCCTGTCTCCAAGTGGTTTGAGATTCATCTGCAATCCCTCCTGAGAATATATGTTAGCAGTCTTTGAAAAAGAGTGCTAATCATTTTGCCAGAGAATAATAACTCCCTCCGCGCGTCAGCGCAATACGAAAAATTACTTAGTTAAAGTTTTCTTGAAGGTGAACTTGTGCCTTCGAAGAAATCAAAGCGGAGATTGTTATCGTGGATAAAGGCTATGACGCGCAAGAACGCGTGATTGCTTCACTGGAAACGCGCATATACCTCGCGAATTTGACGATCGTGAGAAGGGTCTCTACGGAGCTCGCCATTTGATCGGGAATTTTTTTGCTTGGTTGAAGCAATTGAGGCAATATCGCGTAATAGCAACACGTTAAGAGCTTGTCTAATATCTATTATGAGATATACTAAAAGCAAAGATTTGAACAGACGGGAGAGGAAGTAAATGCGTAAGGCTAATCAGCGTTCCCTAAAGATTCATATTAGCCGCAGACGTCCTTAGGCTGCCGTACGAGATTTTGGTAACGACAGCGGACATAAGCGATAGGAATGGGAAGGCAGAGAGAACAAAGAAAATGAGACGTATCTTCAAAGTTAGAACTATGGATCAACTTGGATGGTATCAAGTTGAACTGCAACCTAATGGGAGTTTAGAGTACAACAATATTTTTGAAGAAAAGAAGTATTTCACCTCATCTGAATCCGCATGGGAGCGTTTTGAGCGTTCTTGTGAGCGAATTGGAGTGCGCAAGTGGGAAAGTGTTTATACATCGGAAACGGAAGACTGTGACGGTGGTTTTTGGTGGATTGAGATTGATTTCGACGGATTACAGTACAAAGG